>JAEDIV010000186.1 GCA_016296675.1 Clostridia bacterium
GAGGAAGTTATCTCCCTCTCCATACCTCTCCCGGAGGTTTGTTGATGATCTGAGCTGCCGATAATTCGGCAGCTCTCGGGCATTCGATTTGATTATTCCGCTTCGGGGAGGTTGATGATGGGCAGCATGGTATCATTTCCGACAAACTGGGGCAGTTCGCCGTTCCATCTGTTGGCTTCTGTATAGGAGATGAGCGCGTCGGTCAGGGACTTGGAGATCAGCTCGTTGGCTGCGGCTTCCGCTTCCGCCTGAACCTTTACAGCGTATGCCGCGGCATCAGCTTCGATTTTCTTGATTTCAGCTTCTGCCTGAGCGAGGATCTCGCGCTTTTCTGCGTCTGCCTTGGCGGCAATGATGTCGCGCTGGGCAGTGGATTCGGCTACGCTTACAAGCTCGGCCTGCTCGGTTTCGGTCTTAAGTTTCTTCTGAAGGGCGACCTGCTTGGCTTCAACGGCGTCGGTGAAGGCATCGGTGAAGTCGACGTCCTCGATGGAGATGTTTTCAATGCGGATGCCGATTTCGAGCATTTCAGGTGCGAGCAGCTCTTCAATCTGGTTGGAGAGGGTATTGCGGACTTCCATCAGCTTTTCAGCGGTGTAGCGGGTGAAAACGGATTTGGTGCATTCCTTGATGCGCGCTTCCATCTTCTTGAAGTAATAGTTTTCGCCGACGTTCTTATACAGGTTCTGCGCGTTTACCTGGTCGATGGCGTAGTTGACCGTGCAGGTTACATCCACCTGCTGAATGTCGGAGGAGAAAGCGGACATTTTGAGCGTCTGGCGCTGAGCGCGGTTGTCCATCATGATGACCTTCTGGAAGGGATTTTTAAGATGGAAGCCTTCGGTCAGCACATAATCTTCGACGCGGCCGAACGTGGTTACAACGCCGGTGTGGCCGGTGGGAACGGTGACAGCGGGCGAGAACGCTGATAAGAAGATGATCACGAGGACGAGTACGGCAGCGGTGATCAGGACCGGGGGACGGAGATAAAAGGGAAGGTTCGATTTCTTTTTGTATCCGGGATTGGTATTCATTTTCTTTCCTCCTTTGTTTCTTTACGGGTACATCATACCGTATGCAGGCAGTATATTCAATGTCTGACTGACAGAATATGCGCAAAGGTGATCAAAATGTCGTTTTCGATGCATGAGCGGCAAAAGGTCAGTTCAGCTTTTTACGCAGGCGCTCAATGAAGCTTTCCCGGCCGAAGGATACGAATTTGACCGTTTCTTGCGAACGGCAGATTTCAACCTTTGCGCCCGCGTCCACATCGGTTTTGCTGCCGTCGACGGAGAGGATGCTTCTGTTTTCACATTCAATGGTAATATGGCTTTCGGGGGAGAGGATGATCGCACGGTTGACAAGCGTGTGCGGCGCAACGGGTGTAAGCGTGATTGACTGGCTCGCCGGATCCACGATCGGGCCGCCGGCGGAAAGGCTGTAGCCGGTCGAGCCGGTCGGCGTTGCGGCGATCAGACCGTCGGCGGTATATCGCATGAGCGGGATTCCGTCAACATGCACGGTAAATCGGATGACGCCTGCGCCGGGGGTCAGTATGGCCGCGTCATTGAGCGCAATCTGAGCGCCCATATTCTCTGCGGATACCGAAAGCGTCATGCGGCTTTCGAGGGTATATTCGCCTTTGATGATTTTTTCAAGAGAGGCTTCGAGGTTTTCAGGCTCTATCTTTGCCAGATATCCGAGCGTGCCGGCGTTTATGCCGATGATCGGCTTTCCGGACATGCGGCTTGCGGCAATCACTGTGCCGTCGCCTCCGATGGCAATGGCAAAATCGGCTTCGTCCGGGCTGAATACGCGCGCGCAGGCATGCTTCTCAATGAGCCTTTCCGCTCTTTCCATGAGGGTCACGGCTTCTGCACGGCTGGGATGAATGTGAAACCAGAACTTCACTTTGCATCCGGCTCCCTTCTTTTAAACGAGCCGCTTAGGCAAAATAATTCTGCGCAAGCGGCTTTTATGGATTTATCGTTTTAAAATCGGATCGCATGCAGCGAAAAAGATGCGCTGTTTAAAAGAAATATAGCACAAATTGCAGATGATGTCAATTTCGGCTTGATTTTTAACAGGAAATCAGGCATAATTTATGGTAGGTGTGAACCATCAATGCTTATCAAAAAGGAGATGCTTACACATGTCTATCGTAACTTCCAAGGAAATGTTCAAGAAGGCCTATGAAGGCGGCTACGCCATCGGCGCTTTCAACGTAAACAACATGGAAATCATCCAGGGCATCACCGAAGCCGCCATTGAAGAGAAGGCTCCCCTGATTCTTCAGGTTTCCTCCGGCGCCCGCAAGTATGCCAAGCATGCTTATCTTATGAAGCTCATCGAAGCCGCCATCATCGACGCGGAAGAAACCGCCGGCTTTGATCTTCCCATCTGCGTACACCTCGATCACGGCGATACCTTCGAGCTTTGCAAAAGCTGCATCGACGGCGGTTTCTCCTCTGTCATGATCGACGGCAGCCATCATTCCTTTGAAGACAACATCAAGCTCACCCGTCAGGTTGTTGAGTACGCTCACGACCACGGCGTAGTTGTTGAAGGCGAACTCGGCCGTCTGGCCGGCATCGAAGACGCGGTTAACGTAAGCGCCGCAGACGCTTCCTACACCCGTCCCGATGAGGTTGAAGAGTTTGTTGCCAAGACCGGCGTAGACTCTCTCGCCATCGCCATCGGCACCAGCCACGGCGCCTACAAGTTCACTGCCGCTCAGTGCACCCGCAATGAGAAGGGCATCCTCGTTCCCCCGCCCCTCCGTTTCGACATTCTTGAAGAAGTCACCAAGCGCCTCCCCGGCTTCCCGATCGTTCTGCACGGATCCTCTTCCGTACCCCAGGAATTCGTAAAGATGATCAACGAAAACGGCGGCAAGATGCCCGACGCAGTCGGTATTCCCGAGGAGCAGCTCCGCGAAGCGGCCCGCAGCGCAGTTTGCAAGATCAACATCGACTCCGACCTGCGTCTCGCCATGACCGGCAGCATCCGCAAGTACTTCTGCGAGCATCCGGATCACTTTGACCCCCGCCAGTACCTCAAGCCCGCCCGCGCCAACATCAAGGAGATCGTAAAGCACAAGCTCGTAAACGTTCTCGGCTGCGCTGGCAAGGCATAATTGAGTTTTGCAAATTCCATCTTGCGGCATAGCCCGTAAGATAACAAAGAACCGACCTGTGATTCATTTCATAGGTCGGTTTTTTGTTTGTCTGTTTGACAAATTGGAATTTGGCGGCGAGCCGCCGCTGACGATTCGTGCTTGGTGCGGTACGATTCGTTACTGCCCTGACCCGCTCGGTATCGTTCCTGCGGAGCAATTCGATAAATTGAAATTTGTTACTGCTGAACAAAGCAAGTTATCAAATTCCTTACCTCTTCAACATCCAATATATTATCTGTTCTCTTTTGATTGTATCTATGTCTTTCAATACCCCAAATATGATTTTTAGATGGAATACCATCAAACCATTTAGCAAGGCTTGAAATGAAGTCAGGGGTCTTATCCTTATCGCCATAAATACCAATAATGTACAGTTTTGAAACGAAAGTTTCATACTGTTCCCCATTATGCATAAAGAAATCTTGCCCTCTCTCAATAAACTTCAAATAGAGGGATGAAGGATTACCGCAATACATAGGTACAATCAAAAAGATTTTGTCACAGTGAAGTGTTTTCTCATAAAGACTGAATATATCATCTTGGTGATATTTACAATATCCGTCAAAGCATTCATAGTTGCAACCGCTACAGTCGTGTACATCCAAATCCCTAAAATGGATAACGGAATCCTTGTTGGAGGAAATGAATTTTGAAATGCTTTCGCAATTACCATTTTCTCTATCAGAAAAGCTAATAACTATATTCATAATATCCGCTTTTCTAAATTTATGATTACTGCACTGGTGCGGGAGCGCCCGAGGCTCCCTTGTGTAAAGGGAGCTGTCAAAAATCTTCTGATTTTTGACTGAGGGATTGTTTTACCGCAGCATCGATATA
>JAEDIV010000187.1 GCA_016296675.1 Clostridia bacterium
AGGAAGTTATCTCCCTCTCCATACCTCTCCCGGAGGTTTGTTGATGATCTGAGAGAACGGAAGAAATTCCGTTCTCTTTTGCATTGTGTTAATTTGGATGAATAATATGTAAGCGATAGAATGTTCACGGGTGATTTTTTCAGGATACAATGCTTATTCTGTATTGTGTGATTCCGTTTTGCCATGCATTCAGAACTGCCTGAGAAATGATCTGATAGCCTTTTTCCGTTGGATGCATGCCGTCAGGACCGATGAGTGCATCAAAGTCCAGATGATTTAAAAACAGGCTCCTTAAGTCGAGCAGGGGACAGGATGCATCGTGAGAGGCGCGGATGGCTGCAAGTGCATAGCGCTCCTGCCATCGGTAGATGCTTTGCTCGCTTTTCAGGTATGCCATGACGGCATTTTTGTCGCGGTTTTGCGTTATAAAACGGAAGAATTTGTCTGCGGACAGAGGCAGGGGCGTTACAATTACAGGATGCATGCCCAGAGACCGGACTTCTGATACAAGGCGCTTTATGTTTTCTTCGTAGGTTTCGATGGATACGGCGGCTTCGTGGTAGATATCCGGGGAAGCTGCGACAGCGTCCCAGTTGAGGTCGGAATCGTTTCCGCCGAATTCAATGGCGGCGACAGCGTTTTCATCGGATGGGCATTTTTGAATCATATGGAGCGCATCTGAACTCGTCATGCCCATTTTGGAATAATTGAATACTTTTACGCCTGTGCTTCTGAGCAGCGTATCAAAGGTGTTTCGGCACAGGGTGTAGGCATTTGTCTTATCATCAAATAAAACGCCGCGGGCAATGGAATCGCCCAGCACATACAGCTTATCCTTTTTCATAGCATTTCCTCCGGAAAATGAGTATGAAAAAAGTATAAACCGAAAAATGAAGAATTGCACCCTACTGACGAACGGATGCGCTCTACCTTTTGTAGAAGGGTGTTTTTCATAAAGCCGGAGCAGGGGACCTTGATTTTTAACGCAGAAAGTGTAAAATAGAAAGGGGATATTCCCGGTAGAAAAAGCATAATCATGTTCTACTCTGGGTAGAGATACGAATTTTAAGGAAGTACACACGCATATGACCGCAAACTGGAAAGAAACTCTGGCGCAGAACCTTGCGCGCCTTCGCCGCGAAAACGGCCTTACACAGGCAGAACTTGGGGAAAAACTGAATTATTCAGACAAATCCATTTCCAAGTGGGAGCGAGCCGAAGGAATCCCGGATCTTCAGGTGATGGTTCAGCTTTCGGAAATGTATTCTGTTTCCATCGACGAGATGATCGGGAAAACGGATGAAAAGAATACGCCTGTAAAGAAGGAAAGATATACCCGGCTTGCCGACAGAACCTTTTTGATGATCATCACGCAAAGCATTATCTGGCTGATTGCGATTGTGATGTTTACATCGCTTTTGCTTTTTGCGCAGGAAACGCCCAAAAAGTGGCTGATGTTTATCTATGCCGTGCCTGCATCCAGCCTTGCAGCCGGGATATATTTCATTATCTGGAAGCTTAAAGTGTGGGCTTACGGCGCGTTTTGCGTGTTCATGTGGATGGCTGCCGTTGCCGCGCAGCTGACAATCGGCGCGCGCTATGCACTGATGATCTATACAATCGGCGCGATTTTGCAGCTGATTTCCATCATCGTCATCGGTATTATTGCGCTGACGAGAAAGAAAAAACAATAATAAACAGCCGTTCCGAATGCTGCGTGTGCCATTTGGAACGGCTGTATTTTGGATCAGCCGCTGTCTTTCGTTTCTGCATGCTCAGCGTAAAATCCGAAAGGGCAAGGAAGCAGACAAATGCATACAGCATACAGAATTGCGCCTTTCTTGACAATTTTTTTTCTTTCCGATATACTATTTTGAGAAATGGATCATGTTTGCGCCGGAGGAAATCCGGTTTGGAGAGAGGGTTTTCGTCTATGAAAAGAATGGTTATTCTGCTGGCAGCGGTTATATCTGTGCTGATGCTCTTTTCGGCGGCCGGTGAAAACAGCGGCGAAGATACGTTTGTCATCACGGGACTTCCTGAAAGCGGCCTTCTGAGCGAGGAGGCTTATTATCCGATTTCTGCCTTGCTCAACGGCGAGAAAGTGGAATGCGAATGGAGTGTTTCCAATTCCAAAGCGGCCCGCATCAGCACTGCCAAGAAACTGAAAACAAGCGATGTGAAAAGCGCGATCAGCTTTACGCTGACTGCCGAGCATGAAGAAACAGGTCTTACCGCTACGGTCGATCTTACGCTCGTACCCAATGCGAAAAGCATAAAAATCGAGTATAACGGAAAAACGCAGTCTTCCTTCGAACTTTCCGCTGAGCTCACAAACGGTCCTGTTGAGTTTGCGCTGTCTGGTGTTGTTTCGCCGAAGGAAGCCGGCGCTGCGCTTGTCTGGACCTCTTCGGATGAAAATGTAGCGACAGTGAATTCGGACGGCCTTGTTACTTTGATCGGAGCAGGCAGTGCGACGATTACCGTATCGACCGCAAATGAAAAGCAGGCGGAAGCGTTGGTTTCGGGCTATTATCTTCCCGAATCCATAACGCTTGACGCGCCTGAAGATCTTGCTGTAAAGGACACGGCGAAGATTGTGTGCACCATCTATCCCGAGAAGGCTGCGCAGTCGCCCCTTAAATATGTCAGCTCTGACGAAAAAACGATTTCCGTTAACCAGAAGGGCGAAATCAAAGCGCTTCGCGCGGGAACCTGCGAGATTACGGTTACTTCGCTCAACGGAATCTCAGAAAGCGTGACGATTGAATGCTACAAGCCTGTATCCTCGCTTTCTATTACAGATTCATTCTATGTAGCGGTCGGGGAAACAAAACCGATTCCCGTTACCGTGAAACCTGACGATGCAAAATACAAGGAGCTTACTTACTACAGCGAAAAGCCGGAAGTTGCAACAGTTGACGAGTACGGAAATGTAACCGGAATAAAAGAGGGAACGGCAATCATCGGCGCAAGGTCAGTCAACGGAATTGTGACTGAGAAGAGCGTAAAGGTCAAGTATGTAGCGCTCAAATCCCTTGTAAACGACGCCTTCTTTGAGTCATTGCTGCCCGGTGAAACGGCGCCTTACCCGGTTGCGTTCAATCCCGCCAATGCAACCAACCGCGAGGTTTTCTTTGAAAGCAGGGATCCTCAGATTGCGTCCGTTGACGAAAACGGCATCATCACCGCGCACACTGCGGGGCGCACGGAGATTTACTGCGAAGCAAAATCCATGGATCCCATTACGTTGATTGTCAGAGTGCTGGAGGACGAAAGCGTGCTTCCTCTGGAGGGCATTATCGTAGGAATCAACCCCGGCCATCAGATTACCCGCGATTTTACGCAGCTGCCGGTTGCGCCGGGCTCTTCCAAGACGAAAAACGCCAACAGCGGCTATGTAATCGGCGTAAAAACGAAGAATCCGGAGTATCAGGTTACGCTTGACGTATCTATGAAGTTGAAAGAAAAGCTTGAAGCGCTTGGCGCGACGGTTGTCATGACGCGAACCACAAACGACGTGAAAATCAACAATATTGATCGCGCAAAAATGCTCAATGAAGCAGGATGCGACATTGCACTTCAGATTCACTGCAACAACAGCGACAATGAACGGAAAACCGGCTTCCTGGTTTACACAAAAAGCAAGGACCTTCAAAGCCAGGCAATCGGCGATTATATCTACATTGGAACAAGCGAAGTTGCCGGAACGGAAATCAGCGAGTGCAAGCTTAATGATGGCTATATGTCGCTCAACTGGTCGACAACGCCAGCTGTCCTGCTCGAACTTGGATATATGAGCAATCCCGAGGAGGACGTTCTTCTTGGTACGCCCGAATATCAGGAACTCCTCGCCGAAGGCATTGCGAAGGGTCTTGTATACTATTTTGACTGATACCCATTTTGCATGGTCAAGTGCAAAAACATATAAAAACACCGCTGATTGTCGGCGGTCAGATCATCAACAAACCCCTGGGTGTGGTTTGGAGAGGGAGCGCACTCCCTCTC
>JAEDIV010000188.1 GCA_016296675.1 Clostridia bacterium
CCCGTCCCGCTGTGTTGCTTTTTTGAGGTTTTATTCTTAATGAGACAGACCCTTTGAAGTGCGTTTATTTATTCGGACAGCAGTTCATTAGCGGGCTGCGATGGGACGATGATCCTTACAGCGCGATGGAGGTTGCAAATGGAAAATGTTTTTTCACCTTTCATCTGCTCGCCGTCCAGCGTCCAGTCCAGCGGCTGAGACGTTGTGATTTCGATGTTGCTGGAGGCGATCAGGTGAATAGGGGGTTCGAATTTTCGCTGGGTGAGATTTAAAAGCAGCTGGCTGAGTTCGAAGGCGTTTTCGGGCGATTCCATGAGCACGAGCTCAAATTTTCCGTCATCCAGCATGACTGAGTCTTTGTCCAGCGTCAGGATTCCGCCAAGAGACGTGGAATTGCTGATTGAACCGAACACGTATTTTCCGTCAAGCTCTGCTTCATCGGTTTTGATATGCGCGGAAATTGGACGGATATTGGTCAGATCCTTAAGGCCTTCCAGAAGATAGGCAAGGTGTCCCAGCGTGTTTTTCAGCGTCTGGGGTGTCGCATAGGAAGCGCGGGTGAAAGCGCCGAAGGAGGCGGTATAGGCAAAGGTTTTTCCATTGAAAAGACCGATGTCAATCGGCACAGGGGTTCCCGCGAGGATATCCAGCACGGCCAGGTCGATGTCTGAAGACAGGCCGAGCGTGGAAGCCAGATCATTGGTCGTCCCGCAGGGAATATAGCCCAAGGGCAGATCGGCTTTTGCGTCCATGAGGCCGGCAATCGTTTCAGAAAGCGTTCCGTCGCCGCCGGCGCACACAATGAGGTCATAGTCTTTTGCATAGGTCTTCGCCAGTTCCTGCGCATGTCCCTGATACATAGTGGGCATGACGGTGGGAATGTAGCCGTTTTGAAAGAAAATCTGGACAACATCCGCAAGCTTTTTATGGATGCGCTTCTGTCCGGCGGTGAGGTTGACGATCAAAAGCAGTTTATTTTGAGACATAGGATACTCCTTTCGGAATGCGGCGCGCAAGGATGAAACGCGTGATCTGCTGACAGCTTACAGTGAAAAGACAGACAGTGAGCAAAAGTGAATGGGAGAGGCCGCCCGCATCTCCTGTGAACAGCGGTTCAGAAACCGGATATGCGCCGCCGAGATCGGGATAACCAAAGAGAAAACGCACAGTAAAGCGCAGGGAAAACACGAAAAGAATTTCGGGCAGCACAGAGCCCCTTTTCTCATATAAAAGGAAAAGAAGGAATCCCAAAAGACAGGAGTTTATAATAAGCACAGGCGAGAGCGAGCTTTTGGCCGGCATCCAGTATGCCGCCTGCAAAGCGATGGAAAGAATCAAGCGGATTCGGGGATTTTTCCCAAATGTTTTTCCGGGCACGCGGCGGCAGAGATACGCGCAGGCGGATGCTGAAAAAAGATCGGTCAATAAGTATAGAGCGAACGCGCCCGGAAACGGAAAGGTTCGGACTTTTGACATTCGCACACTTCCAGTCAGGAGCAATACGCTCATGAGAAATGCGCCGAAAAGAAGACCTGAGGCCATGTACAGGTACAGCTTTTTCTGTCCCTTTCCGGCTTTTCCGCAATACAGAATCATCGGAATCACAAGGACGAGCAGAAAAAGAAAATCCGCGATGCTGCCCGAAACGGCGGCGAGCCTCTGCGCCCAAAGAGGGGCATAGGGAAGCGTAATTTCCGTCAGATTTATGGCTTTGAAAAGTGTACTCAAAACATGCAAAGACAAAATCCTTGCACAGAAAGCCAAAAGGATGGAAAGCGGGAGGAGCAGGACAGAGGACAGGATCTTTTTTGTGCAGATCTTCATTCGATCACGCCCCGGATCAGAACGGGCTTTTCTACGGGCGTATCGGACAGCGTTACCGAATCCAGAATAAGCTGTTTTGCGCGCTCGACGTCGGAAATGCCTGAGAGGTGCAGGGTAACGAAAGGCTCGCCTGCTTCGATTTTGTCGCCCACGCGCTTTTTCATTACGAGGCCGACGGAAAGATCGATTTCGTCTTCTTTTCTGTCTCGGCCTGCGCCGAGCGCTTTGGCGGCATAGCCGATTTTGTCGGTCTGGATGCTCTTGATGTAGCCGCCCTTTTCAAGGCAGATATCCATGGTCTTGGGCGCCTTGGGCAGAAGCTCGGGGTGATAGGGAACGCGCTCGTCGCCACCCTGCGCCTTGAAAAGTTCGGAAAGCTTTTTAAGGCCTTCGCCGCTTTCAAGCTTCTCGTTCATGAGCTTGAGGCATTCTTCATAATTGTCCTTAACGCCGGAAAGACGGAGAATATGCGCGCCCAGCGCAAGTGCAACGTCCTTCAGATCGCCTTCCGCTCTGCCGGAAAGGATTTCGATCGCTTCGTAAACTTCAAGCGCATTTCCGACGTAGTTGCCCAGCGGCTGGTTCATGTCGGTAACGAGCGCGGAAAATTTTCTGCCGGTTCTGTTTCCGATATCTACCATCGTCTTTGCAAGCGCTACGCTCTTTTCATAGGTGTCCATGACCGCGCCCGAGCCGGTCTTTACGTCGAGCACAATGACATCCGCGCCGGAGGCGATCTTTTTGGAAAGAATGGAGGAGGTGACCAGGGGCAGGCAGTCGACCGTTGCGGTTACGTCTCTTAAGGAATAGAGTACCTTGTCCGCCGGCGCAAGGGATTTGGTCTGGCCGATGATGGCAAGGCCCACGTCGTTTACAGTATCGATGAATTTTTCAGCGTCCATGGAAACGCTGAGTCCCGGTACGGATTCCAGCTTGTCGAGCGTGCCGCCGGTAAAGCCCAGGCCGCGTCCGGACATCTTGGCGACCTTCACGCCGCAGGCGGCGACCAGGGGAACCAGCACGAGGGAAGTGGTATCGCCGACGCCGCCGGTGGAGTGCTTATCGCACTTGACGCCCTTGATTTCGCTTAAATCCAGCATGTCGCCGGAGGCAGCCATCTCCATCGTGAGATACAAGGTTTCCTCGGGCGTCATGCCGTTTATGCAGATGGCCATGAGCATGGCGCTGATCTGGTATTCTGCGATTTCGCCGGTGGTCACGCCCTTTACAAAATAGCGGATTTCTTCCTGCGTAAGTTCTTTTCCAAAGCGTTTTTTGGTAAGCAGATCAATGATGTTCATATATGAAATCTCCTTACAGATAAGTTTTTATTGCTTCTTGCCAGAAGGCAAGCTTTTGATCGAATTTCATGGTGAAGGCCGGGCTTGTGGAGGGAAGCCGCAAAACGGGCACGGGCGAGCTTTTGTCAAAGGCATCGTAAGCCGCCTTTCCGTTGCAAAGAACGACTCGGATACAGGGATGGGTTTTGAAAAACGAATCAAAATCGTTTTTTTCTCCAGCGCGGATTGCGCTGTCCAGAGAGCCTTCGCGCACGCAGGACGCATATACGTCCCAAAGCGCGATTTTATGATCGAGAAGAAGGCGCTTTTTCGCTTCCTTTGTTTCCGGAACGGGCGCGGAGAAAATTTTCGCCATCATCGGCCAGAATGCATTCTGTTTATGCGCGTAATAAAAATCATCCTTTAATGACATGACGCTCGGCATGCTGCCGACAATCAGGAGCGCCGCGTCCTTTTCTTCCACCGGCGCAAAGCCGTAAATGCGCATCCAATCACCCTATATAAAAGAAATACCTTTCTATTTTGATTATATCAAAACCCGCTGTTTTTCGCAACTGAATTTACGTTCTGTAAGCGTGAAAAGAGCTTCTTTCACGATTTGTTCGGAATTTTGTCCAACAAAAAAGAGCCGTCGTTTCTGACAGCTCCTGAGCATCAGCAAAGTTTCCGTTTGCGCAAAACAATACGGTAAATCCGCTGAGGCACTCTTGCGAAAATGCCCATCGGCGCTCCCGGAGGGAGAGCCGGGAGCGGCATCAAGCTTCTCCATAGGGGCAATACAATACGAAAGGGACTGTCATTTCTGACAGCCCCTCAAGCCATCAAAAAAGAACCTTTTTTGATGGGAAGGGCCGATCCCCTGAAATCCTTCGGGATTTC
>JAEDIV010000189.1 GCA_016296675.1 Clostridia bacterium
AACGCGCGATTTTTAAGTACATGCCGCCAAAATCGATTGAAAATGGAGAGGGAGTTATCTCCCTCTCCAAACTTCTCCCTGGAGTTTGTCGATGATCTGACAGAGAACGGAATGTATTCTCTGTTTTTTTGTTGAGGTTTTATCTCGATCCCTTGTCGTAGGGCACGCCTTCAGCCTTGGGAGCTCTGGAGTGACGGCTGAAGAGGGCGAGAATGATCATGGAGGCGATGAAGGGCATCATATTGTAGATTTCCTTCGGCCACTGAAGCTTGCTTAAGAACTCGATGGAGTCCGCGATGTTGGCCAGGGACTTGAATACCGAGAAGAACACGGCGGCGAGGGCGATCTTTAAAGGATGCCACTGACCGAAGATCATAACGGCGAGGGCAAGGAAGCCCATGCCGGCGACGCCGACTTCGAAGTTCCAGCTCTGAACAGCGGGCACGATGTAGGCAAAGCCGCCGATGCCGCCTAAGAAACCGGAGAGAAGAACGCCGATATAGCGCATCTTGTAAACATTGATGCCGACGGAGTCCGCCGCCTGGGGATGTTCGCCGCAGGAGCGGAGGCGAAGGCCGAGGCGCGTTCTGTACAGAATGATGTAGGAAAGGATCAGGAAAAAGATTCCGATAAAGAGGAAAACGTTTACGTCGATTCCAAAGATCTTATAAATGAAGGAAGAGTTGGTATAGTCGAGCTTCGAGGACTGGGAGCCGTTTACGCGCTTTGCGATAACCATGGCGATCGCGGTTGCAAGGATGTTGAGCGCGGTTCCGCCGATGGTCTGGTCGGCTTTCAGGTTGATGGACGCAAAGGCCAGAAGCAGAGAATAGACAACGCCTGCAAGGCCCGCTGCAAGAACCGAAATCAGCACCTGAAGTACGGGTTCGAGGCCATGGGTCATCTGGGTTGCCAGAACGCCGATCAGGCCGCCGACGACCATAATGCCTTCAAGGGCGATGTTGATGATGCCGCTTCTTTCGGAGAACATGCCGCCGAGAGCAACCATCATCAGGACGCTGGAATACAGAAGGGTGTATTTTACAAGAAGCAGAAGTTCATTAGGCATGCTTACTTACCTCCCTTCAGATCGTTACGGGACGAAAACACGCGCGCAATTGCACTCTTGAACAGAAGCATGAACGCGCACAGGTAAATGATGATGCCGGAAACAATGTCGGCGATTTCTCTGGGGAAGAAGGATGCGTTCATATAGCCGCCGCCAACGTCGATATGCGCAATAAACAGCGCCGAGAAAATGATACCGATGGGGTTGGAAGAAGCAAGCAGCGCAACGGAAATGCCGTCAAAGCCGAAGCCCGGAAGCGACGTGGACACCAGCGGCTGCCACTCGGCAACGCCGGAGAGATAGTAAAGGCCTGCGCCGAAACCGGCAAGGCCGCCCGCGATGGCCATGGAGAGGATGATGTTGCGCTTCTCGTTGATACCCGCATATCTGGCCGCCGTCTGGCTGTAGCCGCAGGCGCGGATTTCATAGCCGAAGGTGGTCTTGTTGATGATGATGTAGAGGACAACAGCAACGATGACGGCAAAGAAAATGGCGATTGAGGTCTGCTGGACGTATGCGCCCCAGCCTTCGTTTTTAAACAGGATGTTCATGTTGGGAATGGTGGTTCCCTCGTAAACGCCTTTGCCGATGGCCCAGGTTTTGGTGGTCTTGGCGCAGTACATCGCGCCGGTGCCGCCGCCGTAGATGATGGTGTTTACGGCGTAAAGGCCGATCCAGTTGAACATAATGGCGGTGATAACTTCATTTATCTTGAAGTATGCCTTGAAAAAGCCGGGGATTGCGCCCCAGATAGCGCCCATGATGATGGAGCCGACAAGGCACAGATACCACGGAAGCTTAAGAACAATGGCGCAGTACAGAGCGCCGAACGCGCCCAAAGTGTACTGACCGGCAGCGCCGATGTTGAAAAGGCCGGTTTTGAACGCAAAGCCTACGGAAAGACCGGTCATGATGAGGGGCGCAGCCTGAGAAATCTCGGTTTTCATGCCGCGGCGTACCATGTAGAAGCAGCCCTTCATCAGGCGCATAAAGCCCTCGTTAAAGGCGGTGTCAAATACCTGCTTAAGCGTGTATTCGTTTCCGCTGGCCGCATAGGAAGAAAGGGACAGGAAGAAAAGGATCACAAATCCGAATGCGAGACCGATGATGACACAGATCAGCGCAGAAAGGATGGTCGATAAGCCGCGCTTCATGCGTTCTAAAATATCCATGATTCTACGCCTCCTTTGCCTTGTTCTGACGTTTGCCGCCCGCCATATAAAGACCCAGTTCCTGAACGGTGGTGACCTTGGGGTCGAACTCGCCCACGATCTCGCCTTCGTACATGACCAGGATGCGGTCGGACAGCTTCATGACTTCGTCAAGCTCCAATGACACGAGCAGAACTGCTCGTCCGCTGTCGCGAACCTGAACCAGCTGCTGGTGGATGAACTCGATTGCGCCGACGTCCAGACCGCGCGTGGGCTGAACTGCGACAACCAGGGGCTCGTTTCGGTCGATTTCGCGGCCGATGATCGCCTTCTGCTGGTTTCCGCCCGACATGGAGCGCGCGATGGTGATCGGGCCCTGGCCGCTTCTGATGTCGAATTTCTCAATCAATCGCTTGGCATGGGCGCGAACGGCGCGGTTTTTGATAAAGCCCCACTTTTTGAACTCGTCCGTCCAGTATCTCTGAAGCACAAGGTTCTGTTCAAGCGTGTAGTCTAAAACCAGGCCATGCTTGTGTCTGTCCTCGGGAATATGCGCCATGCCGCTTCTGGCACGCTGCCTGATGGACAGGGGCTTAAGCTCGCGGCCATACAGGCGGACAGAGCCGGAAGCGATCTTTTCAAGACCGGTCAGCGCCTGAATAAATTCCGTCTGGCCGTTTCCTTCGATGCCGGCGATACAGACAATTTCGCCCTCGCGAACATCAAAGGATACATTCTTGACGGCATTGTTCTTATGAACCTTGCTGGCGACGGTTACATCTCTGACTTCAAGAACGACGTTTCCGACTTCGATGTCTTTCTTTTCCACCTCAAAGGATACGTCGCGGCCGACCATCATGCGGGAAAGCTCTTCCTTCGTGGTGTTTGCAATATCCACCGTGCCCATGCACTTACCTTTTCGAAGTACGGTGCACCGGTCGGCGACGGCCATGATTTCGTTGAGCTTATGGGTGATAAAGAGAATGCTCTTTCCTTCCTTGGCGAAGCCGCGCATGATTTCCATCAGGTCGTCGATTTCCTGAGGGGTCAGAACGGCGGTCGGCTCGTCAAAGATCAGAATGTCGTTGTTACGGTAGAGCATCTTCAAAATCTCAACCCTCTGCTGCATGCCGACGGAAATATCCTCGACCATGGCATCGGGATTGACCTTAAGGCCGTATTTTTCGCTGAGCTCTACAACGCGCTTTCTGGCAGCCTTTTTCTCCAGCAAGCCCATGCTCGTGGTTTCCGCACCCAGAATGATGTTTTCAAGCACAGTAAACACTTCAACGAGCTTAAAATGCTGGTGAACCATACCGATCCTAAGCGCATTGGCGTCGTTGGGGTTATTGATTTTGACGACCTGACCATCCTTTAAGATGGTGCCGCTTTCGGGCTGGTAGAGGCCAAAAAGAACGCTCATCAGCGTGCTCTTCCCCGCGCCGTTTTCACCCAGCAGCGCATGGATTTCGCCCTTCTTCAGCTGAAGGGTGATATCGTCGTTCGCCCTGATGCCCGGGAACACCTTTGTGATGTTCCGCATCTCGATGATATACTCAGACAAGGCACATCGCTCCTTTGAAAAGTTTACACAGTTCACTATTGTCTATTATATAGTAAAAACATGAAAAAGGCAAATTGTTTTTCTGTTGTGGGAAGATATGAAAAAGCCCCGGACTTTCGTCCGGGGCTTCAGATCATCAGCAAATCTCCGGGAGAGGTATGGAGAGGGAGATAACTTCCTCTCCATTTTCAATCGATTTT
>JAEDIV010000043.1 GCA_016296675.1 Clostridia bacterium
AGGAAGTTATCTCCCTCTCCATACCTCTCCCGGAGGTTTGTTGATGATCTGAGGCGAGCCGTTTGGCTCGTCTTTTTTCAGCTCCACAGATGTGTGACACTTTGAATAAACAGTGATTACAAATGTTTGATTTATTGATTTGTTATATGGACTTAAAGATCATGTGCGTGTTATAATAAGCAAAAATGCTTAAAGCGAGGAAAAATGTATGAAAAAATCATTTGCAAAGATCTTGGCGATCGTGCTGGTTTTCGCTGGCCTCATTGCTGTTTTTCCGGCGGATGCGCTGGCCGGGTGCAATCATTTTACGTTTTGCTGCAGTTACGAAATCGGTATCCGTACGTGCGACAACTGCTATGAGTCCTACTCGCCTGTAAGAATCCTGCATCATATGTTTACATCCGATGAAGGCGTTGTCTTCTGCTGCTGCGGAGAAAAAGGTTCATATACGGATTCTCCGAAAGCGCCCAGCGGGAACCAAGGCAGTGTCGGAAAGGGCAGTGTCGGAAAGGGCAGCAGCAGCTATAACAGCGGAGGCTACAATGGCGGCAGTCAGTATTCGAATTATATGCCGCAATTCAAAACTGTCCGGTTCGGAAGCTTTGAGCAGGACAACAATCTCTACAACGGACAGGAACCCATCGAGTGGTATGTGATTTATTCCGACAGCCAGAAAGCGCTTCTGATCAGCCGTTTTGCGCTGATCAACAAGCAGTTTAATGCGAATTGGACGAATGTGACCTGGGAGGATTCCACCATTCGCATCTGGCTGAACAACGATTTCTACTATTCCGCCTTTACATACAATGAAATGAATTCCATTCGCACCAATGGTATGGGCTATAATTCCTGGTACGGCAGATACGGCGAAATTACTACGGCGGATAATGTGTTTTTGCTTTCTCTTGATGAAGTAACCAGATATATGGGCAGTGCGGCGAACCGCCTTGTCACGCCGACGCCTTATGCCACGGCAAAAGGCATTCAGACGATTAATGGTTACAACTGGTGGTGGCTGCGCACCATGGGCGATTCCAACAAAGTTGCACAGTTTGTCTTTGAAAACGGAAATACCAGTTCGATCGGCCGCGACGTATCCAGCTATGTCGGCGGCGTTCGTCCGGCGATCTGGGTGGATGCATCGGTAATTCATTGAAAATCATAAATTCATGGTTAGATTCTGGAAAAGCGCTTTCGTCCGCATCGGGCGTAAGCGCTTTTTACTCACCTCTACTTGAAAAGCGCTGTCTTATGCGGTAGAATAAAGAAAAACTCTGTTTTCAGAATCGAGGAAAAATATATGGCAAAAGCAATTCTTCGTCCTACCCGTGAAAGCCGCGTGCGCGGAGGGCATCCGTGGGTGTTTGCAAGCGATGTTGACAAGGTTGTGGGCGATTATGAACCGGGCGACGTTGTAAATGTCGAGAGCAGCAAGGGAACGTTTTTGGGAAAGGCGTTTTATAATCCGAAATCACAGATTGCGATAAGAATGATCACCTATAAGGACGAAGTGATTGACGATGCGTTTTTTAGGCGTCGCGTTGAGACGGCCTGGGAATACAGAAAGCTGTTCTGTGATCCCATGTCCTGCCGCCTGATTTACTCGGAGTCCGACTATCTTCCGGGCCTGATCTGCGATAAGTTTAACGATGTGCTCGTCATCCAGTCGATGTCCCTTGGCATTGAAAAGTGGAAAGACGCCATTGTGAAGGCGCTGGTTGAAGTCGTAAACCCCAGAGGCATTTACGAAAGAAGCGATGTTCCTGTAAGAAGACTGGAAGGGCTTGAGCAGGTGACCGGACTTCTGTACGGCGAGGTGCCGGATCGGGTTGAGATGAAGGAAAACGGAATTACCTTCATGGTGGACGTGAAAAACGGCCAGAAGACCGGATTTTTCCTGGATCAGAAGGAGAACCGGCGCGAAGTCATGCGCCTTTGCAAGGACAAGACCGTGCTCGACTGCTTTACACATAACGGTTCCTTTGCGCTGCATGCCGGAAAAGCCGGCGCAAAGAGCGTGCTCGGTGTTGACATTTCCGAGGAAGCGGTCGAAGTTGCGACGGAAAACGCGCGCATCAACGGCCTTGACAATGTACGGTTTGAAACCCACAACTGCTTTGACCATTTGAGAGAGCTTACCGACAACAAGGAAAAGTTTGACGTGGTCATCCTTGACCCGCCGGCGTTTACCAAGACGCGCGCGGCGGTTGAAAGCGCGCTCAGAGGCTATAAGGAGATCAACCTCAGAGGTTTGAGGCTTACCGTGAACGGAGGCTTCCTCGTCACCTGTTCCTGCTCCCAGCATGTTTCAAGCGAGCAGTTTATTAACATGATCAATACCGCCGCCCGAGACGCGAAAAAGCGCGTCCGCATGGTGGAATTCAGAACGCAGGGCCACGATCATCCGATCCTGCCCGCGTCCAATGAGACTCAGTACCTGAAGTGCGCCATTCTTCAGGTGTTCGACTGATGAGCTCACTTGACAAAACGGCGCGCGCCGTCAATGTGCGCACGCTTGCAGAAGTTTATTATGAGGCCGGCGATTTATTCGCCGACCTTAATCGTATAGACAGAATGCAGGAAGGCCTGAAAGGGCACCTCATGGTGCAGTCGGCGTATTCCAAGGACTACAAAGCGGAAGTGCCGGTGCGGCTTGAATGCACGGTTGAGGGCGTTGACCTCATTGTGCAGGGCCGGGTGGACGGGCTGATTTTGACGGAGGACGCATGCACGGTTGAAGAAATCAAGACCACGCGCATGCCGCCTGAGACGATTTCGGATAACGACTATCCGGTTCACTGGGCGCAGGCGGAAATTTACGCCTATATCGTCACAACGAAAAACAACCTTCCGGCTGCGACGGTCAGGCTTGTCTACGCGTCGCTTAGCGGTGCAAGGGCGTCCTTTACGCGCATTTACACGCACGAAAAGCTCAAAACGCTCTTTGAAACATACGCAAGCGTGTACGCCGGACGGGTATTCATGATGGATTCATGGAAGCATGCCTCGCTTCCCACCATGCGCGATCTGCCCTTTCCGTTTGAAAGCTACCGCGCGGGGCAGAGGGAAATGGCAGCACGGGCGTATCTTGCGATCCGGGACAAAAAGAAGCTGCTCATTGAAGCGCCGACCGGCATCGGAAAGACTGCGGCGGCATTGTTCCCGGCGATCAAAGCGCTGGGCGAAGGGCTGGCCGAGACGGTTTTTTATCTGACTGCGCGTTCGACTGGGCGAAAGGCAGCGGAAAATGCGCTTGAATTGATGCGCCAAAAGGGGCTGTCCGTCAGAAGCGTATCGATCACCGCGAAGAAAAAAGCGTGTCCGATGATGGAGATGCGCTGCGATCCGGAGATCTGCCCGTATGCAAACGGCTATTTTGACCGGCAGCGGGAAGCGATTTTAAGGTCCTATGAAAGGGAAGCGTGGAGCGATGAAGAGATAAGGGCGCTTTCCGAAGAGCACCGCCTCTGTCCTTTTGAGCTTTCGCTTGCGCTTTCAGAAACGGCGGACGTGGTCATCTGCGATTATAACTATGTGTTCGATCCGGCGGTCCGCTTAAGACGCTTTTTTGACAGAAAGGGTTCGTATATCCTTTTGATCGACGAGGCGCACAACCTTGTGCCGCGCGCAAGGGATATGTATTCGGCGGATCTGGGCGATAAGGAAATTTCGGAACTGCGGCGCGAGGTGGGGCGCGAAGACGGGCGGAAATCGCCATTGTATCTTGCGCTTACCCACCTATACCATGCGCTTTCAAAGGACACGGAAAACGAACTTTCAACCGAGCTTCCGGGCGAGTTTCTCAATAGTGTAAAGGCATTTATCGAGGAAGCAAAGCCGTTTCTTTCTTATCCGTCGCCGTATCGGGGCAAGCTTGCCGATGTGTTTTTCAAGGCGAACGGCTTTGTGCGCGCGTCGGACGATTTTGATGAGAAAACGCACAGAACGCTGATTATGCCTGAAGGAAAGCGGTCGAGAATCAAGATCTGGTGCTGGAATCCGACGGCGCGGCTTTCGAAGGCCATGAAGCGCATGCGGGGAACCGTTCTTTTTTCCGCAACGCTTTCGCCAATTCAGCACTATGCATCCATTCTGTCCCTGGATCGGGACGCGGGGGATATGTCGCTTGTGCTGCCTTCCCCGTTTCCGAAGGAGAATCTTTTCTGCGCATCCCTTTTCATTCCCACGCGCTACCGGATGCGCGAGGAGAGCGCGGGGCGCGTTGCCAGGGCGATATACGACATGGTATCGGTCAAAACGGGCAATTATCTTGCGTGCTTTCCGAGTCATGCGTATTTAAACAGCGTGGCGGAAGTTTTTATGAGCATGTATCCGGATGTGCGCGTGTCCCTTCAGACGCGCGATATGTCGCAGGCCGACAGGGAAATATATTTAAGCGAATTTGAGGAAAATCCGAAAAACAGCATGGTCGCGTTCATTGCCATGGGCGGCGTGTTTTCTGAGGGCGTGGATCTTCCCGGCGACAAACTGATCGGCGCGGCGATTGTGGGCGTGGGCCTTCCGCAGATTTCCTTTGAGGGCGATTGCCTTAAGGAACTGTATGAGGAGGCAAACGGCCGAGGCTTTGAAACCGCCTATGTCTATCCGGGCGCCGGCAAATGCCTGCAGGCGGCGGGCCGCGTGATCCGCACGGAGACGGATCGGGGCGTTGTTCTTTTTATCGACGAAAGGTATCGCTCAAAGGAGTACAAAAGCCTGCTTGCGCCAAGGTATACGCCCTCGGCGATGGATGAAAGGAAACTAACAGGAGCTCTTATGGATTTCTGGGCGGAAACGTAGCTATCCGCCCTCAAATCTTATTTTTTCGCCTGAAAATCCTGTTTTTCAAAAAAGTAGCTTGCTTGTGACGCAGCGTTATGATGTATACTGCTTATGAAAGGAGGTTGAGCTGTGCCGAATTATTCGACGGGAGAGGTTGCGAAGATGCTGAATGTGACGGTCAGAACCGTTCAGTATTATGATCAGAGGAATCTGGTTTCGCCTTCGTTTCTGACCGACGGCGGGCGCAGGATGTATTCGGAAAACGACGTTATGCGTTTAAAGGCCATTTGCTATCTGCGCGATATTGGACTTCCGATTGCGAGCATTCAGAAACTCATTCAGGAAGAGCACCCGGAAAACGTGATAGGGATGCTGATTGAAGAGCAGAAAAAGGAACTTTCGGACGAAATTACGCAAAGGCAAAAGAAGCTTTCCCGGCTGGAAGCGCTTCAGCGGGGCATCCGGGAGTCCGAGAATTTCTCCCTGCATTCCATAAGCGACATAGCGTTCCGCATGGACGACAGACGGAAACTTCATAAGCTGTACATCAAAATGCTGCTCTTTGCCCTCATTCTGGAGGCGCTTGAATGGATATTTGTGCTGGTGGGATTTATAAAGGGCGTATGGATTCCCATCATATTGTATCTGCCCATCCTGGCGTTGGGATGCGTTTTGATTTCGTATTATTACATCAAAAAGGTGCAGTTCATCTGCCCCGACTGCCACGCGGTGTTTACGCCCCGGAAAATGGAAATGCTCTTTGCAAGGCATACTTTGCGAACCCGAAATCTCACCTGCCCCCATTGCGGGCACAAAGGGTTCTGCGTTGAAGTGTATAAGCGCGATCAATGGGAGGAAAAGGAAAGTGCTTGAAGTAAAAAATGTCACTAAGCTCTATCCGGGCTCGGAGAAAGGCATAAAAAATGTATCGATGCACGTAAGGCCCGGCGATATCCACGCCTTCATCGGCCCCAACGGCGCGGGAAAAACCACGCTGATCAAAGCGGTTTCGGGCATTCATTCCTTTGACGAGGGCGAAATTCTGATCGGCGGCGTCTCCATCAGGGATAATCCCATGGAGGCGAAAAAGAAATTTGCCTGCATTCCGGACAACCCTGATATTTATGAATATCTGACCGGCATTCAGTTTTTGAATTTTATCGGCGATATATTCAGGATCGATGATCAAACGCGAAAACAGCGCATAACAAAATATGCAGATGCGTTTGAAATCACGGATGCGCTGAACGCGCTGATTTCCACCTATTCCCACGGCATGAAGCAGAAGCTTGTGATTATTTCTGCGCTGATTCATGCGCCGAAGCTTTTGATTCTCGACGAGCCGTTTGTCGGGCTGGATCCCAAGGCCAGCATAACGCTTCGGACCTTTATGCGGGAAATCTGTGATCAGGGCGGCGCGATTCTGTTTTCAACGCATGTGCTGGAAGTGGCGGAAAAGCTGTCAAACCGCGTTTCTATCATCAAGGACGGCATGATTTTTGCCGAGGGCGACATGGATAAGGTGGTTAAAGAAGGCAGGACGCTTGAGGACATCTTTATGGAGGTGGCAGCGGATGTATAAAGAAATTCTGCTGCTTACGCGCCTTGAAAACCTGAACCTGTACGGCCTGAACCGCCTCAAATATACGACCGACAAAAAAGAAAGACGCAGATGCTTTCTGCTTGCGGGCGTTTGGGTCTTCGTCATTCTCATTTTATTGGGGTATTCGGGCGGCTACGCTTACGCGCTTCATTATATGGGGCTGACGCACGCCGTTCCGGCGCTGTTTGTATCCCTTATTTCCTTGATCCTTTTGTTTTTCGGCATGTTTTCATCGCCGGCCAGCCTGTTCCGCAAAAACGGCTATGACTTTTTAAGCGCGCTGCCCATTCGTCCCTTTTCCATTGTGGCAAGCCGCCTGATCCGCATATATGCGGAGGATCTTGTGATCTGCGTCATGGCGACGCTTCCGGCGATCGGGGTTTATGCATATTTTGCCCGCCCGGATTTTCTGTTCTTCCCTGCGTGGGTCGTGTCTGTATTGTATCTGCCGCTGATACCGATGAGCCTTTCCGTTTTGTTCGGGGCGGTTATCTCGCTTCTTTCCTCGGTGTTCAAGAAAAAAGCGCCGTTTCAGGCGCTGATCACGGTGTTGTTTGTCGTCTGCCTCCTTTTCGGAAGCTCGTATCTGACAAATATGGAGGATGAGCTTTCGCTCGAAGCGATCAGAAGCATAACCGAGATGGTCTTAAAATCGCTGGAAAAAACGTATCTGCCGGCGGCATGGATCGGGAGAATTGCCGTTCAGAAATACGACGGGCTTTTTCCGCTTGTGGGTTTTAGTATCGTTCTGATTGCCGGCGCGGCATTTATTACCGATCGGATTTTTCCCTTTGTCCTGAAGTATTCCGGCGCAAAGAGTGAACGGAAGGCCTTTCATGCGGACAGAAGCGTGAAATCCGCTTCCATCATGTCCGCATTGATTGTACGCGAATTCAAGCGCTATTTTGCTTCCAATATTTATCTTTTAAACACCATCATTTCGCCTGTCATGGCGGTGGGGATGGCGGTCATGTTCGCGGTGAGCGGCGTGGATTCGGTGATTTCGGTGCTGCCGTTTGACTTGAATTTTCCGCTCGTCAGCGCATTTCTGATTGGCGCCGTTTCCTCGCTCATGCCGCCCAGCGCTGTCTCCATATCGATGGAGGGAAAAACTTGGTGGCTGATTAAGACATTGCCTATAGAAACAAAACACATTCTGGGCGCGAAAATTTTAATGAGCGTCCTAATGCATGCGCCGTTTCTTTTGATTGCCGCCATCCTGAATGCCGTTTCCTTTGCACCGGATGCGCTGAATGCAGTCGTTATGCTTCTTGCGCCTTTTGCTCTGGATATCTTTGCCTGCACATGGGCGCTTTTCATTGGAACAAAGTTTCCCCGTTTTGACTGGGAAAACGAGGTGTATGTCGTAAAGCAAAGCGCCGCAGCAGGCGTCGGCGGCATGACGGCTCCCGTGATTGCGATTGCTTTTACTCTTCCGGTTGTGATCTTTGGAACAATGCTGTCTGCGGTTTTGTCCTTGCTTGCTGCTGTTTTTGCGGCGCGTATCCTTGTGAAGATCGTTATGAAGACAAACTTGTTGGACATGGAATGAACGCAAAAAATGAGCTGTCCCAAATTTCGGGGCAGCTCATTTTTGTGTTTATACCGCTGCGAAGGCGTTGGACGTGGCCTCGTCTTCGTACTGGCGGGTATAGAGGCTGTAGTAATGTCCGCGCTTTTTCAGAAGTTCGTCGTGACGGCCTTGCTCGATGATCTTTCCGTCTTTTACGACCAGGATGAGGTCGGCGTTTTTGACGGTGGACAAGCGGTGCGCGATTACGAGGGAGGTTCTGCCCTTGATGATGGTTTCGATGGCGGACTGGATTTTCTGCTCGGTCAGGGTGTCGACCGAGGCGGTTGCTTCGTCAAGAACGAGGATGCGGGGGTTTGCAAGGATCGCGCGGGCGAAGGAGATCAGCTGCTTTTCACCGGTGGACAGCATGTCGCCGCCCTCGCCGACGTCGCTTTCCAGCCCCTTCTCCATTTTGTTAACCACTTCTTCCGCGGAAACCAGCTTGAGCGCGCGCTGAATTTCTTCTTCCGTGGCGTTTGGATTTCCGTAAAGAAGGTTTTCGCGGACGGTGCCGGAGAACAGATGCGGCGTCTGAAGCACGTAGCCGATGGCGGAATGCAGCCACAATTGACTTCTTTCGCGCGCGTCTCGGCCGTCGATCAAGACCTGGCCCTTTGTGGGCTCAAAGAAGCGGCACACGAGGTTGACGAGCGTGGATTTTCCGGCGCCGGTTTCGCCGACGATGGCGATGTTGGAGCCGAAGGGAATTTTCAGGTTGAAATTCTCAAGCACATATTCGTCGCCGTCGGGATACATGAAATCGACGTTTTTGAACTCGATATCGCCCTTGATTTCTTCCCAGTTTTCCCGTTTGGGGTTAAAGCTGTCGCCGTATTTTTCGATGACTTCTTCGCTGTCCGTTACGTCGGACTTGGTTTCGATGAGGCGGGAGAAGCGCTCGATGTTGACCTGAGTGGTGATGAGGTCGCTGATTGCATCGATGATCCAGCGGACGGGCTCCATCATGCCCTGCGCATAGGACATAAACATGGAGAATGTGCCGACTTCGCTTTCCGCGATGTAGCCGCCGCGCCAAAGAACGATGGCGAGCGCGAGGGAAGAGGCCATGTTGAGGGTAGCTGAGAACATGCCGCGAAGATGCGCAACGCGCACGGATTTTCTGCGCATGTTGCTGGTGTCGGTGAGGAAGTCTTTCGCCATTTTATCCTCGATGACGAGGGTTTTGATGGTCTTTGCGCCGGTGATGCCTTCGTTGAAGTCGGAGGTGATCCTGCTGTTCAGTTCGCGCACTTCTCTGTTTACGCGGATGAGCTTGGTCTGGAAAACGGAGAACAGAAGTATGATCAGCGGCAGAATCGCGATGACCAGGATGGCGAGCTTGAAGTTGACAATCAGCATGATGACAACCGCGCCCACAAGGTAGGAAAGGTGCCAGACGCTGTCCATCAGCGACCAGGAAACGAGGGAACCGATTCTCGAAGTATCCGAAATGACGCGCGCGTGGATATAACCTACGCTGTTTTGGTTGAAATAGGAGAAAGACAGTGTCTGAAGATGATTGAACGCCGCATTTCTCAGATCGCGGTTGACGGAAACTTCAGTAGACAGGGCCTTGTGGCAGGAAATATAGTTGAGAATACCCGCCAGGCAAACGACGAGAAGATAAAAGATAATAAACAGGGGAAGGGTGTCCAGCGTGCCGCCGCCGATAAAATGGTTGAGCGCGTAGCGCTGAAACTGGGGCACCAGCAAATCGACGCCGGTAGACATGAGGCCGCAGGCGACCATCACAAATACCACGCGCTTGTATTTTTTCATAAACGGAAGTACTTTTCCTATGCCGAAAAACGGCAAAGAGCGCTTTTCTTCCTTATTCATTATGCGTCCGCCTCCTCTTTGGACAGGGACTGGATTTCGTAAATCTTCTGATAGAGTCCGCCGGCCTTTTCAAGCTCTTCGGGCGTGCCCATTTCCACAATCCTACCCTTGTCAAGAACGATGATCTTGTCCGCTTTGGAAAGAGTCGTGATTCTGTGGGAAATCAGGATGATGGATGCGCTTCCGAAGCGGGCTTCCAGCGCCTTTCTGATTTTTGCGTCCGTTTCCGCGTCGACAGCGGAGAGAGAGTCGTCAAAAATCATGATGGGCGTATGCTGGGTGAGCATGCGGGCGATGGCTGCGCGCTGCTTCTGTCCGCCGGACAGGGTTACGCCGCGCTCTCCGACAAAGGTTTCGTATCCCTTGGTAAAGCCTTCAATGGTCTCGTCAAGGCATGCAGCTCTTGCAGCTTCGCGGATGTCGGTCAGGGTCAGGTCATCATCGGTGATGGACAGGTTTTCCTTAAGGGTTCGCGAGAACAGGAACGGCTCCTGAAGGACGATGCCGATGTTTTTTCTTAAGTGTTCGCGCTTGATTTTTCTTATGTCGTTTCCGCCGATTGAAATGGTTCCGTTGCCTTCCGGGAGATCATAGAGCCTGTCCAGAAGCAGCATCATCGTCGATTTTCCGCTGCCCGTGCCGCCGAGGATACCGAGCGTCGTGCCTGATTTCATGGTGAAGGTGATGTCTTTAAGCATCTGAGGGCATCCGTCGTAGGCAAAGTTCACGTGATCAAAGGCGATATCGCCGGTGAGATCGGGCTCGATTGCGTCGGGCGCATCCTTTTCGGTTTCGCTTCCAATGATATAGCCGATTCTGTCAACGGCTACGCCGGCCTTGCTCATATCGGAAATCATGCGGCCAAGTTGTCTGATGGGCCAGATGAGCATGGAGTTATAGGAAATAAAGGCGATGTAGTTGCCTTCGGTCATCTGCTTGTTTAAGCAGAAAATGACGCCGAAGACGACGACCAGCATGATCTGAATGCCGCTTAACACGTCGCTTGTCGACCAGAAACGGCTCATGATCCTGGAAAGGCGTACCCAAAGCCCGGTGTACATTTCGTTGTGCTTTTCAAAGCGGTCGCGTTCGTATCTTTCGCGGCCGAATGCGCGCACAACGCGAACGCCGGTCAGGTTTTCCTGCGCCATGGCGGAGAGCTTGCCCTCTGCCTCATCGCATTCTTTGAAGCCGGAGCCGATCTTATTGTGGAAGCGGAACGAATACCAAACGATGACCGGCATCGGCGCCAGCGCGATCAGCGCAAGGCCCCAGTGCATGCCGAACATGAATATCATGGAAAAGACGACCAGAATTAGGATGCGGAAAAGGCCCGTCATCTGACCGGCAACGAAATTTCGGGTGGTGTCGATATCGCTTGTGCATCTTTGGATGATGTCGCCCGTATGGTTTTTCATGTGCCAGGAAAAGGGCAGCTTTTCAATATGCGTATAAAGCGTATCGCGCATGGTTTTGGTCAGCGTTTCGCTGGCGCGCGTATTTGCGATCAGAAATCCGTACTGCGAAAGCACTTTGACAAGCGCTACCAGAAGAACTGCCAGCGCCATAATCCATAAATTTTTGCCCAGATACTCAAAACCGCCCACGGAATCGACAATTTTCATAACCCACGGGCCGAAGGTAGAGGGCTTTTTGCCGATGGCATTGTCGACCGCCGCCAGAATAATCTGGGGCGTAATCATGTCGGAAAATGCAGTGATCGCCGCCATCAGCATACTTACAACAAACAAGCCCTTGCTTCCCTTTAAGAAGCGCCAGATCAGCGAAAACTTTCTGACCTCGGGCTCTTTCTTTTGCATATCGGTTTCCTCCTATATCTGATAGATCATCTATTCATGCGCCGATGCATCGGGATTTTCCGCCCCCGCCTTTGGACAATCCTTTTGCATTAACGCGTTTCAACCTTTAAAAAAAGGCTGGACAAGAAAATCAGGGCTTTCACCTGCTATCTTATCCAGCCGAAATACTTTTCTGAGTATCGACCCTCCGATGTTTTTGCAAACGTAATTATAAATCATTTATTGCTCTGTGTCAATCAAACGTACGATTAAATGCATATTATGTGCCCCTCTTCTTGACACAAATGTTTTTTGCGTGCTATAATCGTTAAGACAGCATCAGAGGAAACGGGAGCGAAACCTGTTTTTTCTGATGCAATTTTTTATTTAAGGAGGATGTATCATGCTCATCTTTACTGCAAACTTTTTATCTTACAGGAGGGACTCGGAAAGACGCAGACGAAAAATATCGGGGAGGATAAGGTAGAGACTGCCTGTTCCTCCCCTGAAAGAGCAGGAGGAAGACCTTGGTTACGTCAATTGAGAACAGGATTTCCCGCTGGCATGCCTCGGTGTATGAGAAAAAAGGGGATGCGGGGAAATGCATACATATGCTTGAAACCCTATTGGGATTTGGTCCCGGGAAGATCTTTGAGGCCGGCGTTGGCACTGGAAAAATTGCCCATGCGCTTTCAAAGAAAAATCACGCCGTCACCGGTATGGACGTGGACAGGGAAATGCTTTTTTATGCGCACAAGCGCGCGCAGGAAACGGGCAGCCTTTGCCTTATGAATGCGGATATTCTCGTCGCGCCCTGGCCGAGAGATTTTGATGCGGTTTTGATCGCAGAGAACCTGATGCACAGTCTGATCACGGACTGGGAATACAAGCAGGCCCAAAAGCAGCTGATTATGAAAAGCGCGGCAAGCCTTAAAAAAGGCGGCTTGCTGATTCTGGATTTCGATTGTCCGGTGTCGCTTGCCAATCTTGTGAAAAACGCTTGTGACCGATGTGTCTTATCCGGAACGGATGAAAGCGGCACGAGCGGAAAAATGATTGTAAGGGATGCGGAAGCCGATGAAAAATCACGCCTTTTGAAAAGCAAAATAAGCTATGCGCTGACAACGGAAAAGGGAGAAAACATCGACATTGTAAAAACGGTTGTCAGGCATTTCCTGACGCTGGAAGAGACCACTTCGTGGCTCTATCGCGCGGGCTTTTGCATCGAGGCTTTGTATGGAAGCTATGATTTTCACCCCTTCGATGAAAATAACCGAAGGTGTGTGATCGCTGCAAGAAAAGAATAAAGAGAAACGGGCGCTTTCTGCATTCGGAAAGCGCCCGTTTTTTTTCTGACGATACTAAAGTGAAAGCTGTTTTTTTTGGATTTTGCTGACGGATCCGAATTTACATTGCGTCTGTCAGCGCGTTGATGAGCACCCAGTTGTCTTCTGCAACTGCTTTTTCCGTGATTTGGGCAAGCGTTTCCCGGGGAGCGATTTTCGCGTAGCATTCGATCGCAAGATAAGCGTCCTCGCGCTGACTGCCTTCCGCTTCGGCGGCTTTTTCGATGATGATCTTTGCCTGGTTCTCGTTTGCATAGGCCTGAATCGCAACTGCGAGCTCCCATGCGTTTTCCTCCGCCACCTTCTGATAGATGCTGTTTTTGCTTTCGTCGCTTAAGCGGTGGATGACTTTCATGACGATGGCTGCGCTGTCGGCCTGAGAAACGGCGGACACGGCGCAAAGGGCGATTTCGGTCAGCAGCGCATCGTCCTTGAGTTCGTGCGCGTGATCATTGATCCAGTTCCAGTTGCCCGTTTCAAGCGCGCGGCGGGCGACGGTTTCGATGGCGTCGGTCGGATTGGCGCAAGACGCATCCGGCTGGATTTCTTCCGGAGCGGGAGTGAATTTCTCGATTTCCTCCATGGACGGCGGCGTGGGTGTTACGGGCGTCTTGGGATTCTCGATGTCTTCGGGGACATCGGGTTCTTCGGGGGTTTCTGAGTCCTCGGGCTGCGCGGCTTCGCTGCCTGGCGTAAAGATGTTTTTGACCACGTTTCCGATTTCACCCATCATGTTTCCGATCTCATTCATCACGCTGCCGACGGCATCCTGAATGGTTTCCTTGGCGTTCTTTTCCTCGTTTTTCTGATTGGGAGCGTCGGGTTTTACGCCGGTAAAGACGTATTCTGTCAGCGCGTCCACCACCGGACGCTTCAAAAACGGCGCAAGGCTTTCAAGCGTATTTAAATCGAAATCGTCCAGATTGTTGTAAATCAGCTGATACAGCGCGTCCGCGCCCACAAACGGCGCGAGGCGGCGGAGGACCTGGTTCGGGCATTTTTGATGGATGCATTTTTCAATCAGTTTCTGGACCGTCTGACGGTTTAAAAACGGCGCAATCTGCACAATGCTTTCAAGGTCGACATTATCCGATAAACGAAGGACAAGATCGGAAAGCTTTTCGCGGCTCATAAACGGCGCCAGGCGGATCAGCTGATCAAGGGAGATGTTCGGCTTATTCGCGCTGCTTGGTTCTTCTTTTGCTTCTTCAGCGGGTTCTTCCGGTTGCTTTTTTGCTTCCGATGCTTCCTTAAAACGGTTTTCAAGGTCGTTTTTCGCTTTTTCTGCAAACTCGGTGGCTTTGGTAAAGGTTTTTTCTGCGCGCGCGGACAGGTCTCCGCTTACTTCGATAAAGGTTCGCCTTGCCTCGCCTGCCGCGTTTTTAATTGCCTTTTTTGCTTCTTCCGGGATTAAATCATTCAGGAAACCCGGGAAGACAATCTTTTCGGTTTCATCCTGTTGAATTTCTTCGCTCATGTCTTCTTCTTCGCGGATCACGATTTCGGTGTTCAAAAGCTCCTCCATCGTCACGCCGAAAAGCTGCGTGAGGGAAAGAAGCGTCTGGATGTCCGGAAGCGCCGCGCCGGTTTCCCATTTCGAAACTGCCTGATGCGATACATTCAGCGCTGCCGCCAGCTGAAACTGGGTCATTCCTCTGTGGTTTCGAAGCTTTGCGATGTTTGCCGATACGATTCTGTTGTCAATAGCCATTTATTTTTTTTCCTCCGTTTTTGTGGTTGTGCTTTTTTGTTACGCATATATCATATCACGTTCTACTGTGAGTTGCAATCAACTGAAGGTAGAATTTGGCCGAAATAGCCTCTACTTTTCTTTGACAGGCATGTAAAATATTAGCACTCTCGCGTTGAGAGTGCTAATTTCGGTTGACAACACCCTGAAAAAGGGCTAAAATACACCCATATCCATTATCGGGAGGACAAATATCATGGCACAAAAAGGTAATATTTCCATTCATGCACAAAACATTATGCCGGTCATCAAAAAATGGCTGTATTCTGACAAAGATATCTTTTTAAGAGAACTGATTTCAAACGGCTGCGACGCAATTTCCAAGCACAAGGTGCTTGCCGCAAAAGGCGAGCAGGAGGCAAGGGACAACTACCGCGTGGACGTTGTTGCCAATGAAGAAGCGGGCACGCTCACCATCACCGACAACGGTATCGGCATGACCGCGGAAGAAATCGAAAAATACATCTGTCAGGTCGCGTTTTCCGGCGCAGAAGAATTTTTGAAGATGTATAAACCTGAAGACGGCGATAAAAGCGGCATCATCGGCCATTTCGGCCTCGGCTTTTACAGCGCGTTCATGGTTTCCCAAAAGGTTGAAATCGATACCCTTTCCTGCACGCCCGGTGCAAAGGCTGTTCATTGGGCGAGCGAAGACGGCATGGAATACGAAATCGAGTCTTCCGACCGCACAGAAGTCGGCACGAGCATCGTTCTTCATCTGAATGATACCGACAAGGAATTTTTGAATCTCTGGACGCTGCGCGAGACCCTTGAAAAATACTGCGCGTTCATGCCCACTGAGATTTATGTAAGCGAAGTCAAAAAGATTGAAGCGGACGAAGACGGCAAGGAAAAAGCGCCCGCCGCGCCCATCTTAATCAATGACGTTCACCCCCTCTGGATGAAGAAGCCCAACGAGTGCACCGAGGAAGAGTACAAGGAATTCTACAAAACCGTGTTCCACGATTTTGACGAGCCGCTTTTCTGGATCCACTTAAACGCCGAATTCCCCTTCAATTTAAAGGGCATCCTGTATTTCCCGAAGCTCAAAAACGAGTTTTCCTCTTCTGAAGGCGTCATCAAGCTGTTCAACAACCAGGTATTCGTCGCCGACAACATCAAGGAAGTCATTCCGGAATTCCTCATGCTCTTAAAGGGCGTGATCGATTGCCCCGATCTTCCGCTCAACGTTTCCCGCTCCTTCCTTCAGAACGACGGACAGGTCAAAAAGATCTCCGACTATATCACGCGCAAGGTTGCCGATCGTCTGGTCAGCGAGTTCAACACCAAGAAGGCCGACTATCAGAACTACTGGAAGGACATCCATCCCTTTGTCAAATACGGCTGCATCCGCGATGAAAAATTCTTTGAACGCGTAAAGAGCGCCATCATCTATAAAACCACGTCCGGCGAATATCTTACCCACAAAGAGTATAAGGACAAAAACTCGGACGGCGACGAAACGATCATGTACTACACCAGCGACGAAAAGCGCCAGGCGCAGATGATCGAAATGTTCACCTCTCAGGGCAAGGACGTCGTCATCATGGACACCCTGATCGACAACAACTTCATGTCCTTCCTCGAGTATGCCGCCAAGGAAGACCGCATCCAGTTCCGCCGCGTGGACGCCGGCATCGATGGCCTTACCGAAAGCGCCGAAGCGGACAAGGAGCAGGAAGAGAAACTGCAGAGCACCTTCCGCACCGTCATGGACGACAAGGGTCTTGACGTAAAGCTTGTTTCTCTCAAATCCGAAGAAATGCCCGCGATGATCACGGTCGAAGAGCAGTCCAGACGCTTCTCGGAAATGAGCCGCGCATGGGGCGGCGGCATGCAGATGCCCGAAAAGCGCACTCTGACCCTCAACAAAAAGCATCCGCTGGTTACTTTCCTTCTGAACACCGACGGCGAAAACGAAAAAACCGCGCTCGTCTGCGAGCAGCTCATGGATCTTGCCGAAATGGCCCGCCAGCCGCTGGTTGCCGAAAGAATGGTCAATTTCTTAAAGCGCAGCACGAAGATTCTGTCGCTGGCGGTGGAAGAGAAATAAGCAAAAACTGCATGATTAACTATAAGGGGCTGTTGCACAACAGCCCCTTTTTCTGCGGTCATCACCTGCACTTCAATTCCTTGATTGGTGTGGTAGACGAGTCAGGCGAGATATGGTATACTTATGGTACAAAATGCGACTTTGTATTGTTTCGCATTATAAACCAACAGTGATGGATTATACAATCAGGTATTCCATTAACCCTCTTCCCACGGCCTCACGCCGTGGGCGTTTTCTGTGTTCATTACCTGCCACTTCAATTCCTCGAGCAACGTGGTAGACGTGCTTAGTGGGATGTGGTATACTTGCGGTACAAACTATGACCTGAATAGTAGAACGCGTCCATCAGATCAGGGCGGAGTATTAGCTATATATTGATTGAACCAAATATTTTGTAACCATTGGTTCATTGCGGAGATGAAAAAGTTATATGCAAATTGAGGTTGGCAACAAAAGAATATCATCTATAGAGTTTACTGGTGCTGAAAATGCATGGAGGATAAAGGATGCATTTTGTGTCCTTGAGTATTTCAATAAAAACGGTACTATTG
>JAEDIV010000190.1 GCA_016296675.1 Clostridia bacterium
CCCTACATAACGAAGAAGCTGTTTTCTTCCTGTAGGGGACGGGTTTCCCGTCCCGTTGTGTTACTTTTTTGAGGTTTTATTCTTAATGAGACAGACCCTTCTTTTTCTTTTCAGATATTCTTTGATTTTTAATTTATGCAAATTGATATCCGTACGCTTCAAATACGCTCATCGGAACTTCCATTCTCGCGGTTTTTTCAGGATCTACGATCTGGCAGATGCATACGTTTCCGACAACGCTCAAAAGCATCTCCGCCTCATGATCTGTCATTTTAAGTTCGTTCATCAAGCATTTAAACATATTGATCGTCGCTCCCTCACAGGCCTCATCGGCTGTTTCGGCAGAATATACGCTGATAGCGTGTTTCTCGTCCACGATAAAAGGCGTTGGAAGCTTGCAGTCCTTAAGCACCGTGATTTTTACTGTGACGCATCCGTCCGTTTCAACGCCGCAGACGCCGACTTCCCCGTCGCCCATCAGCGCATGAAGATCGCCGATTGCAAGAAGCGCGCCTTCTACATTAACAGGCAGATAAACGGTTGCGCCTTTTCTGATCTTTGTGCAGTCCATATTGCTTCCGTGATCGCCCGGCGTTCCCGTCGGGATGCCTTCGCCCTTTGGCGCAGTTCCGATTACGCCGATCATGGGATTTACAGGAAACGCAAGCTTGTCATTGAAAATCACTTTTCCATCCTTTATGGGCAGAATCCTGGTCGTAGCTTCACAAATGAGTTTTCCCATTACGCCTTCGCCGCCGCCGTCGATCATGACGCCCTTGTCCGCGATTTCAATATCAAGAATCTCAACTTTCAGTACATCGCCTGCCTTTGCGTCCTGCACATACAACGGACCCGTCGCAGGGTTGATCTCGCTCCAGTCAAGTGATTCCATCACCTGATCTTCCGACTGAATCTGACCGCCGAAGCAGTCCTTGGTTACAAACTGAATGATATCTCCGCTTTTCGCGGTCTCAACCGGAGGATTGGCCTTGTCCATCGCGTTTATATATTTTGACGCTTCAATTCTGATCATCTTTGCCGCCTCATCTTTCTATAGAGATTATCGTTCCCTCTTCTTCGCGCTCCACAACCACTTTTGCGTTCATAACAGGCACAGTAAGCTTCAGATGCTTGACCGTAAGGGGCAGGTGCTGCTTCCATACGCTGCCCTTGACAACATCGGGCGTTATGCCAAGTATATCCTCAATCAGGACGGGAACAGGCGCGCTGGCCCACGGATGGCACAGGCTAGTATTCCATTTCATATCCTTGCCCCATGCTTCAAAAAGGGTTGTAGCGCCTTCAGAAATCATATTCATCCAGCTGTTTTTGCCTTCCGAAACAATTAAGTCATACACGGCTTTGAACTTTCCTGCTTTCGCAAGCGCTTTCAGATAGAAAAACGCCATATATACGCCGCAGCACATACCGCGTTTAATCAGATATTCCGATATGCCTTCGATTTTATCCTCCGGCGCAATCGGGAAAAACAGCGGTAAGATATTTGAATGAACGGAAGAATGGTCACTTCCGATAGCGTCAACATACAGATTGGTATCGACGGATAAAAACGCGTCATTGAAACTCTCGCGCAGTTTCATAAACTTTGGATTGAATTTGACACCGGTTGCCTCCGCAATTTTTTCCGTATAATATACTGCGCCCAGATAGAAGGCATTGATCACATTGTGGCATCCCTTGCCAACCGGGCGATCCAGCGGGAAAGCATATCCGTCTCTAAGATTTTCCGGCCAGTCAACAAGATTCCATGCCTCTGTAACATTCTCGATAAGACCGTCTGCGCGCGCGTATTTCTCATATGTCTTAAGGATTCTTTCTGCTGCGCTTAAGCATTCTTTTAAATACTCGGTATCCTCTGTATGCTCGTAATACCGGTAGGCAACCATCGGGAAAAGAAGAGAATAATCCGCAATCTCCTGCATAAATGCCGAAGGGAAAACAGCCATAAGGCCGCTTGCAATCTTGCCTGACCGCATCCAGTCGTCCAAAGATTTTTTAAGTAGTCTGGTATCCCCGGACAAATAGATATGCGAAAGCGAAGTCACGGCAAGATCTCCGGAATACTGGCCCTTTTCCCTCGTCGGGCAATCAATATATCCTTCCTGCACGCCGGTTTTCATTGTGTTTTTGCACAGGTCGAAAACTTTCTGAAGATTCTTTTCCGTGGTATCCAGCGTACACTTGTCTTCATCAAACGGATAATACTGCCGCCTTGCTTCAACAGAAACGAGCTTCACGCCGTCTTCAAGAATGAAATCTGCGTATCTGAATGCAGAGTAATCATACATCTCCCATTCATTCAGATCCCCGTCAAGAATGAAGGAATGTTCATATTCACAGTTTGCCCTCGTTTTGTATCTTGCGTTCACGCCGTCCGAATCGAGCTCCTCGCCCAAATGAAGCACTACTTTTTTGCCGCTTGCACCGCTGAATTCAGCGAGAATCACGCCGGCAATTTCTTTTCCGAAGTCAACATGAACAGTACTTATTTCTTTCGTTACTGTCTTTGGTTTAACAATCTCAGTATCGAGCATCGGCGTGTCCTGCCATACGAACTTGTAGTCTGTAGACTGCCTTTCAAAGCACGCTGTCCACATAAAATCATCAAACCGGATATCTTTCCAGCCTTTCGGTTCATTTCTAAGATCAAAATGCTCGGTAAACTGCGTTTTATATCCTGTTTCCGTCTTACTTACGTATGAGTTTGATTTCATATAATGGAAATGCTCATCCGAACGCAGAATCACTTTGCCGTCAACATGCATCTCGCACATAAATCCCTGACGCATATCCCCGGAAACCCAAACACGGTTTACAAGTCCCTGATAATAGCAGTCCACGGCAATCACGTTTTCACCGGATCTGAGATATTTAAGCACATCAATGCGGTTCACATAATAATGATCATGATAGCCGGGCGCCGGTCCCTGCGCGACAAAAACGCCGTTTATATACAGCTTATAATAGTCATCAGCCGTGATCAGAAGCTCTGCTCGCTTGGCATGCCTTCCCATTCTGAAAGCACGCCTGGCATACATATGAAAATTCTGATACTTTTTATCATCCGCCGGTGTCTGGCCGTCTGTCTCCCTGTGAAAAACATTGATCGGATCGGCGTCTGCGAATTCAGAAGCAGACAGCCATTTCGTACTTTTTTCAAAGATGCGAACGCTGTTTCCTTTTAAAGTTTCTTTCATCATCTTCTTTTTTCTCTTCTCCCTGAAAACATACGCAGATGAAAAGACAACAACGCCCACTGCTGCTCCGGCTATGTCAATCAGTACATCCAAATAAGAAGGCGTTCTGTCTTCCGCCAGAAATTGAACCGCTTCACTCAAAACAGCAACAAGAGCAAGAACAATTAACGCCCATCTCCTGATCGTTTTCTTTGCTCCGAAGGTTCCCAAAAAGGCAGCCGTAAGGAATACGCCTTCGATTACGAATATGGAAAAATGACCGGCTTTGCGTATCGCAAATTCAATGTTTCCGATTCTCTCAATCGAAGGGAATATTCTCATAAAAAATTCAGCGATGCCCGCGCTCATATTGCCGGAATCCGTTCCCCTCTGCGCGCAGAAAAAGAAAATCAGTCCCGCAATGACAAATGCAAAAATCCAGCAGATCAGACTCTTTCCGGATAAAACGCGGGAAAACCCGAGCCTTGTCCATACAGAAGAGGGTGAAACTCTGGACAAAACGCGCCTGATTCGATCGAATATTGTATTTATAATTTTCTCAATCTTGATAAATAACTTTTTCATATTTTCAAATCCTGTCGTTTCTATAAATATCCATTATATATTATACTCAATCCGTTTATAAAAAGCAACTGCGCGAATTATATCCGCGCAGTTCAAGCCATCAAAAAAGTCCCTTTTTTGATGGGAAGGGCCGATCCCCTGAAAT
>JAEDIV010000191.1 GCA_016296675.1 Clostridia bacterium
GAGGAAGTTATCTCCCTCTCCATACCTCTCCCGGAGGTTTGTTGATGATCTGACGGATCCATCCTTTGGATCCGTTTTTTGTTTTGCCCTAAGGGCGCTTATTTCATCCGCTCCTTGATGATCTCCATGCCTTCCTTGCCCGTAATGTGTTCGGGCGTAATTTCAATCAAGGCCATAGACTTAAAATTCTCTTCAATATCCTGATGAATTGCGGACATGTTTTTTGAGTACTTAAGGGCAAACTTCATAATCAGGCTCATTGTCCTTTGATCGTCCTCAACAATGCCGGCGCGGCCGAACACGACTACGCTTCTGTATGCAGTGGTCAGCTTGTCCTCGATCACGTCGTCCTTGTCAACGACCAGAAAGGACACCTTGTCACTTGCCTTGATCGCGTCGATTTTATGCCCGGCGCTTGCCGAATGAAGATAGATTTTTCCGTCAATGTAAGCATAATTCATCGGCACGGGATAGGGGTAGCCGTCGTCTCCGTTTACAGTAAGAATGCCGCCCTTTCCGTTTTCAAGAACGCCGATCGCGTCCGCATCCGCCATCTGCTGACGGATTCTTCGCATTTTTCTAAACATGATGGATTTCTCCTTACAGACTGATTCTGAAAATTTTGACCCTGCGTTTTCCTTCAAGGTACATATCGTTGTCCTCCGGCAGATCGCGCGTTTCCACATATTTGCCGCCGGCATACAGGATGCTTTTTTCGCTGGCCGTGTTTTCGGGAACACAGGTGATGAAAAGATGCGCCATATCGTGCTTTTTCGCAAGCCCCTTCAAAAGCCCGACCGCCTTTGCGGCATACCGGTGGCCTCTGTACGCTTCATCCACACTGTAGCCGATATTGCCGTCCAGATATGTCTTGTCGTTGTGCCCGATTCTAAGATCGCAAACGCCTGCGCGCGTTCCGTCCGGAAGGCAGATTTCGAATTTATACGCGGGCAGAAATTTCTTTTCCGGAACTGCGGGGCTTACTTTTACAAGCCTTAAAAAGATCTCGTCTGATTGTAAGTCAGATGTATCCAGAAACGTAAATTCGCGTTCTTCCCTGAACATCTTTTCGGCCTCCGTGATTTTCTCAATGACCGTGCCTGCAGCCTTCTTTGAAAAGGCAGTCAGTTCTTCTTCCGTTATGCCGATAAACTGCCTCCCTTCCTCCATGGAATCCGGAACAACGCCCATCACGCCGATTTTCCGCTTGACCGCGTCCTTTGGAAGATAGTCGATGTAATCCGGAAAATCGGTAAGCGGCAGTATGTATTTCAAAAATCCGCTTTCCGGGTGCTGATCCAGATACTTCCGTTCAATCGCGCCGACCTCCGCGTTTCTTTTCTCCTTGCTCATTACGGCTTTTATGCTTTTCCAGCTGCACGCAAGACCTTTCGCCGCATCTGCGTATTCATCGCTCGATAAAATCCGTTTCCACGCATTCTGAACGCGCGTTTCATCCATCAAAAACGCCGTATACATTGCGTCCTCTATCAGGTGCGCATAGTACCCCAATAAAAACGCATATTCTTCGTCCGTTTCAATTTCGTTTTTGCGCGATAAAAAATATATATCCCTGAAGCGGTCCGAGTCGTCCTCGTCCTTGGTTTTTCCGTTCATCCAGTGCGTGACTTCTCTTGGCGGCGTAAAGTCCGACCAGTCTTCGTTTTCGATATTGCAGTCCGGCGCGATGCTGCCCACCGAGAAGCCGCGTTCATCCAGATGATCAAGCGCACGCAAAACTTCGTCCGCGATCATCAGATGCGTAATCCATGATGCCATTTGTATACTCCTTTTCAGTATGTATGTTGGATTTCTTCAAGTATTCTGGCCGCGTTTTCCTCGGGCGCATTCAAGCCCGAAAGAAACAATTTCCGGCAGGAAAGTTCGCTCATTGCCCTTAAAACAATTTCATCATTTTTTTCTTCCGCCATCCTGAAAAACACCTCTTCACGCGCATGCATATCCCCGCCCGGAAGCACGCGGTCGGAAAATCTCTCTATGGCGCGCCGGCGGATTCTTTCCATGCGCATCTCTTTTGGCGCCGTCAGGCACACGGCAAGATCGATGTTTCTCTTGATTTCATCTGAAAAATTGAGCCTCAAGCAGGAAAGGGCAAAAAAGGGATGCTTTTTCATATCTTCAAGGAGCATTTTTTCCACTTCTTCTCCGCTTCTTGAAACAGCGTATCCGCTCTCAGGATCGGGAAAATAATAATTTTCAACATCGAGGCTTTTAAAATGGGACAGCTTTTCAAGGCATTTTCCAAGCGTTGTCTTGCCTGCGCCGTTTAAGCCCATGATCGCAATTCCGAATCCCACGCTTTTCCGCCTCCCTTTTTTCCATTATACCACAGGGGGCAAGCCACGCCTTGAAGGAAGGCGCCAACTGTGGTATACTTTCTATGAACCACACAAAGGAGGCCCTGCATATGGACTTTAAAATTTTCATTCTCGCGCTTATGATTCTCGGACATGCGTACCGCATGATTTTAAACATCGTAAGCTTTAAATCCGCAAACAATCCGACGCCTGAAAGCGTTAAGGACGTATACGACGCCGACACCTATATCCGCTGGAAGAAATACTCCGCCGAGAAAAACCGTCTGGGCATTTTCTCTACCATCGTTTCGCTTTTTGTGACGCTGATTCTTCTCGTGTTCAACTGCCACGCCGCCGTTTCCGGCATTTTCGGAAAGAGCCTGTTCGGCCAGATGGCATCCGTGCTCACGTTCCAGATTCTGGTCGACTGGGTCATCAATATCTTCTTAAATTACTACGAAACCATGGTCGTTGAGCAGAAATACGGCTTCAACCGTTCAACCATGAAGACGTTTGTGTTTGACCAGATCCGCTCCCTGTTCATCGAAGCGCTCATCACTTTTGCGCTCATGAGCGCGCTTATGCTCCTTCACAGAGCCATGGGCAACTGGGTCATTCTCCTGTTTACAGGTGTAATGTTTGTGTTCACGCTCCTTATCTCCTTCCTCTACCCCGTCTTAAGCCGCATCGGCAACAAGTTTGAGCCGCTTGAAGAAGGCGACCTCAGAGACAAGCTCATGGCGCTTTTAACCAAAAACGGCTATCAGGTCAAGGATATCAAGGTGATGGACGCATCCCGAAGAACCACAAAGCTCAACGCCTATTTCACGGGCTTTGGAAAATTAAAGACCATCGTTTTGTTTGACAATCTGGTAAACGCAATGTCGACCGACGAAATCTGTGCCGTATTTGCGCACGAACTGGGCCACGGACTTCATAAGGACGTACTTAAGCAGCAAACCATGAACCTTGGAAATCTCCTTTTGATGGCTGTCGCCGCCTGGGTCGCCATCATTGTGACAGGCATGCATACCGCCTTTGGCTTTGCCGCAATCAACTACGGCTTTGCCTACATCCTGATGGGCTTTATGCTTTCCCTCATCCAGCCTCTGACCGGCATGGGCATGAGCGCCTACAGCCGCTTTGCCGAATACCGCGCCGACAGGCAGGCCGTAAAGGAAGGCCACGGCGAAGCGCTCAAAACCGCGCTTAAAAAGCTGGCAAAGGAAAACTTTGCCCACCTCGCGCCCAGCAAAGTGCTGGTTGTGCTCGAATACAGCCATCCGCCGCTGGCCGAGCGCATTGAAGCCATTGAAAAAGCGCTTGAGGAACAGAAATAAATCTGAGGGATTGACCATTCCATCTCTCAAACCCAAAAGGCCTCCCTTTTGCTCAAGGGAGCCTCAGATCATCAACAAACCGGGTGCATATTTTTCTGCACCCGGTTTCAGATCATCAACAAACTTCAGGGAGAGGTATGGAGAGGGAGCGCGCTCCCTCTC
>JAEDIV010000192.1 GCA_016296675.1 Clostridia bacterium
CATCGCCAAGCGTATAAGGAATAAACAGCCCGCTTGAAAATCTCTGCGCAACCTCGCCGAAATCTTCGAACTTCGTAAGATCGTAAAGGGCGCCTCGGATATTGAGATAAGAAGGAACGACATACTGAAGGCCGATAACCGCGTCGGGTGCATTGCCCGCGGCATTGGCCAGAACCAGCTTGTTTGCGTCAGGCATCAGGGAAAGGTCAACCTTGATGCCGGTTTCAGGGGTAAACTGGGTGTCTATCATGTTCTGAAGGAGCTCTACATACTGTCTGCTTCTTCCCATCCACACCTGAAGATGCCCCTTCTTTCCGGAGGACGCGGAATAGTCCTGCGCGGAGAAGGAAGTGATGAAGCGCTGCGCGCTCTTGGCAGCGCTCTGAAGGAAGGTTGCGCGCTCAGGAAGACAGGCGCCTTCCTGATAGAAGCAAATCTGATCAATCGCAAGATCATTTACCGCCATGTCCTGAAGCTGCTGGGCAAGCATGCGGGCAGCAGAGTTGGAGCCTGTGGAAAGCTCTGACAGGCGTCTTGGAAGATCCTCGGGCTCTTCAGCAAGTCTTCTCAGCTGATCCTCGCAAAGCGTGAGATTGGAAAAAGCGCTTCCGCTTCCGATGGAGGAATATTCTTTCACATAGTCGACCATTTTCTTGCAGTCATCCGCCCAGCCGGTCAGAATCTCGACAAGGTTCGGTATATAGGTCAGAAGCTCGTAGTCGCGGTATTTATCGGTCATGCCGCCGGAGAGGCGCACAACTTCGAGGCTTAAGCCGTTGATCTCAGAAAGCGTTCTGTCGATCATCTCATAAACAGGCGTGAGGATCGCGCAGTTTACGCGAAGAGAGAGCGTATGCTCGCCTTCGGTTAAGTAAAACGCCTGGTTCTCCTCCCCTGCCTTGACCGTCACATCGGTAAATCCGGTCGCATAGTCAAAGGGAATCTTGCTCGCGGCGCCAGAAGGCATTTTCCCGTCGATCAATACGTCAACAAATACCGGGAAATCCGCCTTCACGTTCTGGCGGTAGAAAACATTCATGTAATACCAGCCGGTATTTTCAACATTGAACTTATAGGTAACCGTGTCGCCCGCCGCATCGAAGGACGCACCGTCCAGATGGTTGATTTTTCTGCTCTCCACACTGTAGGGCGTCAGAAGTGCATTGAATTCACCGGCGCCTCGGATCGAGGACTCATTTCTCGAATAGATGTTTTCGCCCTCAATAATGATGAGGCTGTCGCCCTCGGCTGCATGATGCTCATACGGCAAAACTTCTTCGGGCGCCGAGAGGATGATTTCCGTGATAGAAATCTCTCCGTCCTTTACTTCGACGGCAAGGGTGTGCTCGCCTTTCGTAAGTTCAAAAAGGAACGGCACATCCGTTCTTCCGCTCGAATCGGAAAGTCCTGACGTCTGATACACATCGGCAGAATACGGAGTGGTTGCAACTTCGTTTCCATAGCGGTCAGTCGGAAAAATGCCGTCATCCAGCCACAGAGAGCTCAGCTTGATTCTGCGCATCTCATAGAAAGACATTTCGCCGTCAATCGCAATGGCCATTTCTGTCGGAAGCGCGCTCTGGGTAAGGTTTTTATAGGTGAAGTGGATTTCATACAGCGCATCTTCCGGAACGCTGAACGTAATCTCAGTCTGATCCCCTGTCTTCAAGGACGCGGAGACTTCCGTGACCACCTTTTCTCCCCCGTAAACGGGAAGAGTGTGCGTCTTCACTTTCTCTGTATACAGCGCTTCCGTTCTGTTTTCAAACGCCATCCAGCTCTGATCCGCTTCTTGCGAAACAGCAAAGATGGAAAACATCATAAAAAAGGCCATGAAAAACGCTGTAAATCGCCTGATCATATGCCTGACCTCCTGCATTTTGAAAGTACCTGCCGTTCTGATCCTTATTCTCCGTAGCGCACGCCCCAAAGCGCTGCGCCTTCTGTATCAAGTCCGGTAAACTGCGTGACCCACGCCTGCTGATTGTTGTCCCAGGCAGTGTGCAGACGCGCAGAATATTCCTTGCCGTCGATCGTCAAATGAATGTTCGTGCCGTCCGTTACCGTCCAGGCGCCTTTCTTTGCGCCGGTAATTGTACCGTCGGCATTCAGCGATGCAAGCACTGAAACGTGCTCTTTGTTGTTTATATCTCTTAAATGGAACAGGAGCTTGTAGTTTCCTTCGATCTTTGCGCCATCCGCAAGCGTTCCGTCCTCGCCGGCATATCGCTGGGGCGAGACGACCGGCCAGCCCTGATCGTTTATATACATCTGATGTACACGCACTGAATGGGATTCGCCGGAATTGGCAAAGCGCGTGTGGAAGATGATAAAATACTGTCCGGTTTCAGAATCATAATAAGCGCTGTTGTGACCTGGGCTTCTGAAAGCGGAAACAAAGCGGTTGGTATCGGAATCAACCAACTCAAACTTATAACCGCCCATGAGCTTTACGCCGTAACCTACATAATCAGCATCATTAAAGAAGGTGCCTGCTCTTCCGCCGCACTTGATCATCTCCTGACCCAGCGCGTCCTCATAGGGGCCATTCGGGTATTTGGAACGGCAAACGCGGATGTTGTAGCCGTCGTTGGCGTTCAGGCCGCCAAAGGAGAGGAAGAGATAATAATACTCTGTTTCGGGACTGTAGAGAATATAGGGCGCTTCGATTCTTGAATGGTTCTTACCGAGAAGCTTCGTGCCGTAGCCCTGTCCCTCAATTGGAAAGCCCGTGTCCGGGTTCATTTCAAGAATGAAGATGCCGCCGGAGTAGGAGCCGTATACCATCCAGAGTTTTCCGTCATTGTCAAAAAACGTATGGGGATCGACCACGTTCGGGTAATAGGTCGAATTGTATCCGGACGCGCCGCTTCTTAAGAAAATCCCCAGATCCTCATACGGTCCTTCGGGCTTGTCGCTCACCGCAACCCCCAGCGCGCTCAAGGGCGAAGAGCCTTCGCACGTACAATAATAGAAATAATATCTTCCGTCATTGAGCTTCTGAACATCCGGCGCCCAGAACGTCTTCGTCTTTGCCCAGGAAAGGGCTTCCTTAAGCTCTGTCTGAACATCTTTAAAAAGGGTGCATCCCCTGTTTGCATCCTTTGAAATCAATTCCCAGCTGATCAGATCCAGACTTCTGGCTGCCGCCATATGGCTTCCGTAGATATAATAATACCCATCATCCGCCTTGATAATGGACGGATCATGCACAGACACGCTCTTAAAAACAGGCGCGGCTGTCTCCTGATATGCGCAGGAAAACAAGCCGCTTACAAAGAGCGTCGCCGCGAAAGCCAGACTGATTATTCTTCTCAGCATTGTCTTCTCGCCTCCGAACGATTTACTTTAGTTGTTTCTAAAGCTTTTAATATTCTTCTCAAGTAATCTAAATATACTGCAATTAACATTCTGTGTCAATACCAATTTATCATATATTCACAAATTGTTTATATATTTCTTTGTAACAGGTCGGATTATCCGCTTATTTTCGTCTTATTTAAAACATATATTTACCTTTTTGGAATTATTCAGTATAATATCTAAGTACAAAAATATGTTTCCCGGCCCCTTTGCAGATGAAGCCCTGTTGCACCTGATGAATCCTTCAGATGGATTGACAAAATCTGTACAAACGACGAAAACTGATTTTTTAAGGAGGCAGATCATATGAAGAAGCATCATTTTCTTAAGCGGGTATTCTCATTATCATTGTCTTTTCTTATGTGCGCAACGAGTATGAATACTGCGCGCGCTCATGATAACGCCATCACCTGCCAGGCAGAAAACGGAACGCTGCTTGGAAACG
>JAEDIV010000193.1 GCA_016296675.1 Clostridia bacterium
AGAGGAAGTGCGCTCCCTCTCCATACCTCTCCCGGAGGTTTGTTGATGATCTGACTGTCCGAAGCGCCGGCTCCGGACAGACAAGCATTTATTTTGTTTCTTTTTTTCTGACGACGTTCTTCGCTTTTCCTTCGGAGAAGGTGAACCAGCCGCGCAGGTAATCGCCGATTTCTCCCGAATTGGTTTCCATGCACATATGGCCGCTGTTTAGAACATGCTTTTCGGCACCGGGCAGCTGCTTTAAAAGCTTTACAGGAATCTGGCCGCCGAAGATGCGGTCGTTCGAGCCCCAGATCATCATGATGGGCGTATTCACCGAATAAACGTCGCTGTTGATCTCATAGCCTTCACGCATATGACGAAGCAGGGAAGGGATGATTCCCTTGCGGTTGAGCATTTTATAAAGCGCCTGCACGCGTTCCGGGGAGCGGGCTAAACCGTATAAGCGGGTGATCAGACGGCCAAAGGGCTTTTCTCTGGTCAGAAAATAATTTAAAAGCGCAGTCAGAACCGGCTCGCCGAGACTTGAAAACAGGATGGAATGGATGGGCGAAATCTGACTGGTTTCCATGACGGGATTCAGCAGCACCCTTGAAAGCGTGCTGTCCGGCTGATAAAGCGCCATGGTCATGACAGCGGCTGCGCCGCTTCCGTGGCCGATCAGATGCCATTTGCACTGGCCGTCGCCTCTGCGCCATTCGATTTCGTCCAGGATGCCCCAAAGAATCCGGGTGCGCGTGTCGTTGTCCTGCGGAACTTTCCGGGAGACGGGATTTGCGCCGAAACCGGGCAGATCAGCGCTTACGCACAGAACACCGTTTTTGGCAAGGTTTGAAAGAAGATGCGACCATGAAGCGGGATCTCCGATCGGGGAGGATACAAACAATGCCCTGGCTACGATTTCGCCTTCCGGCTCATAAATCTGCGCCTGAACGCGAATGCCCTGAAAAGACAGGCGTATGCGGCTTGCCGGCATCGGATATCCACCTCCTTGATCCCATAAATCTGCAGGATGTATTGTATCACATTTAAACGGATCGTTGGTTTCCAATGTATTGCATGAAAACTACATTTCACTGACATTCTTTGAGAAATCAATGGGTATATTTTGCCTGTGTTATGTTTTTTAAAATACTTGCGCAGGATTTTCGATTTTATATCACATTGTTTTCTATGGAAAACGGGACGAACTATGGTATAATAGAAAAAGATACTTGGTATATGCATGGAGGATGAAATATGGGTTCTTTTAAAAACGCTTTGTATCGCTTTTTTTACGGAAGGCGCGGAATGGATCAGCTGGGATTTGCGCTTTTGATTGCTTCTTTGGTTCTGAGTCTTTTATCGTCGATTCTGAGAATTGGCATTTTGAGCCTTGTTTCCATGGCTGCATGGATCTATGCGCTTTACAGAATGCTGTCTAAAAATATTTCCGCAAGGGAAAAGGAGAATCAGTGGTTCCTGTCGAAATATACGCCGGTTGCATCGAGCGTGAAGCAGGCGAGGGTGCGTTTCAAGAACAGAAAAATCTATCTGTATTACCGCTGCCCCAACTGCAAAGCGTGGCTGAGACTGCCCAGAAACATTGGGGAAAAGACGGTTACCTGCGGAAAATGCCAATCGACGTTTAAGAAGAAGGCGTAGGGAATATACCGCTATGTTCGGATATGTCAATATCAATTCTGAACGGCTGACGGAAGAAGAGATCAGCCGCTTCAAAGAGGTTTACTGCGGCGTATGCCGATCGCTCCGCCTTGGCGAAGGACATATGTGTCATCTTGCGCTGAGCTATGATTTCACATTCCTGGCCCTTTTGCTCAACGCGCTTTATGAGCCCGAGGAAACGCGCGGAGAAAAAAGATGCGCTCCGCATCCGAAGAAAAAGCAGCCTTATGTCGTGAGCAGCTATGTGGAATATGCTGCGGACATGAATGCGCTTCTTTTCTACTTAAGCGCGCTGGACGGTTGGCTGGACGACAAGAATTTTCTGAAGCTTGCGTTTTCTCAGGCGCTTAAAAAGCGCGCGCTTGCGGTAAAAGAGAAATATCCCCGTCAGGCAAATGCAATTGAGACGGAGATGAAGAAGCTATCTGAAATTGAGAAAGAGCGGCTGAACGACATGGATGCTGCGGCTTCCTGTTTCGGACGGCTTCTCCAGGAGATCTTTGTGCTTGAAGAGGATGAATGGAGCCGGTATCTTAGGGTAATGGGCTATTCGCTCGGACGGTTCATTTATTTCCTGGACGCGTGGGACGACGCGGACAAGGACCGGAAAACGGGATCCTACAATCCGCTTCTTGCAATCCGCGGGAATGATGATTATGAGGAAACGATTCATAAAATCCTGACGATGGAGATCGCTGAATGCGCGATGGCCTTTGAAAAGATGCCGATTCTTCAGGACGCGAATATTTTAAGAAATATCCTTTATTCGGGCGTATGGACGAAGTATTATAAAGCCAAAGAAGAAGGAAACAAAGGGAAGGAATAATTCAATGATTCAGGACCCGTATCGCGTGCTGGGCGTTTCACCCGGCGCTACCGATGACGAAATCAAGCAGGCTTACAGAAAGCTGGCAAAAAAATATCACCCTGATGTCAACCACGGTTCCAGTGAAGCCGAGCAGAAGATGAAGGAAATCAACGAGGCGTATGATATGATTGTGAATCATAAGTATACGCCCGGTCAGAATACTTCCGGCGGCTATCAGAGTTACTCGGGCGGCTATCAGGGCGGTTATCAGAGCCAGTCGCAAAGAGGATATCAGGATCCCTTCGGCGGATTCGGGGACTTTGGGGGCTTTGGCGGTTTCGGAGGTTTCGGAGGATATGAGGAGGCCGGTCAGAGGCGGACCTATGACGCGGGCGCGAATGAAACGAGCGATATGCGCGCGGTGCGCAATTATCTGAACAGCGGGTATTATTCCGAAGCTTTGAATCTTCTATCGAGAATCACGGTCAGGGACGCGAGATGGTGTTATTACTGCGCCGTAACCAATGAAGGCCTTGGAAACCGCGCAAACGCACTCAATTATGTGAATCAGGCTGTGCGCATGGATCCGAACAATCAGGAGTACCGGGAAATGCTCAACCGCCTGCAAAATGCCGGCGGCGCATATCAGAACTACAACAGGAATTTCACGGTGCCGCACGGCAATTTAAACACGCTGTGCATGGGCCTTTGCCTTATGCAGCTTTGCTGCGGAAGGGGAATCTTCTGCTGTTAACAGCGAAAGATTTCAATAAGACAGATGCAAAGCGCCAAAGTGCCCGCAAAAATCAAAACAGCATAAGGCAGAGCGGAAAACATGCAAAGTACAACGGCGGCAAAAGCGATAAGCGCGTAAATCACAAGCGGCAGGCATTTGCCGCTTGATTTTTTTTGTTTTGCGATGAGCAGAAAAACGACCGTAAAAAGCGCAAGCACGCTCAGCAGCTGGCTTATGCGGATCCGGCCAAAGTACAGACTGTCGGCGCGCAGACCTTCCACGATCATGCGCTCAAATGCGTACATGGAAATATAAAAGAAGGTTTCGCTCCCGGAAAACTTGAAAAGACGTTTTTTTTCAAACAGCAGGCAAAGAATGACGATCAGAAAACACCACGCGGATTCGTAAAAGAAGGTGGCAGCAAAATAGGCGTTTTCGCGTTCAATAAATACGCTTATGGGGAAAAACTGAAGACGCGGGTTTGAAATCTCCATTCCGTACGCCTCCTGATTGACAAAATTGCCCCAGCGGCCGATGACCTGTCCCAGTGCAATGGACGGCGCGGCCAGATCAAACAGCTTTATAAAG
>JAEDIV010000044.1 GCA_016296675.1 Clostridia bacterium
GACGGATATTTCTGGTATGTGGGCAGAGTGGACGACGTTATCAAGTCCTCCGGCTACAGAATCGGGCCGTTTGAAATCGAAAGCGTCATTATGGAGCTTCCCTATGTCCTTGAGTGCGGCGTATCCGCTTCTCCCGATGAAATCCGCGGCCAGGTGGTCAAGGCGTCGATTGTTCTTACCAAGGGCACAGAACCTACCGAGGAACTTAAAAAGGAAATCCAGAACTACGTCAAGAAGAAGACCGCGCCTTACAAATATCCGCGCATTGTTGTTTTCCGTGATGAATTGCCTAAGACCACAAGCGGCAAGATTCAGAGGAATAAACTGTAATATTCCGCTGAATTTGCAGGACGAAATGTTAAAAATCCCATTTTTGCGCGGATTCTCATTGACAAATTGCGCGTGAAATGGTATAGTTTCTCCATTGCAAATTCAAATGCTATGACGGAACCAGGTTCCCTTCCCACCTGTTTCAGAGAGCCGCGTTTGGTGTGAGGCGGCACAGAGTGATTGGAATCATCTCCTTCCCGAGCAGGATGCCTGAACGGAGGAATTCAGAAGGATTTTCTTCAGTAAGGCGTCACGGTTCGCCCCGTTACCATGGCGCAGGGTTTGTTGGAACCCCAAATGAGCGGATTGCCTTCGGGCAGTCAATTCGGGTGGTACCGCGATATCATTTATCGCCCCGGAAACAGGTGTTTCCGGGGCGCGTTTTTTTCGTAAATTTGATTTTGCAATGGATTCGGGGAATATGTCCCCATAAAGGAGCTGGGAAATATGAAAACCATTAAGCTTGTTGAAATGACCCTTTCGAAAAATCAGGGCATGAGCTTCAAAGAGAAGCTGGAATGCGCGCGCATTTTGGATGCGATTCATGTGGACGTCATCGAAACGTGCGCTGTTGCAGGCGTTAAGGCCAACGAAATTCTGGTAAAGAGCGTATCTGCCCAGACGACAAACAGCATCGTTTCCTGCCCGGTTCTTTCGCTTAATGAAGTCGATGGCGCGTGGGCTTCTGTCAAGGACGCGAAAAAGGCAAGGCTCAATGTCAAGCTGCCCGTATCGATTGTTCAGATGGAATATATGTATAAGAAAAAGCCCGCGCAGATGCTTGAAATGATTTCCGAGGTCGTTGCAAAGGCCAAGAGCGTTTGCGAGGACGTAGAGTTTACGGCGCTGGACGCAACCAGAGCAGAAGGCAGCTTCCTGATTCAGGCGATTGGAAAGGCTGTTTCTGCCGGCGCAGACACGGTTACTGTATCGGACGACGCAGGCGAAATGCTGCCGGATGAATTCGGCGCGTTTATCAAAAGCATTTATGTGGGCGTTCCCGAGCTTCATGAAAAAAATGTCGGCGTAAAAACCGGAAATGCGCTGAGCATGGCCTGCGCCTGTGCGTTTGAAGCCGTCCGTGCCGGCGCAAACCAGATTTCTGTGTGCGCTTCCTGCGATCAGCCGGGTCTTGAAGAGATGACAGCGATTCTTTCTGCGCGCGGCGAAAAATGCGGCGTTGTGTGCAATGTAGACAAAACCGCCATCAAGCGCGCTGTTTCCCAGATCGCCCGCTTTGACCGCGTGAAGCCGCGCGAAGCGCTTAACGGCGCAGAGGAAGTAGCGCCCGCGGTTCCCGAAAAGGAACTGGATAAAAATGCCGATATCAATAAGGTGATGAGGGCGGCAAGCCTTCTGGGCTATGATCTTTCCGCAGAGGATCTTGCAAAAGTATATGAAGCGTTTATGAACGTTGCCAGCAAAAGAGCTGTCGATTCAAGGGAACTGGACGCCATCATCGCGACCGTTGCGCTTCAGGTTCCACCGACGTACCGCCTGTCCAGCTATGTTGTCAACAGCGGAAACATCATCAGCGCCACCGCACACGTTGTTCTTGACAAGGCAGGCGATGCGGTTCAAGGCCTTTCCACCGGCGACGGACCGATCGACGCGGCGTTCATGGCGATTGAAAAGATTGTCGGCCATCACTATGAACTGGACGATTTTGAGATTCAGTCTGTAACCAGCGGCCGCGAGGCCATGGGTGAAGCGCTCGTAAAGCTTCGCGACGGCGGCAAGCTCTATTCCGGACGCGGCATTTCCACCGACATCATCGGCGCGTCCATCCGCGCATATCTGAATGCGCTCAATAAAATTGTCTACAGGGAGACGAATGTATGAAGCTTTCTGTATCAACTTTCGGCTGGAACAATTTTTCATTTGCGGATTTCGTGTCTGTAGCCAGGGAAATGCGGCTTGACGGCATCGAAATTCACGATATCGGCGAGAGTCGCTTTACCGGCGTCGGCGCTCCGTTTCAGAAAAATGAAATCGATCATACGGTAAGATCATTAAAAGCGCTGGGCCTTTCCGTCACGTGCCTGGATGCGCGCATGAATCCTGCAGAGGCTGATGAAAACGGCGATAAGGTTCAGGAAATCAAAAATCTGATTGCGTTTGCAGAAAAGGTCGGCGCGCCGTTCGTTCGCCTGCGCGCGCTTTCAACGGGCGAAGGCGAAGAAGCGGAAAACGCAAACGTCAAGGCGCTTGTATATCAGGTTCTGCCGTTTGCGCAGAAAAAAGATGTTACGCTTCTGATCGAAACCTGCGGCATTTTCGCGGACACTTCGCGCCTTGTCGGCATTTTGAATGAGTTTGCCTGCGACAATCTGGCAGCGCTGTGGGATGTGCACCATCCGTACCGCGTGATGGGCGAAAAGCCGGAAAAGACCATCACCAATCTCGGCGCCTATGTAAAGCATGTGCATCTTAAAGACAGTATTATTAGAGACGGTAAGTGCGAATATTGTCTGCTGGGCGAAGGAACGCTGCCGATGAAGGAGATTTTCGGCGCGCTGAGGTCCGTAAGCTACGACGGCTTCTATTCCCTGGAGTGGGATCCGAAGTGGCTTGAAGAGCTGGACGATCCGAGCGTTGTCTATGCCCACTTTGCTTCCTTTGTAAAGAATTTTGAGCCCGCGCCCGCATGGGAGCAGGGTTTGTATCTGAACAGGGCGGGAGACGGCAGATATGTATGGAAGCATGATACTTTGATCGACTGCACTTTCCCGCAGGTGCTTGACCGAATGGTCAAGGAATTTCCGGATCAGCTGTGCTTTAAATACACCACCCTCGATTACACCCGCACTTATTCCGAATTCAGGGACGACGTGGACACCTGCGCCCGCGCGCTGATTTCGATGGGCGTAAAAAGAGACAGCCATGTCACCGTTTGGGCAACCAATGTGCCCGCATGGTATATTGCGTTCTGGGCGACGACCAAAATCGGCGCGACGCTTGTTACCATGAACACCGCCTACAAAATCGCCGAGGCGGAATACCTTTTAAGGCAGTCCGATACCCACACGCTCATTATGGTGGACGGCTACCGCGATTCCAATTATGTGGACATCATGGAAAGACTGTGCCCCGAGCTCAAGGATACCGTTCCCGGAGAGCCGCTGCACTCGAAAAGACTTCCGTTCCTAAGAAACGTCGTAACTGTCGGCTTCAGGATGGACGGCTGCTTAACGTTTGATGAGATGATGGACCGCGCGCCCATGGTGCCGCTTGAAGAAGTCCACAGGCGCGCCGCCGAAATCAAAGGCGACGACGTTGCCAACATGCAGTACACTTCCGGTACCACCGGCTTCCCCAAGGGCGTAATGCTGACCCACAGGGGCGTTGTCAACAACGGAAAATGCATCGGCGACCGAATGGATCTTTCTACCGCCGACCGCATGATGATTCAGGTGCCCATGTTCCACTGCTTCGGCATGGTGCTTTCCATGACCGCGTCCATGACGCACGGAACGACGATGTGTCCGCTGCCGTATTTTTCGCCCAAGCCCGCGCTCGACTGCGTGCACCGCGAAAAGATCACCTGCTTTAACGGCGTTCCCACGATGTTTATCGCCATGCTTGCGCACCCGGATTTTGAAAAGGTGGACTTTTCTCACATGCGGACCGGCATCATGGCCGGCGCGAACTGCCCCGAAAGCGTTATGCGCGAGGCGGCCAGGCGCATGAATATGACCGGCATCGTATCTGTCTACGGACAGACAGAAGCCGCGCCCGGCTGCACGATGAGCAGATGCTATGAGGATTCTTTGGACGTCCGCACCCAGACGGTCGGCTGCGCGCTTGCGGAAATCGAATGCAGAATTGTGGATCCCGTCACCGGAAAGGAACTTCCCGATGGCGAGCAGGGTGAGTTTGTCACCAGAGGCTACAATATCATGAAGGGCTATTACAAGATGCCCTCCGCTACCGCCGAGGCCATCGATAAAGAGGGCTGGCTGCATACCGGAGATCTTTGCATCCGTGATAAGGACGGCAATTACCGCGTAACCGGAAGACTTAAAGACATGATCATCAGAGGCGGTGAAAACATTTATCCGCGCGAGATCGAAGAGTTTTTGATCACCCATGACAAGATCTCCGACGTTCAGGTCATCGGTGTTCCAGATGAGCAGTACGGCGAGGAAATCATGGCCTGTGTCATTGTCCGCGAAGGCGAAGAAATGACCGAAGAGGATGTAAAGGCTTATGTCCGCGCCAACATGGCCCGCCATAAAGTGCCCAAGTATATCTGGTTTGTCGACAAGTTCATCATGAACGACGCAGGCAAAATTCAGAAATACAAGATGCGCGAAAAGGCTGCGGAAATATTTGGCCTTTCAAAATCATAATGATATAACATTTGCGCTGTATAATGTGTTCAGATTTGAAACGGAGGTATATACGATGGAAATCCGTATTGAGAAAAACATGAATCCGAAGATGAAGCCGCAGGATGCCAGCAAGCTTGGCTTTGGCAAAGTGTTTACCGATCACATGTTTGTGATGGAATTTGACCGCGAAAACGGCTGGCATGACGCGCGCATTGTGCCTTATGGAAACATTTCCATTTCTCCCGCGTCTACCGTGCTTCATTACGGCGCGGAGATCTTTGAGGGTATGAAGGCGTACCGTCGTCCGGACGGCGAAATTCAGCTGTTCCGCCCCATGGACAACTTTGACCGAATGAACGATTCTGCAGACAGACTCTGCCTTCCGAGAATCGACGGCGAATTCTGCTTAAAGGCGCTGAAGACCCTGATTGACATCGACCGCGACTGGGTTCCTTCTGCAGAAGGCGCATCTCTCTACATCCGTCCGTTCCTTTTCGGAAACGATCCGTTCCTGGGCGTTCACACCGTAAACAACGCAACCTTCATCATCATTCTTTCGCCTTCCGGTTCCTATTATAAGGAAGGCGTGAATCCCGTCCGCATCATGATCGAAACCGAGGACGTACGCGCGGTTCGCGGCGGCACCGGCTACGCCAAGTGCGGCGGCAACTACGCAGCCTCCATGCGCGCCGGCGAAAAGGCCGAGAAGAAGGGCTTCGCCCAGGTTCTGTGGCTGGACGGCGTTGAGCGCAAGTATGTCGAGGAAGTCGGTTCCATGAACGTTATGTTCAAAATTAAGGGAACCGTCGTAACACCCAAGCTCACGGGCTCTGTTCTTCCCGGTATTACGAGAAGAAGCTGCATCGCGCTTCTTGAAAAGTGGGGCATTCCGGTAGAAGAGAGACTTCTTTCCGTGGACGAGCTTGCTGAAGCTGTAAAGACAGGCGATTTGGAAGAAGCGTTCGGCTGCGGAACGGCAGCGGTCGTGTCTCCCATCGGCGAACTCTCTGTGGACGATGTGCCCTATGTTGTAAACGGCGGAAACATCGGCCCGGTTACCCGGAAGCTGTATGACGAACTGACCGGCATCCAGTGGGGCAAGAAGGAAGACACTTTCGGATGGACGGAGAAAATTTAAGTGAAAAGAGTAACGCTTTTTTCAGGTCACTACGGAAGCGGCAAAACCAATATCGCAGTCAATTATGCGCTGGGTCTTTCGAAGGAAGGGCATAAAACGCTGATTGCCGATCTTGATATTGTAAACCCGTACTTCAGAACAAGAGACAGCGAGGAAGCGCTCAAGGAAGCGGGCGTTGAAATCGTGGTTTCGAGCTACGCCAATACAAATGTCGATGTTCCCGCGCTGCCCGAAGAAATGTACAGGATCATTGACGATAAGGAAACGCACGCTGTCGTGGACGTGGGCGGCGACGACCGCGGCGCGCTTGCGCTTGGCAGGCTGGCTGCGAAGCTCATGGAAGAAAACGATTACGAAATGGTATTCGTGATGAATTTCTACCGTCCCCTTACCCGGACGGCGGATCAGCTTATACAGGTGCTTCGGGAAGTGGAAATTGCTTCCGGCATGAAAGTGACGGCGCTTTTGAACAATTCCAATCTTGGACAGCTTACTGAAAGCATGGACATCGAAAAAACGGACGCGCTTGCAAAAGAGGTTTCTGAAAAAACGAATCTCCCGCTTCTGGGCACGACCGTAAGAGAAGACCTTGTTTCGAAAGTCAAAGGAAAAGTTTTTAATCCCATGCCCATACGGCTTCATTTCCGTGACGAATGGGCGATTTATTGATAAAACGGAGGAAAAACAAATGGCAAAAGTAACGTTCCGCGAAGAAAGATGCAAGGGCTGCGGCCTTTGCGTGGGCGCCTGTCCCAAGAAAATCGTCGCGCTTGACGAAACGAAACTGAATGCACAGGGACATCATCCGGCAAAGGTCACGGAGCCTGAAAAGTGCATCGGCTGCGCTTTCTGCGCGACCATGTGCCCGGACTGTGTGATTACGGTGGAAAGGTAGGAAACAAAAGTTATGGCAGATAAAGTGCTTATGAAGGGCAACGAAGCCCTGGCTGAAGCCGCCATCATGGCCGGCTGCCGCCATTATTTCGGCTATCCCATCACGCCCCAGACGGAAGTAGCCGCGTATCTGGCAAAGCGTATGCCTCAGATCGGCGGAACCTTCCTTCAGGCAGAAAGCGAAGTTGCCGCCATCAATATGGTTATCGGCGTTGCCTCCGCAGGCAAACGCGTTATGACTTCCTCTTCCAGCCCCGGAATCTCCTTAAAGAGCGAAGGCATCAGCTACCTGGCCGGCTGCGATCTTCCCGCGCTCATCGTAAACGTGCAGAGGGGTGGCCCCGGTCTCGGCGGCATTCAGCCCAGCCAGTCCGACTATTTCCAGGCGACCCGCGGCGCAGGCCACGGAGACTTCAGAATGCTGGTGCTCGCGCCCGCATCCGTTCAGGAAATGGCAAGCCTCGTGTTCAAGGGCTTTGATCTTGCCGACAAATACCGCATGACCACCATGATCCTTGCCGACGGAACCATGGGTCAGATGATGGAGCCCGTATCCCTTGACATGGGCGAGGTGAAAAATTACGATAAGCCCTGGGCCGTCACCGGCACGAAGGGCGAAAGAACCCATAACATCGTAAACTCCCTGTCTCTTCTTCCGGAGGAGCTTGAACAGTGGAATATCAGAAGATATGAAATGTACAGGCGGATCGAAGAAACGGAAGCCATGTATGAAGAGTTCATGACGGAAGACGCTGACGTTGTGGTTGTAGCGTTCGGCGTTGCGGCCCGCGTTGCCAGAAATGCCATTGTCGCGGCGCGCGAAAAGGGAATTAAAGCGGGCATGATCCGCCCGATTACCCTGTGGCCGTTCCCCAAAAAGGTTCTTTTTGAGAAAGCGAAAACCGCGAAAGCTTTTGTTTCCGTTGAACTCAATATGGGCCAGATGATCGAGGATGTCGAGCTTGCCATCCGCTGCTCCCGTCCCGTATATCTGTGCTCCAGAACCGGCGGCATGATTCCCACGCCCGATCAGGTGCTTTTAAGCATCGAAGAAGCAAACGCGAAAGGAGAGTGTGAATAATGATCGTATTTGAAAAGCCGAAAGCGCTTGCAGATGTAAAACTTCACTATTGTCCCGGCTGTACCCACGGCATCATTCACCGTCTCGTTGCCGAAGCAATCGACGAACTCGGAATTGAAGGCCGCACCATCGGTGTCGCGCCCGTAGGATGTTCCGTATTTGCGTACAATTATTTCAACTGCGATATGGTTCAGGCTGCGCACGGCCGCGCGCCCGCAGTTGCCACCGGCGTAAAGCGCGCCGATCCCAATAACATCGTCTTCACCTATCAGGGCGACGGCGACCTTGCTGCCATCGGCACTGCCGAGACCGTGCACAGCGCGGCCAGAGGCGAAAACATCACCGTGATTTTCGTAAACAATGCCATTTACGGCATGACCGGCGGCCAGATGGCTCCGACCACGTTGCCCGGACAGGTCACCCAGACTTCTCCCTACGGACGTCAGGTCGAATCCGTCGGTTATCCTGTGAAGGTTTGCGAGCTTTTAAGCAATGTTACAGGCGCTACGTATCTTGAGCGCGTAGCGGTTAATGATGTCAAGAACGTCAAAAACGCTGCTCGCGCCATCAAAAAGGCGTTCAAGTATCAGATGGAAGGCAAGGGCTTCTCTTTGATTGAAGTTCTCTCCACCTGTCCCACCAACTGGGGCCTGACGCCCGACAAAGCGCTCAAATGGCTGGAAGAAAACATGATGCCCTATTATCCCTTGGGTGTATATAAGGACAAGTATGCAGAGGAGGCCGGAAAATGAAAACCACCAGCATTCTGATCTCCGGCTTCGGCGGGCAGGGCGTTCTGTTCACCGGAAAATTTCTGGCCTATGAAGGCCTTCTCGAAAATAAGGAAGTCACCTGGCTTCCGTCTTACGGCCCGGAAATGCGCGGCGGCACAGCAAGCTGCTCTGTCATCATTTCCGATACGCCCATCGGATCGCCCCTTGTTCCGAATCCGGACGTACTGATCGCGATGAATCTTCCGTCTCTCGACCGTTTTGAAGACGCGGTTGTTCCCGGCGGAATGATCTTCTATGATTCTTCCCTCATCGATCGCGAAGTCAAGCGCACAGATGTTAAAGCCTTCGGTATCCCCGCTACGCAGATTGCCGGCGAAGAGGGTATGGCAACGCTTGCCAACATGATCATCATGGGTAAAATGCTCAAGGAAACCGGCATGTTCCCGGTAGAAGCCGTAGACAAAACCATCCAGAAGGTCGTATCCGCAAAAAGACAGAATCTGATCGAGCTCAACAAAAAAGCAATTTCTCTTGGGTACGATCTGTAAAAACAAAAAATGCCGCCTGTCAATACGCAGGCGGCACTTTTTGTATGAAATTGAGCTCAAGGGATAGGTGTTGTGTTTTAAAGAAAAATATTATATAATAATGCTGAATATGTATGGAATAATCCGGGAGGAACATATATGAAAACGAGAATAATCCTTTTTACGGCACTCGCATGCCTTGTATTGTTATCCCTGTCAGGTTACGCGGATACGCACAGCGGGCTTATGCTTTTGAATCTTGATACCGTTGAGAAAGAGGCGTTTTGCGGGGATATTTCCCTGAAGGAAGTAGAGATTCCGGAAAGCACGAAAAAGATTGAAAGCCGTGCGTTTGCAGATTGCGTAAATCTGAGCGTGTTTTATTGCTATTCACGGGATGTTGCCATTGCGGAGGATGCCTTTGAAAATACGCCGAATGTCCGTATGTACTGCTTCCTCGGAAGCACGATGGATACTTACGCAAAGGAAAAAGGAATCAGCAGAAGCTACTTTGACGCTTTTGAAATCGAGTGCAACACGGAAAAAAACGGTTGTAAAGGCCTTCCGATTACCTGGACGCTTACGGATATTCTTCCCGGAGAAAAGGCTGAAAGCGTATACAGCTATCGTATTTTGAAAGACGGTGCAGAAGCCGAAACCTTCTCCGAGCAGGCGGAAGCGAAATTCGTCTATACGCCTTCTTCTTCAGGAAACTATCAGATCGAAGTCACCATGAAAAACGAGCTGACGGAGACTACGATGGTTTCTGAGGAAGTTCCTGTTGCTGATAAACTGTATATGGGTATTTACGAGCAGGATGCCGATGCTTCGACACAGGATCCGCTTGAGTGGATTATTTTGACTGCGAACGAAGAAAAAGCGCTCGTCTTAACGAAATATATCATCAAGATGGATTCGTATTTCAATCCTGCCTGGATTAAGTTCAAGTACTGCAATTGGAACGGTTCTCTGATTACAACGTTCAGAGGTTCCAACAATTGGTATCCGAGTGCGGATTATATGAGCTTTAAGAAAATTGACGGCGTCGTTATGGTTCCCAAACGGGATGGTACCTACATATCAAATGATGATCTTACAAGGCTTTATCACTGTCGTCCCTGGCTAAACGGAACTTTCAGAAATACTGTTTTTTCGGATGAGGAAAGAGAGAGAATTCTGCTTACGCGCAATACAAATCCGGACAACCCGAATTTTTCGTCTATTGATGGCGGACCGGATACCTACGATTATGTGTTCTTCCTAAGTTATGACGAAGTTCTTACATACATGCCGGATCCCAATTCGAGAAAGACGGCCAGCACACCTGTTGCAGCGAGCCAGCTGGCAAAGGGCAAGTCTGTTTACTGGTGGCTGAGAACCAGAGGCGGATCCAATGTAAATGCTGCTGCGGTATATGCCAGCGGTGTCTACAATGGAAATGTACACTATGGTGGAAGTGATGTTGGTCATTCGGATGTAGGCTATCGTCCGGCAATGTGGATTACGGTTGGCGGCTGATGAAATCTTCTACAGGAAAAATCCTTGTGTTACGCAGGGATTTTTCTTTGTTTTGGTGTTGCGTTTTTATAATTCTACTATATAATTTAATTACATATGTGCGTATATTAGACGCGGAGGCGGATACATGAATATTAGAAAAGTGCTGTTTTTTATGCTCGCATTGCTGGTGATGTTTTCTGTTTCAGCATATGCTGCAACACAAAGCGGTCTAATGCTTTTGTCACTGGACACCATTCGGGAAGAAGCGTTTTGCGGCGATGCTTCCTTGGAAGAAGTAGAGATTCCGGAAAGCACGAAAAAGATTGACAGCCGCGCGTTTGCGGACTGCGCAAACCTGCGTGCGTTTTATTGCTATTCCAGAGATGTTGTCGTTGCGGACGATGCTTTTGACAATACACCGAATGTTCGCGTGTATTGCTATCTTGAAAGCACGATGGATGATTATGCACAGGAAAAAGGTCTTGCGCGCAGCTATTTTGATGCATTCAAAATTGTGTGCAATACGGATAAAAACGGCTGCAAGGGCCTGCCCATTACATGGACGCTTACGGATATACTTCCGGGAGAAAAAGTGGAAAGCGTATACAGCTGCCGCATTTTAAAAAACGGCGTGCAGGTATTCGCTTCCGGGGAACAGGCGGAGGCCAGATTTGTCTACACGCCTTCTGCATCCGGAACCTATCAGATCGAAGTTACCATGAAAAATGAACTTACGGAAACGACCATGGTTTCTGAAAAAGTCGCTGTTGCAGACAGGCTGTACTTGGGCACATATGAGCAGGATGCCAATACTTCCACAAAGGATCCTGTGGAATGGATTGTTCTGACGGCAGATGAGGAGAAAGCCTTTGTACTCAGCAAATACATTCTCAAAACGAATTCCTATTTCAATCCTGCGTGGATCAAATATAAGTACTGCAATTGGAGCGGATCAACCATTACGCTTGTCGGTTATTCAAACCAGTGGTATCCGAGCGCGACGTACATGGGCTTTAAGAAAATAGACGGCGTTTGGATGGTGCCGAAAAAAGACGGAACCTATATTTCCAATGATGAGCTTACTGCGCAGTATCACGCTCGCTCCTGGTGCAACGGAACATTCTATAACGGTGCATTTTCTGATGAAGAAAAAGAGAGGATTCTGCTTACGACCAATGTCAATCAGGATAGTCCTGATAATGTAGACGGCGGTCCGAATACCCAGGATTACGTGTTCTTCTTAAGCTATGATGAACTGCTGAAGTATCTTCCGACACAAGAGTCAAGAAAGACAGCGGGTACGCCGGTAGCGAAAAGTCAGCTGGCGGCTGGCAAGGCGGCATATTGGTGGCTGAGGACGAACGGAAAATTCCGATGCAATGCGATGATTGTATATGCATCCAATGGAGGACTGTCTACATACGGCTCTGATGTAGGGCACCGTGACGGCGCATACCGTCCCGCGATGTGGATTACGGTTGGAGGCTGAGAGGCACAAAAATGAAGCCCTTGCTTTGAACAAGGGTTTCATTTTTTGATTGAAACGCTTATTTTTTAAGCTTGTCGGTTCCTCTGTAATCGCCGAACGCCGGGGCTTTGGCAAAGGCGTTCATGGCGTTCTCCAAAAGTTCGATGGTCATCCTTTCGCGGATGTCGCGGTAAGCGGGCTCGTCAAAGATGTTTTGCCATTCGTTGGGATCATTTGTAAGATCGTACATCTCGCCTGAAACGCTGCTCTCATCGATACAGAAACCCGGGCGGGTATAGATAAGCTTATAGTTTTCGTTTCTCCACATCCATGCGGGGGCAATCTGCGTTTTTTCAGAGCCGCTTCCGTGATATTCTGAAAAGGCGCCTTTCCGCTTCGTTTCTTTTGCGAGGAGACTTTCGCCTGGCCACTGGACGTTTGGCTCGATGCCCGCGGCATCGCAGATGGTTGGAAGAATGTCAACCAGCATGGCAGGCCGGTGATCTTTTGTTGCGTGCAGCGCCGGATCTATGCAATCGCCTGCCAGAATCAGTGGAACGCGGACGCTTGACTCAAAAAGGCAGTATTTGCTGAAGCGGTAATCGCGTTCGCCCATCATTTCGCCGTGGTCAGAAACAAAGATAAACAGGGTGTTTTTGTCAAGCCCTTTTTCACGGATTTTTTTAAGCGCGCTTTCGATAAAGTGGTCCATGAATGAACAGTTTGCGTAATACCTGAGCGTGCTTAGACGCTTTTCATCGTCTGAAAGGGTTTTCCAAACGTTTTTTCGCTCATTGTGAATCGCGTTCAGATTGGCGCTGGCATTCATCGCGTTTTGAATGTGAGGACTCGGATCGTTTTCCCATGGCGGCGTGGGGAGCGGGGGGATGTCCTTAAGATCGTACAAAGCTTCAAATTCAGGAGGAATATTGAACCCTGCGTGCGGCTTGATGAAAGAAAGATAGAGAAACAAAGGCCTGCCGTCCGGCTCATAGCCATCCAGAAACTCAATGCATTTTTTGTGGATAAATCCATCGCGGTGATGTTCTTTGGCAAGCGCGCTTGTTTTTCCTATATATCCGGCGGCTTTTTCTTCGCCCGAGCCGAATTCGCTGGTTTCGTCAAAGTAGGCTTTAAGGCCTTCTGCATCCTCGTCATCCATCATGGCTGCGCCTTCTTCGTATTGGAGGCTGAACTTCGGCTGGCCTTCCGCGCGCACGTGGAAGCCGCGCCGGGAACCGGGGACGCCTTTTATGGTATTGTTCCAGTGTGTTTTCCCGAATCCGGCGCAGAAATATCCTGCGTCGCTTAAAAGCTGGGGGAGAGGGACGCCGGGCAGTCGCGACTCATCCAGAAGCGCGCCGGAATTGGTGCGCACGCCGGTTTGCGAAGGGTAGAGGCCGAACATCATGGAGTTGCGGCTGGGAACGCACATTGGGCACTGGCAGACGGCCTGATCGAAAAGTACGCCGTTTCGGGCCAATGAATCGATGCCGGGCGTTTTGACAAGCGGATTTACGCAGCCGATGGCGTCGAATCTTTGCTGATCGGTCATGATCATGATGATGTTGGGTCTTGCCACGGCAAACACCTCCTTATACAGACAGTATAGCATAAAGCGCATCCAAAATCACTTGTTTGCCTAAAAATACGGTTTGTGATATGATATTGCATATGACAGTAGACTTCGGAGGATGAAATGGACGACAGAAAAGTTGTGCTGGGTTTATCGGACGGCGTGGATTCCGCTGTCGCTGCGCGCATTTTGACGGATATGGGCTATGAAGTCCACGGACTGTATCTGAAAATATCGGGCGAGAAGGCTGAGTCGCAGGCGAAAAAGAGCGCTGAAAGGCTGGGAATTTCCTTTCGGTCGCTTGATGTATCTAAGGCGCTTGAGGAGCATGTGTGCGCGCCGTTTGCAAAAGGATATCTTGAAGGAGAGACCATCAATCCCTGCATCGGCTGCAACCGAAATATGAAGTTCAAGGCGCTGATCGATTATGCGGATGAAATAGGCGCCGCCCGGATTGCCACGGGACACTATTCCATAGTGAAAGACGGGAAAATATATTCGGGCCATCCGGACAATGATCAAAGTTATATGCTGTGCAAGCTTACGCGAGATCAGATAAAAAGGCTGTTGCTTCCCTTAGGCGGCATGAAGAAAGAGGATGTCAGAAAGATTGCAAGGGAAATGAATCTGCCCGTTGCGGATAAGCCCGACAGCCGGGAAATCTGTTTTATTACCAATGAGACGTATGCAAGCTGGCTTGAAAAGCGTGAAAATACGCCGGGAAAAGGCAATGCAATATACAATGGCAGAGTTTTTGCTGAGCACATGGGCATTCACCGGTATACGGTAGGGCAAAGGTTCGGCGAGACAGAAGAGGGAAGAAGACTGTATGTGTCCGGGATCGACGCAAAGGAAAACGCGCTGTACCTGTCTTTGTGGGAGGATCTTTTTATAGATGAAATTCTTGTCCGCGACATCGTGTGGCTGACGGATGAGCTCGTTTTTCCGCTGGAAGGTATTATCCGCGCAAGGCATACCCGCTGGGAAATGCCCGAGTGTACCATCTCCTTAATGGAAGACGGACGCGTGAAAGTGAAGACGAAAGACAAGCTCCGAGCGCCCGCAAAAGGGCAGACAGCTGCGTTTTATACAGGCGATCAGCTGATCGGCGGCGGAACGATTGACGGCTGGTTGCAGGGATGTTAAAGGAACAAAAATGACGTAAACGTAACTTGCTTATGCCTGTTGGTCACGGTATAATGGGGCAAGCCGATGGAAACATGTACCCTACAAGTTTGAAATACAGGAGGCACATTTTATGAAAATGACGTTCCGGTGGTATGGCAGCCAGTATGACCCCATTCCCCTCAAGTATATTAAACAGATTCCGGGCATGACGGGCGTCATGGGTCTTCTTGAAAAACCTGCAGGCATTGAGTGGCCGGAGGACGAGTTTATTAAGCTCAAAGAGGAAGTCAATGAGGCGGGCCTTGAAATCGAGATCATTGAATCTGTCAATGTTCATGAAGACATCAAGACCGGACTTCCCAGCAGAGACCACTATATCGAAAACTACATCAAGACCATCCGCATGCTGGCCAAGCATGGAGTTAAGGTCATTGTATACAACTTTATGCCCGTTTTCGACTGGCTGCGCACCGATCTTGCGCGTGTCATCCCCGAGGACGGAAGCAACAGCCTTTATTTTAACGAAGAGGATCTGGGCGAGATGGGCCCGATTGAAATCGTGGAAAGAACGGCAAAGGGGAGCGGAAGCTTTACCTTGCCCGGCTGGGAACCGGAGCGCCTTTCAAAGCTTGAGTTTACCCTCAAACAGTATGAAGATGTCACACCGGAGGATCTCAGAAACCATTACAAATATTTCCTCGACGCGGTCATTCCCGTTTGCGAAGAAGTGGGCGTTAAGATGGCCTGCCATCCTGATGATCCTGCATGGCCTATTTTCGGTCTTCCGCGCATTGCGCACAGTCAGGCCGACTTTGACAAGATTGTAAAGCTGCATGACAGCCCCGCAAACACGCTCTGCCTTTGCACGGGTTCTCTGGGCAGCAATCCTGAGAACAACATTCCTGAAATCATCCGTCACTTTGGTGAGATGAACAGAATCAGCGCGCTTCACGTAAGAAACGTAAAGTATCTGGGTTATCGTCATTTCAGAGAAGCGGCGCATCTTTCTGCCGCCGGCGATCTTGATATGTATGAGATCATGAAGGCCATCTTCGAGACTTGCCCCGATACCTATGTGCGTCCCGATCACGGACGGATGATCTGGGACGAAAAAGGCCGCGCCGGCTATGGACTTTTTGACAGAGCTCTGGGCGCAACGTACTTAAACGGCCTGTGGGAAGCCATTGACAAGACAAAGAAATAAGAAATTCCTTCAAAAATGATTTACCTTGCATCGTACCCCGGCAAAACGCTCTGTTTTGTGCGGGGTACGGCAAATTTATGTGTAAATTTTGGATAAATTCATTGACAATTAACCCTTGGCGGCATATAATACTATATTGGTACGGTTTGTACTTAATGCGGAAACGGCTCCGATGCGGCTGACCATTTCAAATGGTTTTCGGATGCCTTTCTATATACCGAAGAAGCCGGGAAGTGACGCCAATCGCTTTTCGAGCGGACACGGACAAGCCGGAAAAACCGGCAGGACTATTTTGGAGGTGCTTTACACAGATGGCACGTATCGCAGGTGTGGACCTTCCCAGAGAGAAGAGAATCGAGGTCGCTCTGACGTATATCTACGGCATCGGCCCGAACATTGCCAACGAAATCATCGACGGTACCGGCATTAACCCCGATACCCGCGTCAAGGATCTTACTGAGTCCGATATCGGTAAGCTGCGCGACTATATCGACCACAACCTCAAGGTAGAGGGTGACCTCCGCCGTGAAGTTTCCATGAACATCAAGCGCCTGATGGAAATCGGCTGCTACCGTGGCCTTCGCCATCGCAAGGGTCTGCCCGTCCGCGGCCAGAACACCAAGCAGAATGCGCGTACCCGCAAGGGCCCGAAGAAGCAGGTTGCCGGCAAGAAGAAGGCTGGAAAGTAATTTCCGGCTCCCGGAATTGATGTGAATTAGGAGGAAATACGTTTATGGCTAAGCCGAAGCTGAAAAAGGTCGTCCGTAAGCGCCGCGAGAAGAAACTCGTCGAGCGTGGCGCGGCCCATATCCGCTCTTCTTT
>JAEDIV010000194.1 GCA_016296675.1 Clostridia bacterium
CCGTCCCGCTGTGTTGCTTTTTTGAGGTTTTATTCTTAATGAGACAGACCCTTGTTTTGCGCTCAACGCATTTCCGACTAAAACAGTCAGAATTGTAAAAAAATTCTCTTCCTATTAATATATTGTTTTTGGGGCAGGAATTGACGGCAGAAATGTCGAACATGAAGAATGCTTACATTTTGGAGCCGTGCGCATCTGCGCCATCGGAGAAAGGAGCATCGCATTGTCCCACCGCAAAGAATTCTACGAAAAATTCAAAGAAGCCGCTATGTCGATAATCCCGATTGTAGTCATCGTGCTTGCCCTGTCGCTCACTGTCGTTCCCGTTTCTCCGGACCTTTTATTGTCGTTCCTTCTGGGCGCGGTGCTTCTCACCATCGGCATGGGCCTTTTCACAGTCGGCAGCGAAGTATCCATGACGCAAATCGGTTCACAGATCGGATCGCACCTGACGAAAACCAAAAACCTCAAGCTCATTTTGATCGTGAGCCTTCTTCTGGGTATCGCTATCACCGTAGCCGAGCCTGATCTTCAGGTGCTTGCGGCAAATGTGCCGAATATCGATACACTTGTTCTCATTCTCACCGTTGCTATCGGCGTAGGCCTTTTTCTGATGGTGAGCATGCTGCGCATTCTTTTCAAAATCCCCCTGCGCTGGCTTCTGATGGTGCTGTACGTGGCCATCTTTATTCTGGCGTTCTTTACCGATCAGGATTATCTGTCCGTGGCCTTCGACTCCGGCGGTGTAACAACCGGTCCCATGACCGTACCTTTCATCCTGGCGCTGGGCGTCGGCGTCGCCTCTATCCGAAGCGACGAAAACGCGCAGATGGACTCCTTCGGCCTGGTTGCCCTGTGCTCCATCGGCCCGATTCTGGCCGTGCTTATTCTAAGCTTCATTTATAAGGATGCGCCGGATTCTGCAGCGCTTGCCTCTATCCCCGAACACGATACAACCCTGAGTCTCGGCAGGCACTACATTACCGCGCTCCCCACCTATATCGACGAAGTCGTGCTTGCGCTTCTTCCGATCGTAATATTTTTTCTGATTTTCCACTTCACTTCCTTAAAGCTCAGAAAGTTTCCCTTCCTGCGCATCATTCTGGGTCTGCTTGTCACATGCCTGGGCCTCGTTCTATTCCTTCTTTCAGTAAACGTCGGTTTTTCCTCTCTTGGCTATGTGCTCGGACAGAAACTGGCTGAACCGCAGCTTAAGTTCCTCCTGATCCCGATTGCAATGATCATGGGCTGGTTCATCATCAATGCTGAACCCGCCGTTGCTGTTTTAAACAAGCAGGTTGAAGAACTTAGCGCAGGCGCGATCTCGTCAAAAGCAATGAATTATTCCCTCGCCATCGCCATTGCTATTGCCAACGGCCTTGCGATGCTTCGCGTGATTACGGGCATGTCGATTCTTTGGATCATTGTCCCCGGCTATGCCATCGCGCTGATTCTTGCCTTCTTCGTTCCCCAGACCTTCACCGCCATCGCTTTTGACTCCGGCGGCGTTGCTTCCGGTCCGCTGACCGCGACCTTCATGCTGCCCTTTGCCATGGGCGCTTGCACAACCGCTGGCGGTAATATTATGACCGACGCCTTTGGTCTCGTCGCATTGGTTGCGATGATGCCGCTTTTGTCTATTCAACTGATGGGCCTTATCTACGTCATCAAGACGCATAAGGCGCAGGAGCCCATCGAAATCCCCTATGCCGAAGACGAAATCATCGAGCTTTGGGAGGTGTAACATGCTGCTGAATCTTGTTATGACCATCGTAGACCGCGATAAGCGGGAGCTGATCGAAAAAATATCCGAAAGCATCGGCGTCCCCTTTTCTCTGATCAGCTACGGCCACGGAACCGCAACCGACGAACATCTCTCCCTTTACGGCCTGGCTGCTACTGAAAAAGTCGTTATGTATTCTATCGCCGATCAGGAAAAGACCGCGCGTCTCATGCGCGCATCCAAGATCCGTCTGTTTGTTGATATTCCGGGCAACGGCATTATGTTGTCCATTCCGATTAAAAGCGTAGGAGGAGGCCGCATCATGGCATACCTTACCGAGAATTCCACGTCCCGAGGCGAAAAACCGAAAATGACGTTTGAACACGAATTGATTTATATCATATTGAATGAGGGTCATTCCGATATGGTTATGAACGCAGCCCGAAGCGCAGGCGCAACCGGCGGCACCGTCATGACCGCCAAAGGAACGGGCGTAAAACCTGGCGAAAAATTCATGGGCATCTCCCTTGCCAGCGAACGCGACGTTGTTTTGATCGTTGCCAAGAGCGATGTCAAGTCCCAGATCATGAAGGCGATCATTGAAAAATGCGGCATCGGAACGCCCGCCGGCGCTGTATGCTTCTCCCTTCCGGTATCTGAAATTCAAGGCCTGCATTCCAAAAACGATGAATCCGACATTTAAGCAAATCCATCAAAAAGGCAGCTGCAAACCGCATGCAGCTGCCTTCTTGCTATGGATCTGTCAGCACTCTGTCAAGCGCCTCGGCAAGATACGGCATTGCGCTTAACGCCTCGTCAATCGTGTTCTGGTTATGCCCCACCTCAATAAGCATGGATTTATCCGACAAATGCTGGTTATACCGCCCGTCCTTCACCATCACAGGACGGCACAAACCCGGAACCTGCGCATTGATTTCTCCGGTCAGCATTGTCGCCAGCGAATAGTTTTCCGTATAATACATCTTATCCGAAAACCCTTCTCCGTTTCCCACAAGAAACATGAGCCTTGCAAAATCGCCCTCGTCTGTTTTCAGGCTGAACGGATTTCCGCTGGTATCCTTGTAATACGCATCCCTGTGAAGATCGATATAGACGTCAATTTCACTTTTATAGGCGTTCATCGTTTCAAGCGACCTTGAATAGGCCGTTGCCAAGTCGTTAAGCTCGTGATCCGTCGTATCATGAATAACAAAATATCCCTTTTCCGTCAAAAGGCGCGTTAGTTCCTCGCCGACGCGCACAATATTATACCGGTTGTTCTTCGTTCGCCACGCTGATGTTTCTACATATTCGTCTTCTTCCCTTTTCTGATATGCCTCGTGGGTATGCGTGTGATAAATGAGAATCTTCGGTTTTTCTTTCTCGTGATTCACAATCTCCACCTGTATCCCGTCATCCTCAACCGGCGCAAAAATAGCGGAAGCGGAGACATTCACAGCCTCCGCTTCCCATACCGTATACGTAATTTCATTTTCATTTGTGCTTTTCTTTTCTTCCCTTGCGCCAAAGGCGACAAACAGAAGAACCGCCAGAAGAATTACCGCAACCGCACAATAGAGCAAATGCACTGCGCGCACAACATGAATGCGAACCATCCATTCACATCCCTTCCGGAATTGTTCATTTCATTCTATTCCGGCGTGCTGAATTGTATGCGCTATTCAAAGCGCTTCTTTTTAAGTGCATTTGCCGCTTCCAGCATGTTCCTTGCGTGCAATCTTCCGCTTTCGCCTTCGTCAGCGCCGCCGACCATGCGGGCAATCTCAGAGATTCTGCCCTCCTCAGAAAGCTTCCTTACGGTCGAACCCGTGCGATCGCCCTCAACTGTTTTTTCAACAAGATACTGCTGATCGGCCAATGCCGCAATCTGGGCAAGGTGCGTAACACAAATCACCTGATGGACTTTACCAAGCATGCACATTTTTTCGCCCACCGTCTGCGCCATGCGTCCGGAGATGCCGGTATCGATTTCGTCGAAGATCATCGTGTCCACGCCGTCGTTTTCCGCGGTTATCGCTTTAAACGCAAGCATGAT
>JAEDIV010000195.1 GCA_016296675.1 Clostridia bacterium
CAGGATTTCAGGGGATCGGCCCTTCCCATCAAAAAAGGTACTTTTTTGATGGCTTAAGACAGGCGCCCTATATATGGACGCCTGTCTTACTTTATATGTTATTCTTCTACCTGAACGATAATCTCAACTTCGCAGGGAATATTTCCCGGCAGGTTGTGCGTGCCCATTTCGGTGCGCGCATGATAGCCGCGCTCTTCAAGCACTTCTACCATCGTATCAGAGAATCCATCCATAACCTTGTCGATTGCATTAAAGCCCTCTGCGCAGTTAACCAGCGCAAAAACCTTTACGATGCTTTTGACCTTATCAAGCGTTCCGAGCGTATCCTTAAGAACGCCCAGAATGATGATGGCGCATTCCCTTGCAGCCATATATCCCTCTTCCAGGGTCAGATCCTCGCCGATTCTTCCGGTGAACAGATTTTCCCCCGTAGCCTGATCCTCAGGGCCATGCCCGGAAATATAGAGAAGATCCTTGTATTTTCTAAGAAGGATAATGCCCCTCTTTTTCGCATAGACCGGCTCAATTTCCTTGCCGCCTACAAAGATGCGGTTGATCGTATCCATCTTCAAAACCTCCTCAGGGACGAATCTTTACGATGGCTTCGACAACGATCGGCACATTCTGGGGAAGCGCAAAAGCGCCCATTGCGCTTCTGGCATGCTGGCCGCGGCGGCCGAACACTTCCACCATCAGATCGGAAAAACCGTTCATAACAGCAGGCTGAGAGAAAAAGTCTTTTCCGCTGTTGACAAGGCCCAGGCACTTGACGACATAATCCACGCGGTCGAGTTCGCCGATGTAATCCTTGATCGTCGCCAGAATATTCAGTCCGCAAAGGCGCGCCGCCTGATAGGCTTCCTCAACCGAGATATCCTCGCCGACTTTACCGGTGTAAACAGCTTTGCCGTCCTGATCCACAGGAAGCGTTCCGGATACATAAAGAAGATCGCCGTGTAATACTGCATCCACTTTGCCGGTGCCCTTTCGGTCACGGATCGGAAGCTGGATACCCAGCTGTTCCATACGCTTGCTCGTTTCGCTCATATCAAAAACCTCTTTTCAAATAATTTTTTATTTAAGCCAGCTGCAAATTTCCTTTGCAACGGTTTCGGCCTCGTCATCATTGAGGTTGAGGGCGCTTACATAAATCGTATCTTTTCCCTGTCTTCCGATGTAAATGCCTTTTTCCCTCATGTATTTCTCGGCTTCCACTGCGTTTTTCCCGTCTTTTAATTCGATAAACAAACGCTGATAGGTCTGCCCCACAGGCCCATGGTTCACGAGATATGTGCGCGCTTTTCCCGTTTTCTCAATTGCCTCAGCGATTCTTTTGTTTATGCCTTCTATACGCGCGCTTTCTTTTTCCTGATCCATATTCATGTAGTTTTCAAGCGCCACATATAAGCCGACAACCGATTCCCTGCTGGTTTTGGAGCTTCTGCAGACGCCGTGATTCGGCGCACCGAAGCGCAGGCAGTCCCTTATGTATTTTTCCCTGCCGACAATCAGGCCGCTGTCCTGGGGCCCTGACAGCGTCTTTCCACCGCTGAAGATCGCCATATCCGCGCCGAGATCCCTGGTATATCTCCAAAGGTTCTCCTTCGGCGGAAGCTGCGCCGCGGCATCGACAACTACGGGGGTATTATACCTTCCGGCAAGCGCGATAACTCTTTCAAGCGGCATGGACGCCCTTTCAAACTGACTTGGCGCAAAGAAGAACACACCAGCTGCGCCCTTTCGGAGCTCGCCTTCCAATTCCACTTCCAGCGTCTCATCGGCATCCCCGATAAACACAATCTCGCCGCCGGCTTCCTCGATCGCTTTGTCATAGGCATTATGCTGCCCGCGCATGACGATAAAGCGTTTGTTGACATCCGGACACGCCGGAAGACGCATAAAATGGAACGCGTCGCCCTTTGCCATAAGTATCGCTGCAGCAAGCTGAATCGCGCCTGCAGAGCCGTTTGTGACATAAGCCGCTTCGTTGTTCGTGAGCAGCGCAATCTTTTTCCCAACTTTTTCCTGAAGCTCGTCAAAGTCCACAAAGTGCTTTGCAATTTCCTTCATTGCATCAAGCGTGTTTTCCGCCATTCTGCTTCCGCCGTAGACGGTATATGTGTCATGTGCGTTTATGTAGGGCCTGATTCCGATTTTCTCAAAAATATCCATATCCTTACTCCGCCGTTCTCAATGCGCTTTGATGCTTGCACCGCCGTCGACCATGATGGTCTGTCCGGTAATATAGGCAGCCATATCGCTTGCCAGGAATAAAGCGGTATTGGCGATATCGTCCATCTTTCCGGGTGGAAGCGGCTGCATGCCGCTTAACAGCTTTAAAAACGCTTCTCTTTCCTCGCCCTCGGGAAACGCCATCACTTCGTCAATCATCACATCGCTCATAATAAGGCCCGGACAAATGTTGTTTACGCGGATTCCGTAAGGCGCATAGTCCAGCGCCATAACGCGCGCAGAAGCGTTCATAGCTCCCTTTGTGCCGGCGTATATAGAATACCCCGGCATAGACTGAACAGCGTGGATGGAGGAAATGTTGATAATTGCGCCACCTTTTCTTTCCATCATGCCGGGAAGAAATGCGCGTGCAAAACGCATGCCGCTTTTATAATTGCTTTCAAAAAAGCTTTCCATTGTGTGATCATCATAAGTATGCGCTTCGAAATGACGGTTGACGCCCACCGTATTTACAATAATATCGACGCCGCCAAAGTCCTTTAATACGTCCCCGGCCATTTTCTCGGTCTGATCGCCGATGGAAAGATCGCAGACATAACCCTTGCTTTCAGGCGAAACCGCTTTGATTTCACGCATTGTTTCATTCAGTCTGTTTTCATTTCTCCCGCCCAAAGCAATGACTGCGCCGTGACTGGCAAACAAAAGCGCTATTGCCTTTCCGATGCCCCTTGCGCCGGTTGAAATAAGCGCTCTTTTTCCAGGAAGAAGATGATTATATGAAAGCATACCGTCCCTCCGGAGAATCATTTTCCATATCAATTATACAGAATTCTCAATTCATGCGTCAAGACATTTTGGGAAATTCTCATACTTTCTGTTGACAATTTGATTCTCTGTGTTTATTATGAAACTGTCTATCATGATTGTAAAGGAGCGCGCTCTCATGTCTCAATATGTATATGATATCCTTTTGAAGGGCGGACACGTGATCGACCCGAAAAACAACATCGATGCTAAAATGGATGTTGCTGTAAAAGATAAAAAAATCGCAGCGGTTCAGCCGGACATCGATGAAACCCTATCCAAAAAGACAATTCTTTTAGACAAAAACCTGTATGTTGTCCCCGGCCTTATCGACATGCACTGCCACCTCTGCCCCACCTATCCCGTGGCAGAAGACGGCTTAAGCTGCATTCATCCTGAAGCGCATCTTTTCCAGGTAGGCGTAACGACGGCAGTCGACGCAGGCACCTGTGGAATCCGGGATTTTGTGCATTTTAAAGAGAACCTCATCGATAAAACCAAAGTACGCGTGCTCGCGATGATCAATATCGCAAACGGCGGCATGGTGAATCTCGAATCCGAGCAGCGTCTTTCAGATTTTCTTCCGAAAGCGGTTGCCGGCATGGCGGAATCTTTTAAAGATACAGTTGTCGCCATCAAAACCGCGCACTACTGGGTCGGAAAGCCCTTTACTACCGAGCATCCGCCGTGGGCGAGCGTCGATGCAACGCTTGAAGCGGCAAGGCTCTGCAGTCTTCCGGCAATGTTTGATTTCCAGCCCACACTCCCTGAA
>JAEDIV010000045.1 GCA_016296675.1 Clostridia bacterium
GTAGAGCACCTGACTCTTAATCAGGGTGTCCAGGGTTCGAGTCCCTGAAGGTGTATAAAAGAAGCAGCATCATGTGAGAACATGGTGCTGTTTTTATTTGCTCCAAAGCAGAATCCGACAAAATCGAAAGCGCCTTACCTTCAAAGGAGAATGCTGACAGGGCGTTATTGTCGGTATTCCTGACATTTTAAAGAAGAGCGGGAGCAGTTGCGCGCAGGGCTCGAAGCATCACGGTATGGACACATTGAGAGTGGGGATGCCAACGGCTTTGATTGCAGCAACAAACCTTAATGATTCTCCAACCGGATGTAAGTAATTGTTTACGAGAGCGTGCTTATTTGCATGCGTGACTTAACTTATCTCTAACTGAATCGCTGTATATTGATTTGCGACTGCTTATTTCGGGGCTATCCGATCACGATACGCGTAAGCTTATAGCTTGAGCGGTCGCTGAGGTTGGGGGTGTAGATGATGGCGAAGCCCTGACGGGCGTAATCTGGGAACTTGGCGAGGGCTTTTTCGTAGGTAAGGGCAGTGTCGGAATTGTCCCACATTTCGCCGCCTGCGAGAGTTGTAAAGGAGATCAGATAGCGGTCGCCGCCGAGGTAGGATGCGCTTTTCAGGCTTGCAAAGCCGTCTGATACGTGTCCGCCGGTCTCCATCCAGTAGTAATACGGATCGGTATAATCGGCATAGAGGGGATCGGGAGAGAGGGGAACAACGCCGAAATACTTCTCGGTGATTTCGGGCACATATTTTTTGTGAACGCGCACGTTGTTATCGTTCATGTATTCGCCCCATTCAATGCGCGATTCATGATAGTTGAACCAAATGTGATTCAGGGCGAATTCGACCAGCATGCCGTCAGACGCGTTTTGGATATCGAATACGCCGCCGGCATAATAGCATAGCGAACTTTCCGTGAAATTGGAAAGGAAAAGGTTGAGATCCTTTCGCTGGGATTCGGTAAGCGTGATTTCGTGGCCGTATACAGGGGGGATCTGAGTCAGATAGCGGGAAAGCACATAGCCTGTTTTACCCATGTAATTGACATACATAAAGCCGTTTTCTGCCTCGGTAAAGGCAGTGACCGTCGCGCCCAGAGGAACGCGCGTGATTTCGCCTGCGCTGGTTCGGGGCTCTTCGCGAAGGGTTATGTATTCACGGCATTTGTCCACCCTGTATTCAAGGCCGAAAACGTCTTCCGCCGATGCGATGTGGAAAAAGGACAGGGATACAGCGAGGATGAGAAGCATGGATAAAAATACCTTTTTCATGGTTCAGACTCCTTTCGGGCTTCCTTTTATGCTTGTTAGACGAAGGAAGAAACAATAATGTTCAAAATGGGGCGTTGGTGTTTGGATTTTTGGGCGTTGGTGTTTGGATTTTTGAAATAGCTTGAAAAGCGATTGAAGACGCGGTATAATATACAGAAGATATTTTTTTTCGAGGTGGCCAATGCCGTCCGGTCTTATGAGAAAACTGAATGCAATGAAGACGGACTCGGCTCCAAAGCCGCGTGCGCCCCTTGTGCCGCTGATTCGCCGCGTGCATTTTTATATGGCGGACGAGCGGCTGTATTCGCTTGCGCCCGAGGCGCTCAGGCGCATCGGCTATACCGGCGGCGTGTTTGATATTGAAAAAGCGCTGTTTCTGGATACAGAAACGACCGGCCTTTCCGGCGGTGCTGGCACGGTTGCATTTCTGGTGGGCGTTGGCTATATCAAAAAGGGCAGGCTGACGGTCGAGCAGATCCTGATGCCGACATACGCGCATGAAAGTGAGATGCTGGAATGGATATCCGGCCTCATGGCAGATAAGGATACGGTCATTCATTTTAACGGAAAGACATTTGATATGCCGCTTCTGAAGTCGCGCTTCACCATGAACCGGATGCAGGACAAGTATTACGAGCTCAACCAGCTGGACTTATTGCATCCCGCAAAGCGGCTTTGGAAACTGAGACTGGGAAGCTGTCGGCTTTCCAATCTTGAAAAGGAAATCCTGGGCTTTGAGCGAGAGGGAGATATTCCCGGAAGCGAAGTGCCGGAAAGGTATTTTTCCTACCTGAAAACCAATGATCTAACGCTTCTTGAAGGTGTTATCGACCATAACCGGCAGGACATTGTGACGCTTTCCCACCTGCTTTTGCGGCTTACGGATGCATTTGCCCGCCCGGAGGAAAACGATGATCCGATGGATCAATTGAGCCTCGGCAAGGCGTTTGAAAAGCTTGGAGAATGGGATCAGGCGCAGAAAATGTACCGCGTAGCGGCGACACCGAGGCTGACGACCACGGTGCGAAGCATAAAGAGCACGGATCTGGGCGGCGAGGCAAATCTCAGGCTTTACCACATTTACCGGCGCAGCTCAAAATATGAAGAGGCCCTCAAAGTGCTCGAATGCATGGTCAGGCGCAGGCAGATGGGCATCTATCCGAAGATTGAAATGTGCAAGCTCTATGAGCATCGCCTCGGGCGATTGAAGGATGCACTTCGGCTGACAAGGGAAATTCTGCCTGAAGCAGAGGGGGAGCAAAAGCAAGCGCTTTTAAAAAGAGAAGAAAGACTGATTCGAAAAATAGAAAAAACGAAGAGTGTGGAGGAGAAGAAAAATGGGATTCTTAGTCAATTATAAAGGACGCCGCGCGTATCAGTGGCATATCCGCGGAAATCAGCTGATGAATTCAGACGCCGCAAAGGGCAAGGAAATGCACGACAAGGCGCTTGAAATGTATACGCAGGCGTATGAAGCGGGCTGCAGAGAGGGCAATGTCGTGATGGCGTATGCGACGCTGCTTATGCGCTACGGTCAGTATGAAAAATCCCGCCAGCTGCTTTTGGAATGCGAAAAGCTGAAGCTGGACGAGAAGAGCAAGCGTCAGCTCAGACAGAATTACAGCGTTTGCATGTGGAGACTCGGAAACCTTGATAAGGCGATCGAGCTTTTAAGAGACGTCGAAAGACACGGAAAGACGGAATTTATCTACACCGTGCTTGGTTATTATCTGATTGAAAAGGCCATTCAGACGGGCGATTTTGAAGAAGCGATCGCCTACAACATGGAAGCCTACGAATACGACGAGGAAGATCCCGGAACGCTCGACAATCTGGGCCAGCTGTATTATGCCATGGGAGAGACCGACAAGGCATACGACTACTTCTCCCGCGCATTCCATGAAAAGCCCACCCAGGTTCCGACGCTCTATTTTATCGCAAAAATCAATCATGAGCGCGGAAATGACGAAAAAGCCAGACAGTTTATCGACAAGTGCCTGGCGGGCAATTTCTCAGCGCTGTGCTCCATTTCCCGCGAGCAGGCGCAGGAGCTCTCCGATCAGATTTCAAAATAAGAGTTAAAAAGAAGCGATCCGGATATCAGAAAGATATCCGGTTCGTTTTTTGTATGTATGCTTTTTTGAAGCTTATTCTTCGTACTGAGGAACGGGACGGGGAGCGGGGCGCTGAGCGCGGGGCGCAGGTCTGGGGGAAGCTTTTTTGTTAAGCTCAATAACATTGTTGGTCAGAATGATCTTGAGCATGGAAGCTTCAAAGATGATTCTGACAACGATAGGGGTAAAGATCATTGTCACAAGGCCGATCAGGAACATGTCCTTTGGAAACATCATGAAAAAGCCGATGGTGATAGAGAGGATGGTGATAAATACGTACATGAAGCGAAGGATCTTCTCAATCATGAGACTTTTGAAGGTGAAGATGTTGTGAAGGGTATGGAGGAATTTGTTCATACCGTTCACGCGCTTCTCGGGGATAACGAAAATGTAGGCGGCGACAACAGCGGCAATACCGATTACGATACCAAGGATCAGACAAGCAATCATGGGATTCCCTCCAATTTCAAATTAATGTCTCAATTATACGACAAAATTTTTTAAAAATCAATACGAAAGTGTTAAAAACGACATTAAAAACGCAAAATAAGGCGAAAAATGGAAAAGAAAAAGACCTTGGGATGAATTGATCCCAAGATCTTTGAATTGTACTCAGCGCAGCGGCTCGATTCTGAAAACTTCGTCTCCATTGGTCATCACGCGCCAGTTGGCCTGCAGGTCATCATAATGAATGGTGAGCCATGCAAGAACAAGACGGAGCTTGGCATGATTGAGACGGCCGTCCAGCACATCGCCGTCCAGCGAAATGATCGCTTCTTCGTCCTTGAACGCGGCGTGGATGTGGGGAACCCTTACAGCCTGGGCCTTATCGGTGTACATATATATGATAATACCATAAAATAAACTGATGGGTGTCATATCTTCATCTCCTCATGAGGTCTCAACAGGTCGGTATTATAGCAAATCAATGTTCCCTTTTGAGGAGAAAAATATTAAAAAAGTATTTAGGATGAATTACAAATAGCGATATCTGTCAGCGGACGATCAGTTCCTCTTTCAGGCGCTTGGGCACGCGGTGGACGCCGTTTTCGTCGCGGTAATAATCGACGATGTCGATCTTGTCTTCGAGGATGATTTCCTCATCCGGCGTTCCCAGCGCAATGACCAGCGCGGGCGCGAGATGCGCGGGAAGGGACAGCTTTTCAGAAACCGCGCGGTCAAACGATCCGATCATGCAGCCGCCAAGGCCGATGGAAGCGGCGGAGAGCATGATGGTCTGCGCGGCGATGCCTACATCGGTCTTCGCCTTGTCGGGATCGGGCATGATGGTAGTATCTACCAGGATCACAATAAAAGCAGTGGGCATATGGCCCTTGGGCGGAAGCGTATATTTGTCTTTGATTTTGCCTGCCCAGCGCGTCGTGGACTGGATGATGGAATTGGTTTCGGGGGTGTTGGAAAGGAAGAACTTCATTTCCTGAAGATTGACGCCGGTGGGGGCGAAACGCGCGCATTCTACCAGATATTCAAGGGTTTCGGCGGATACGGGTTTGGATTCGTCGAAGCTTCTGAAGCTTCTGCTTTTTTTGACGAGGGAAAGAAAATCCATGTAAGATCAGCTCCTTTCAGATGGTTTCATTATAATAAATAAGAATAAAGATTTCAAGCGTTATTTGTTTATCGGCCAATCAATAGAATATTCATATCCCTTAAATGGAAACGATAAAAATTCGCTCTTGACTGTTTGACAAAATGGGCGTATGCTGTAAAAAGCGATTTATTCGCAAAAACAAACGGAGGTGAAGGTCAATGGAAGACGGCGGAAGATGTATGCCTAACGATGGCGTGCCCCGATCATGTTTAGCCGCGCTTTCCTGCGGCCGGATCTGATTTAAGCGCGCTTTTCGCATTGCACGCATCTTTTTCTGTCACGGGCGTTTTTCAAAAAAACGCCTTCATTTCGTGCGGCGGAAAATGTGAAAGGCGGTGAATCCAATGGACTGGGAAAAAATTCTTGAGCGCTTGAACAGCTTTGTCGATGCGAATAAGTATAACGAACTTCGCGGTGCGCTCATGATTATGAACGTTGTCGATATTGCGGGATTTCTGTCAACGCTTGAAAGCGATAAGATGCTGAAGGTTTTCAGAATTCTGCCCAAGGATATCTCCTCAGACGTCTTTACCTACATGGACGATGAGCAAAGACAGAATCTGATGGAGAAAATCGGCGACAAGGAAATCGGCGAACTGGTTTCGGATATGTTTGTGGACGACGCGGTAGACTTTCTGGAGGAGCTCCCGGCGGGGCTTGTCAAGCGCGTGCTTGCCAATGTGGACGAGGAGCAGAGAAAGGTGATCAACCGTTTCCTGCGCTATCCGGACTACAGCGCGGGTTCGATCATGACCATCGAATTCTGCGATTTCCATGAAGGAACGACGGTGCTTGAGGCCATGAAGGAGTTGAAGCGCACCGGCGTTGACAAAGAAACGATTTATACGCTGTATGTCATTGACGACAAGAGAAAGCTTCTGGGCACGGTGCCGCTGAGAAGGTTGATTTTGGCAGACGACAATGCGCCCATTGAAAGCCTGATGAACGCAAACTTCATTTGCGCTGAAACTATGGACGATCAGGAGCATGTTGTCGAGCTTGTAAGAAAGTACGACCTTAACAGCATTCCGGTTGTCGATAAGGAAGGCCGGCTCGTCGGAATCATCACGTCTGACGACGTTATGGACGTTCTTGAAGAAGAGGCGACGGAAGACATCGAAAAGATGAACGCCCTTTTGCCCTCTGAAGAGGAATACATCCGGACCGGCGTTTTCAAGCTTGCGAAGAACAGGCTGCCGTGGCTGATGTTCATGATGATTTCGGGTATTTTTACCGGCCTCATCATCGTGTATTTTGAAAAGATCCTGACCGATCTTCCCTCCATCGGCGTAGCGCTCACGGCCTGCATTCCGATGCTGATGGGTACGGGCGGTAACTGCGGATCTCAGGCGTCTACGCTTGCCATCCGCGGCCTTGCGGTCGGCGAACTGGAGCCGAAGGACGTGCTTCAGGTTTTGTGGAAGGAATTCCGAGTGGCGACGATTGTCAGCGTTGCTCTGGCTGCGATCAACATGCTGATACAGCTTTTTGTATTCAAGCGCGGCCTGACGGTTGCTCTCACGGTATCCGCTGCAATGATTTTTACAGTGCTTCTTTCAAAGTCCATCGGCTGTACGCTTCCGATGCTGGCCAAGAAGCTGAAGCTTGACCCGGCGCTCATGGCTGCGCCGCTTATTACAACCATTGTCGACGCTTGCTCGCTTTTGATTCTCTTTGCTTTTGCAGCGGTGATCATCTGATTTCGGAGGACATTTATGAAGGAAGTACTCGGCTGTATCCGACGCGCGGATAAGGATTTTGGGCTGATTCAGGCGGGCGATACCGTTTGCGTCGGCGTTTCCGGCGGAAAGGACAGCATGCTTCTTCTGTATGCCATGGCGCTTTACAGAAAATTCTGCCCGAACAAATACAATCTGATCGCGGCAACTTTGCACATGGGCCTTGAGCCGTTTGATCTTGAACCGGTGAAGGCGCTGTGCGAGAAGCTGGAAGTGCCGTATACGGTTGAAAAAACGCAGATTGCGCAGGTGATTTTTGAAGAGCGCAAGGAGAAAAATCCGTGTTCTTTGTGCGCGAAAATGCGAAGGGGCGCGCTGATCGATCTTTGCAAGGAGCTGGGCGCGAATAAGCTGGCGCTTGGACATCACAGGGACGATGCGCTGGAAACGTTGATGCTGTCGATGCTCTACGAGGGCAGAATACATACGTTTCATCCGAAAACCTACCTTTCCAGAAGCGATATCACACAGATCCGCCCGATGGCGTATCTGCCGGAAAAGCATGTGATTCACATGTGTAAAACGCTGGATCTGCCGATTGTGAAATCGCCCTGCCCTGCAAACGGCGTGACCAAGCGCGAAGAGATGAAAAATCTTCTGGATCACATCTGTAAAACCATTCCCAATGCCAGAGAGCTGATGCTTTCCGCGCTTCAGAACGAAGCGCAGTACGGCCTTTGGGAAAAGGAGAAAAAATAAAAAACGCGGACACCTGAGGACGTGCTTCCCTGAAAGCGCTAAGGAGTAGCAGGGACTCCTCTTCTGGGTGCCCGCGTTTTTTTCTTCTTTCCGCTTTTCGCGAAATACTAGATATGCTATAATAGAACAAAAACACAAAAGGGGCGCAGAATATGATAGCAAAACATCCGCCAATGGGCTGGAACAGTTGGGACTGCTACGGCGCAGCGGTCAACGAAGAGATTACGCTTAAAAATGCCCGGTACATGCGCGAGCATCTGAAGGCATACGGCTGGGAATATGTGGTCGTGGATATTCAGTGGTATCAGCCGACGGCGGTCAACCATTCCTATGAGCCGTTTTCTGCGCTCAGTATGGACGAATACGGCCGCCTCCTGCCTGCTGAAAACCGGTTTCCGAGCGCCAGGGACGGGAAAGGCTTCAAACCTTTGGCGGACAAAATCCACGATATGGGCCTCAAATTCGGCATTCATATCATGCGCGGTCTGCCCCGCATGGCGGCGCACAATCATTTAAAGATTTTTGGCAGCGAATACACGTGTGCGGACGCGGCCAATCCCAACAGCATCTGCATGTGGAACCCGGATATGTACGGAACGAGACTGGACAGCGAGGCAGCCAAAGCATATTACAGGAGCATCTTTGCGCTCTATGCCGAGTGGGGCGTGGACTACGTGAAGTGCGACGACATCGCAAGGGAATATCCTCATTGCGAGAAAGAAATCGAGCTGATTTCTGATGCGGCGCGCACATGCGGACGCGATATTGTTTTGAGCCTTTCTCCGGGACCTGCGCCGGTTGAGAGAGCGGAACACCTGAAAAAATATGCCAATCTCTGGCGCATCACGGACGATTTCTGGGATGACTGGCGGCTTTTAAAGGGCATGTTTGAACGCGCCGAGAAATGGTGTATTCATGCAGGCCCCGGCCACTGGCCGGATGCGGATATGCTGCCTGTCGGCGCGCTTCGCCAGTGCTCCGATCCCGAAGACTGGACGCGCTTTACAGAAAGCGAGCAGCGCACGATGATGACCCTTTGGTGCATGATGCGCTCGCCCCTTATGATCGGCGCGGAAATGACGAAAAACGACGAGTTTACGCTGAAAATACTTACCAATCAGGCCCTGCTCGACATCGAAAAGGAATCCTTTATGGCGCATCCCGTCCGCCAGGACGATAAGGAAAGCGTATGGATCGCCCAGAGAAAGGACGGAAGCGGCGTTTATATCGCGCTTTTCAATCTGTCTGATGAACAGCGTATGGTTTCGATAAGCCCGTCAGAAATCGAAATAGAGGGAAAAAGCGCATATGAGATCTGGACAGGCGCTGAAAGCAGTCCGGCAGGCGGGATTTCCGAGTGCATTGCGCCGCATGACGCGCGGGTATATTTTGTGAAAAGTTAAAATGAAAAATCAAAAGGCGCTGTCTCAAAATACATTCAAACTCCGTAAATCGTGTATCTCCATGAAATGATCAAAGATTACGGGACGGGAAACCCGTCCCCTACATAACGAAGAAGCTGTTTTCTTCCTGTAGGGGACGGGTTTCCCGTCCCGCTGTGTTGCTTTTTTGAGGTTTTATTCTTAATGAGACAGACCCATTTTTATTATCTGAAGGAAAAAATGATTTTATCATCATTGGTTTCATACGGATACACTTGTCCGTCGGGGAAGCGTTCGGAGAAGAGGCCGGTTATGGTCAGGCGGCAGGCGGTTTCTTTGCGGACCGGGATGGCGTTGATTTCGATTCGAATTGTTTCCTGATCGATCAATTGCGCGATTCCGATTTGATCTGTCCAGATGATATCGCCTGTTTCCGCTTCGCTCAGGATAAATTTAATCATGGAGCGGGAGGTTCGGTTTACGTTTTTTGCGGACATCGGCATGGTAAATTCCGTAAGGTCTGTATCCTTATCAAAGGAAAAGGGTTCGGAAAAGCGGGTTTCTTTGGAAATGTCCGTCTGAGAGATGACGGCACCGGTATCACTGACGGCATAGGCTGTCTCGGGCACACAGGCGAAATGGAAATAGATGAGCATAAGACATACAGCAAGGAGAATGACAGGGCGCGAAAACAGCACCCATTTTTCGTATTTTGCCGTGGGTTCATCACTTTTTTCGCTGAGGGGATACATCTTCCAGATGGCGAACAGCACGCACGCGATAAACAAGGCCATGAAAACAAAGCGCACAGGCCCAAGTCCCAGCGAATCCAAAAAGCCTGCGAAATGGCCGAACTTGGCGATGCCGCCTTCGGGAAGAATGTCTTTGGGAATAACGGGGTATTTTGCCTGCATCCCTTCGGGCAGGGAAAGATTTTTGAAGATTAGGGAATCAAAAATGCGCCCGGTGTTATAAATCCAATGGTAGGAGAGGATATAAAGGCCGCCGCCGACGGATGCGAGCGTGTCAGTCAGATATGCAAGGGAACGGTTGCGGCGGTTTGTGGCGGCGAGAATCGCAAGAAAAGGAACGTAGAGGACAATCCAGTAGGAACGGATGGGGGTAAGGCAGGAGAAGGCGGCAAAGGCCATGAAACCAAGATATACTGCCATTTTGCCTTCGCTCAGCGCGTCCTTTTCCTTTCTTGAATAAGCATACAGGCACAAAACGAAATAAGCGGCCAGGAAAAGGTTGATGCCCAGATTCATGTTGTCAACGCTGATGACGGCGTTTAAAATCAGGCGCCTCGCGTCTCCGTTTTGCGAGGAGATGGCGGCAAGATAATATGCGTCGCTTCTGAAGGGAAGGGAAAGAAGGACGGACGGGATCAGAACAGGCGCAAGGCACAAAAGAATTTTGAATACGTTTTTATGCCTTAAAAGTACCATCGGGATCAAAAGGAAAATCGAAAACAATTTAAACGGCACGGAAAGCATGAAAACGAGGATGCATTGTACGTCCTTTTTTTCTGCATAAAGCCGAAGCGCAATCAGCATGAACCAAAGGGAAATGCAGTCATACTGAACGGCAATAAGCGCAGGCACGAACGCGCAAAGAGAAGTGATCATTAGATAGATGCTCAAGCCGGGCGCATCCTTCTGATCGGGCGCGAGGATTCGAACGAGCTTTGCCATTTCCCGAGCAATCAGCGCGTAGAAAAATACCACCATGAGCTTGCACCACAAAAGCGCAAGGATGCTGGACGTATAGTCGAAGCCCCTGTATATGTGCATGATACTCGTCGGAAGATTCCAAAGAGCGAAAAGAATATACAAAAGGATATTGTAGTTCGCGCTGTATACGGTATCGGGCGCTGCGTTTTTTGAAGAATATTCATAAAACGATAGGGGATCGCCGGACAAAACGCATTCTGTAAACATCACTGCGTTGTCCAGGGTATCTGAGATATCGCGGTAAAAGAACAAAAGAAAGCCCGCCGAAAGCGCCAAAATGAGGATGATCGCGGATATGCGCTTTATTATGGCGGACGAAAACAGATTCATTCAAAAAGCCTCCCATTGCCGTCTAATCCGGCCTTCGCTAAAAGGCTCCCTTGTATAAAGGGAGCTGTCAAAACCAAGGATTCTCACTGAGAGATTGTACTAAACGCAGCGCGCAGCTTGCGAGTGTGCGCATATATTACCGATTTTATGATACCACATTCTCCTGCCCTGTGCAATTGCGCTTTGATGAAAAAATGTGTATAATGATAAAAAACAAAAGAGGCGGCGAAATTATGGGAAATGAGTTTCAGAAATATGCCGACCGCGCGCTTGCGCTCGGCGCCAAGGATGCTGTTGTATTCTCCATTGATCAGATCTGTTTTGACCCCCGCACGCTTTTAAAGTGCATGTACGGCTGCGACGACTGGGGCAAAAACCACACTTGCCCTTCGCGTCCCGGAAATCCCACCATGGCGGAGTATAAGGAGATGCTTTCGCACTACAAGGGCGGCATCATCATTCATGCCAATGATAAAAAACTCTCTCAGGAGGTTTCCTTTACCATTGAGGGCGAGGCCTATCGCGACGGGTATTATTTCGCTTTTTCCATGAGCGACTGCGCACTTTGCAAAACGTGCGCGGCATGCGACGGAGAAAGCTGCCGGTTCATGCATAAGGCGAGGCCGGCGTTTCACAGCGTGGGCATTGACGTATTCAAGACGGTCCGGCAGTTCGGACTTCCGATTCAGACGCTTGCGGATGCAAATACGGAGGAACAGAACTGGTACAGTGCGGTATTTATTGACTGATAAGGCGGGAAGAATTCATGATCTTTATGCACCTTTCGGATCTTCATATCGGAAAACGCTTAAACGATATTTCTCTTCTGGAGGATCAGGCATATGCGCTTGAGCGCGTGCTTGAGATTGCTAAGAGGGAAAATGTGGATTGCGTTCTGATTGCAGGCGATGTATATCAGAAAGCCAGCCCGCAGGCGGAAGCGATGACGCTGTTTGATTCGTTTCTCACGCGTCTTTCGAAGGCAAACAAACGCGTATTCATCATCAGCGGAAACCATGATTCCGACAGGCGCATTTCTTATTTTGCCCATTTTCTGAAAAATATGGGCGTGCATGTGTCCGAAGCCTTTGACGGAACGCTTCAGACGGTGACGGTGGAGGATGAATACGGGCCTGTCTGCATTCATCTGTTGCCCTTCTTGCGTCCTTCTTCCGTCAGACGCTTTTTTCCGGAGAAAGAGATTGTTTCCTATGAGGATGCTGTGCGCGCGGTAATCGGGCAAAAGCAGATCGACAAAAGCATGAGGAACATTCTCGTTTGCCACCAGCTGGTGACGGGCGCGGAGACGAGCGACAGCGAGGAAGAGGCGATCGGGGGGCTTGAAAACATTTCGCCCTCGGCGTTTGAAGATTTTGATTATGTTGCCCTTGGGCATATTCATAAGCCCCAGCGCGCCGGGCGCGAGCATATGCGCTATGCGGGTTCGCTTTTGAAGTATTCTTTGTCTGAAAAGGATCATAAAAAGAGCGTTTGCATTGTGAATATGAAGGAAAAGGGCGATGTTTCGGTAACCCTTCATCCGATTGAAGCCGTTCGCGACGTTCGGGAAATAAAGGGCGAAATGGACGAGCTTATGAAAATGCCCTATTCCGAGGATTATGTAAGATGTGTGATTACCGATGAACTTCCGCCGCCGGACGCGCGCGTTACGCTGTCAACAGTGTTTCCCAACATGATCAAGTTTGCGGTTGAAAACAGCAAGACCCAGACGGAGATGGAAGTTTCGGTGGATAACGATGTGGAGAATAAGAGCGTAAAGGATTTGTTCTGCGAATTTTACATGCTTCAAAACGGCGGACAAAACCCGACGCAGAGGCATATTTCGATCATTGAAGAGATATTGAAGGAAATGGAGGAGAAGACGCATGAGGCCGATTGATCTGACGATGTCTGCGTTCGGTCCATACGCCGGGGAAACCTTCATTGATTTTGAATTTTTGTCCGAAGGCGGCGTTTTTCTGATCACGGGCGATACAGGCGCAGGCAAGACGACGATTTTTGACGCCATCAGCTTTGCACTTTTCGGCGAGGGATCCGGCGGCAAGGAAAGACGAAGCACCCGATCCTTTCGCTCGGATTATGCCGATGCGAAGACGGAGACGTATGTGCGGTTTCGCTTTCAGCACAAAACGCGCACGTATGAAATTACGCGAAATCCCGAATACGAGCGAGATAAGGTGGTCGGAAAGGGCAAAACCAAGCAGACTGCGCGCGCTGTATTCAAATGCGAAGAAACCGGGGAGATTATTGACGGCATCAGCCAGGTAGATGAAAGGATACTGTCGCTGATCGGTCTTTCGCGCGATCAGTTTGCCCAGACGGTCATGATTGCCCAGGGCGATTTTTTGAAGATTCTGAACGCCAAGAGCGAGGAAAGAAAACGCCTTTTCCAGAAGATCTTCGGAACGAATGTGTTTTCCGACCTGCAAGCGCGGCTTAAGGAGATGTACGCTCAATCTAAGCAGCAGGTGGACATGCTTACGGACCGCGCAAACAACGCCGTTGCGCGCATTCAGGCGCAAGGGGAATGGAAAGAAAAATTAGGTGCGCTCCCGAAAACGCCGGCAGGGCTTGCAAGGCTGATTCCGGAGCTTTCCGAATACATTGTCCTTCAGAAATCCCGGTTGGACGATCTGGACAGAGAGATAGATGAACACGACAAATTCAGATTGAAAAAGCAGGCTGAAATCGCGGAAGGACGCGCCTGCAACCGCGATTTTGATGAAATGGAAGCGTGCGAAAAGCAGCTTGAGAACCACAATAAGCGTATGGATGAAATCGCTGATTTTGAGAAGAAAGCAAACAGGGCGGTTTGCGCCATGCGCGTGAAGCCTTTTCAGGCGGTTTTTCAAAACGCTTTGAGACTGAAAAAGGAAGCGGAGAAGAAGCACGAGGGCGCAAAAGAAAATCAGCGGAAATATCGGCCGCTTTTAGAAGAAATCGAAAAACAGCTTTCGGATGCAAAAAAGACATACGACGAAAAGTATGTGCATATCAAAACACAGGCGGATGCGCTTTTAAAAGCCGTTCCGCTCATTCAAAAATATGCGGATGCAAAAAAAGAAAAAAGCATCTGCGCTTTGCGCCTTGAGCGCGCGCTGGCAAACGAAAAACGAGCCTATGACAGCTATATGGATGCAAGAAGACGGTTTTATCTCGGGCAGGCCGCTGTTCTTTCCAAAACGCTTTCAGAGGGTGTGCCGTGCCCGGTCTGTGGATCGACGCATCATCCGAATCCTGCAAAGGACGGCGAAAACGCTGTGACGCAGGAAAAGCTGGAACAGCATGAAAAAGCGTATCAGCTTGCTGCGCAGGCGGCCAGAGAAAATGAAAAAGAAGCTGCCATTTGGACGGCGGAGGAAAAGGGCGCGCTTTCGCAGCTTTTGGAAAGAGGCGTGGATCCATCGGATACGCAGGCGGACGTCAAACAGCGCGCATCCGAATTGCTCGACCGGGCAGATGACATGGAAAAATCAGTCAGAGAACTTACGCTTCGTGCAGAGAAGGGGCGTGCATTTCTGACGGAAGCCGTAGCGGTTATGAAGGAAACGGAAGAACTCACAGAAAAGTATGCGCTTGACGTTCAAAATGGTCTTGAAGAATACAACCTTGCGCTTTTCAAGGAAGGGTTTTCTGATGAAGAGGACTATCTTTCCTCGCTCCTTGACCCGATGACGTTTTCGAAGCTGGAGGGCGAAATCAAAGCCTACAATGATCTGAAAATCCGGCTGCGCGGACGGATTGATGCGCTTAAGACAAAGCTTACAGACAAAAAACGCGCTGATGTTTCTGCGATCTCTGATGCGCTCATGAGCGCTGAAGCGGTTCTTAAGGAAAAGAGGCAGGCGCGTTCAGCGGCAGATAAAGCGCTGACGGCAAACGAAGACGCGCTTTCAGAGCTTACTTCTGTACTCAGCAAAAAAGCCCTTGCAGAAGAAAAATGGGCGCTTGTTACGGACGTATATGCTTCTGTGTCCGGTCAGCAGTCGGGCAAGATGAAGCTGTCTTTTGAAACCTATGTTCAGCAGTATTATTTCAAACAGGTGATTGCTTCGGCAAACAAACGCCTTACGGTGCTCACGGAAGGGATGTTCACCCTGCGCATCAAGCAGGAGGCGAGCAACCTCCGGGCGCAGGCGGGCCTCGACCTTGAAGTGCTCGACCGAAGCACCGGACTTTGGAGGGATGTATCCACGCTTTCCGGCGGCGAAAGCTTTATGGCGTCGCTTGCGCTTGCGCTGGGTCTTTCAGACGTCGTTCAGGCCGGAAGCGGAGGCATTCGCCTCGACGCCATGTTCATCGATGAAGGCTTCGGAACGCTTGATGAAAACGCTATGCGTCAGGCGATATCGCTGCTTACGCGCCTGGCGGACGGAAACCGCCTTGTCGGCGTGATCTCTCATATGCCGGAGCTCAAGGAAAAAATCACAAAACGCATCGTAATCACCAAAAAGACCTTTGGTTCGGTTGCGAGTATCGAAGAAGGATAAAAAAAGAAGCTGTACCCTTTGGCGTTTGGTCGCCAAAGGGTACAGCTTTTTCCATTATCCAATCAGTAGATTTCGTACATATACGTGCCGCCGTCGATATAGATCGTAACAAAGCCGCTGTCGACAAAAGCGTTGATCGGCACATCCTCCCAGTAGACGAAGGAGTATCTTCCGCCGGAGAAGCCCAGGCGCATGCACCAGGTGGTGTTAAGCGCCAATTCATTGGCGGTGAAGCGGACGTTTACTTCAGCGCCGTTTCTTACCCAGCTGGTGTTGCGCAGTTTGCCCCAGTTGCTGTTGTTGATGGGGTAGAAGTAGATCTCGGTGATGGGATCGCCGGTCATGTTGAGAAGAGTGAAGGTTCCGCTCTGCTCGGGATTAATTCCATCGTAATCGAGAGTCATGCCGCCGTATTCGTTTGAAGTCAGAAGAATAGTTCCGGCGCTTACGAGTTCGGAAGGATAGATGTTATCCCATTCGGAATAGTAATGTCTGCCACCCTTTGTATAGCAGATGCGCATCGACCAGTCGACACTTAAGCGCATTTCCGCATTTGTGAAACGAATGGTTGCGCTGTTTCCGTTGTAAATCCAATTGGTGATTCGGCACTGGCCGAGGGCGGTGTTATAGGAGGGACGCAGGTAAATCTCGGAAATGGGATTGCCGGACATGTTGACAAGTGTGAAGACGTTGGAACTTGAAGCGTTGTAATTGTAGCTGGAAGCAGATGCTGTCAGATTCATGCTCATAACAAGCATAATCAGCATGAGGGCGAGGGTGAAGATACGGGATAAACGACTGCGCATAGCGGTTTCCTCCTTGTGTATATCTGTTAATTATGATAACACCATTATATTGATTGCGGGACTCGGTTGGTTTAATAAAGTATGAAGAAATGGTGACGAAGCGGTTTTGATACGGCTAACAGATGTTCAGGTTAGTTTTTGATTCAACTGTTTTTCATTTTATATCCGCCTTTCGTTTGCTTGTGAGGCTATTATAGATGCCGAAGACAATGGGTTTTGAAAAGCGTTTCCGGCAATAAAAAAGCTGCCCGTAAGGGGCAGTTTCAAGCCATCAAAAAAGTACCTTTTTTGATGGGAAGGGCCGATCCCCTGAAA
>JAEDIV010000046.1 GCA_016296675.1 Clostridia bacterium
GAAGGGTGTTTGCGCCCGACGAAGTGAGCGAAACGGAGGTCGGGATGGAGTTCATGCCGGCGTCGTACGTATAGGGCGCGTCGATCCTGAGTTTCTCCGCGCCGTCTTTTAAGACGGAAACGCTGCTGTCGGCATTTTTGACATAGTCAAAACCGGCAGGAAGCGCGAGGACGGCATGGGAAAGCGCGGCGGCGTTTTCAAGGATGATGTCTTCCTTGACGCCCAGATCGTCCACGGTCAGGCGCACGGACATGCCGGGGAAGAGGGATTCATACAGAATGTCGTCGCTTAAGCGGTCGATGACCTTCATGCGGCGGGAAAGCTCTGAGTCGAATTTTCGGCGCAGGGCTTTTTTCGTATGGGCGGGCTTTGACACCCTTGCGCCGGGATACGACCACGAAAATTCCGTGTCGCCCGATTTCATGGACGCAAGGCTGCCGCCGTCTGCATCCTCGAAAAAGCGCGCGCGGAACGCGCCGGATTTGTTTTCAAAGCGGCGGCGGCCCTTCGCGTCCGTCTTTTCGACGAGGCGGTTGTCGATCTCTTCCCACGCGCCGGACTTTTCATTTTTGAAATGCACGGGCGAGGCAAAAACCACGGCCTGTCTTCGGCCCTGTCCGAGATCAAAATGCTTCACGTTTGCTTCTCGTTTCTCAATGATTTCTCTTCCGGTAAGGTTTTCAAAAGAGGTACTGTTTTTGTTTTCCATTCAGGGAAAACCTCCTTTCACAAAGTAGTACCGCTCTTGATATATGCATAATCAAACATAAATATGTGCTTTTTCGAAGAAAATATTGCCGAAAAGAAGAAAAACCAGCCGATATTTCGGGAAAGACCACAGAAAAACACAAACAATCTTGAAAAATTATACAATTAGCATAACTAATGAATTTCTGACACGGCGAGCGAAAGAGGCGCAAATTGCATATAAACATAAAAAAATACAAAAAATTCGATTTACTACGGCGTGATATTGGTGTATAATAGATAGGTAGTGCAGAAATGCACGACTTATACTTTGCTTTTTAGGAGTCTTCTTTATGAGCAGAATGGTTGGTACTGTATCCATGGGTCTGCGCGCTCCCATCATCCGCGAGGGCGACAACCTCGCAAAGATCGTTGTTGACAGCGTGCTGGGCGCAGTCAAGACGGGCGAGCTTTCCCCCCGCAACAGAGACGTTGTAGCCATGACCGAAGCCATCGTCGCGCGCGCGCAGGGCAACTATGTAAGCGTTGACAACATCGCTTCCGACGTGCGCGAAAAGCTGGGCGGCGAAGATATCGGCGTAATTTTCCCCATTTTGAGCCGCAACCGCTTTGCCATTTGCCTGCGCGGTATCGCCAAGGGCGCAAAGAAGATTTATCTGATGCTGTCCTATCCGTCCGACGAAGTGGGCAACCATCTGGTTGATCTGGACCTTCTGGACGAAAAGGGCGTAAACCCCTATTCCGATGTTCTGAGCCTTGAAAAGTACAGAGAGCTGTTCGGCTATATCAAGCATCCGTTCACGGGCATCGACTATGTGGAATACTATTCCGAGCTCATCAAGGAATGCGGCGCCGAGGTCGAAGTGATCTTCGCCAACGATCCGCGCGCAATCCTTAAGTATACCAAGAATGTTTTGAACTGCGACATCCACACCCGCGCGCGCACCAAGCGCCTTCTGAAGGCCGCCGGCGCTGAGAAGGTGTTCGGGCTTGACGAAATCATGACCGCGCCCATTGACGGCAGCGGATACAACGCAAAATACGGTCTGCTCGGCTCCAACAAGTCCACCGAAAACAAGGTGAAGCTGTTCCCGCGCGAATGCCAGGATCTGGTGGAAGAGATTCAGGAGACGCTCCTTAAGGAAACCGGCAAGCACATCGAAGTCATGGTCTATGGCGACGGCGCGTTCAAGGATCCGATCGGCAAGATCTGGGAGCTGGCCGACCCGGTCGTTTCCCCCGCCTACACCGCAGGCCTTGAGGGAACGCCGAACGAGCTGAAGCTCAAGTATCTGGCGGACAACGATTTTGCATCTCTCTCCGGCGAAGCGCTCAGAGACGCGATCAAAAACGAAATCCAGAAAAAAGACGGCTCTCTCGTCGGAAACATGGCCTCTCAGGGCACCACGCCCAGAAGAATCACCGACCTGATCGGATCCCTTTGCGATCTGACCAGCGGCTCCGGCGACAAGGGCACGCCCATCGTCTACATCCAGGGCTATTTCGACAACTACACCAACGACTGATAAGATCAATATTAAAAACATAATCCGCTTTAAAGCAATTTGAAGCGGATTTTTTATCCCCTGAAAGAGGGAAAGATATGGAATTTGTGAAAAAGACACTGATTGACAAGGGCTGGTCGGGCGATAAAAAATATATGGCTGTGACATCCGGCGGCGAAAAATTTCTCTACCGCGTATCGGGCAAGGAAACCTACGATGTCAAAAAAGCGGAATTTGAGATGATGAAAAAGCTCGCCGATTTGAATCTTCCGATCAGCAATTCTCTTGAATTCGGGGAAAACGAGGACGGCGTATATTCCGTTCAGACATGGATCGAGGGAGAGGACGCGGAGGAGAGGATTCCCACCCTCACCAGGGAAGAACAATACCGCCTGGGCACGGACAGCGGAAAAATCCTTCAGAAAATCCATTCCATCCCCGCGCCAAGCACGCAGGAAGACTGGGAAACGCGCTTTAACCGCAAAATGGACCGGAAAATCGAAGGCTATCTTGCCTGCCCCATCAAGGCCGAGGGCGGCGAAAACTTTATCAGATACATAAATGCCAACCGCCATCTGATCAAAAACCGCCCGCAGACCTTTCAGCACGGCGATTATCACATCGGAAACATGATGATAAACGGGGAAGGAACGCTGTTTGTCATCGATTTCAACCGGTTTGACTTCGGCGATCCCTGGGAGGAATTCAACCGCATCGTCTGGTGCGCCCAGAAAGCGCCCGCTTTTGCCAAAGGCATGCTGGACGGATATTTTGACGGAAATGTGCCTCACGAATTCTTTGAAACCCTCGCCCTCTACATTTCCTCAAACGCGCTTTCTTCCGTCTACTGGGCCGTTCCCTTCGGCGAGGAAGAGATCAACGTCATGCTCAATCAGGTGAAGGATATTCTTTCGTGGTATGACAATATGAATACAACCGTGCCTTCGTGGTATACGAATGCATAAAAGGCAAAGGACGATCTTAAAATTCTTTTGAGAAACAGATTTTTCGGGACGGGAAACCCGTCCCCTACAATGGAAATGCGGTGATTCTTTCCTGTAGGGGGCGGGTTTTCCGTTTTGTTTTGAAGATTTTTATAAGATATCTTATTTGTTTCTCACTCAGTTCGGCACATAATAGGTTTCGAGGACTTCGTAGGTTTTTTCGCCCTTGCAGAAGGAGCAGATCTTGTCGCATTCGATTGCCTGGCCGTACATGCGGTAGGTGCCGGTGCCGTGGCACAGATGGCAGGAACCGGAGCCGTGGCAAACGGTGCAGGTGCGCTGGACGGTGCGGGTCTTGACGGAGAAGCCGGAAACGTTTTCAAGCTTCTTTTCATTGGTCTGCGCGCCTTCTGCGTAGGTGGTTTCGCCAAGAGAGATGCCGTCGCAGAGCTTGATGCTGGTGAAAACAGCGGAAGAGGATGTGACATAGCTGTAGTTTGCGCATCCGAGCTCTACATGATACTTTTCGCCGGAAGAGGACAGGGGCGTAAGCTCGTCGGCGCCGGGTCCGATGTACTGAAGCTGCCAGAAGGAAGCGGTGCCGTATCGTTCGTAGTCGACCATTTTGAAAAGGCCGGATTCCTTAAGACTGGTTGCATACATGTCGACGATCGGATAGATGCTGTCGCCGTACTTGTAGTTGTACTGATAGTATTTGACGCCGTCAGCGCCCTCTTCGATGGTGCCGATGGTAGTGCCGTTTAGGAAAGTGGCAAAGTCGCGGACGGTGATCTTGTCTTCTTTTCCGTAGTCCACCGTTTTCTCGGGCGCATAATAGCCGTCGCCGTAGGAGATGCCTTTGCCCAGGGTAATGGAGACAAAGGTGATGTCATAGGAGAAGCTGGCGCATCCAAGCTCTACATGATAGGGCTTGCCGTTGGTTTCGCTGATGGGTTCAAGCTCGCCGCCGGCGATGTACTGAAGCTGCCAGAAGGAAGAATCGCCGTAAGTGGAATAGCCGACGAGCTTATAGTAGCCGGTGTTTACCATGTCATCGGCCACCATCTGCATGATCTGATAGCAGCTGGAGCCGTATTTGTAGTTGTACTGGTAATAGCTGGTGCCGTTTGCGCGGTGATCCTCTTTCTGGACATAGATTCCGCTGATGGTATCGGAAAGATCCGGAATGGTCACGGACTTGTTTTGGGCAACTGCAGAAATCGTGAGAAGCGCAAGAATCATGGAAAGCGCGAGAAGAATCTTTTTCATAAAAATGAGGTCCCCTTTCGTTTCTTCGTGATGGACACATTATACAAGGCAAATTTGCCGCCTTTTGAAATGCGTTTCCGCCGTAAAAAACGAAAGGGGACCTTTTTACTTTTCTTTGGGATGTATCCGTCTTACGGCTGCTTTCCGATGGAGGCGAGGATGCCGCCGTCGACATACAGCACATGGCCGTTTACAAAGTTCGAAGCGTCGGAAGCGAGGAACACCGCCGGGCCCATCAGATCCTCGGTGCGGCCCCAGCGCGCGGCGGGGGTCTTTCCGATGATGAACTCGTTGAACGGATGTCCGGGCACGCGCAAAGGCGCGGTCTGCGGGGTTTCGATGTAGCCGGGGCCGATGCCGTTGCACTGGATGTTCTTCTCGCCGAATTCAGCGCAGATGTTTCTGGTCAGCATCTTAAGGCCGCCCTTGGCACTGGCATAAGCGGAAACGGTCTCGCGGCCCAGTTCGCTCATCATGGAGCAGATGTTGATGATCTTGCCGTGGCCCTTGTCGATCATGCCGGGGATAACGGCCTTGGCGCAGATGAAGGGAGCGTTCAGGTCGACGTCGATGACCTTTCTGAAATCCGCCGCGCTCATTTCGCACATGGGAATGCGCTTGATGATGCCGGCGTTGTTGACGAGGATATCGATCACGCCGACGTCCTCTTTGATTTTTTTGACGAGCGCAGCGACCGCGCCTTCATCGGTTACGTCGCATACATAGCCGCGGGCGGGAATGCCGGCCTCTTCGTACGCCTTAAGGCCCTTGTCGACCAGCTCCTGATTGATGTCGTTGAACACGATTTTCGCGCCCGCTTCATGAAACGCGGTAGCAATGGCAAAGCCGATGCCGTAGCTCGCGCCGGTGATCCATGCAATTTTGCCTTCAAGGCTAAAGGAATTCAGAATCATAATTTTTGTCCCTCCGCATATGTTTTATATCATTATACTCTTTTCTTCCGTTTTCTTCAATAGCGTCATTTTTTCGGCATGAGATTTTTTGTAAGCGCCTGATACCAGGCAGGCCTTTTGCGTCCGGGCTTCTGAAAGCCCAGAAGCGTATCAAAATACAGCCGGAATTCCAGCTTTCTGCGGTATGCTTTGAGATCATCCTCCGGAGTCTTGGCCCCGTAGCCGACAGCCTTCATTTTATGCATGCGGCAAAGAAGCAGGCTGCGCCTTACATGATAATCGCTCGTGACTACGGCGACATGCGCGCGTTTTTTGTTCAGAATTGCGCGGGCGTTCTTGATATTCTCATAGGTAATTTTGCTTTTGTCCTCACGGATGATCTTCTCTTCGGGAACGCCCATTTCGGTAAGCAATCCTTCCATAACCTCCGCTTCCGTCTTTTCGCCTTCCTCCACCATACCCCCGCAGGCAATGATGACGGGCGCGTCGCTTTTTTTGAACACATCGGCGGCAAGCTGCGCGCGGTCAACGAGCTCTTTTTCAGGTTCACATCCGTTTTTCAGGCGCAGTCCCAGAAGGAGAACGGCGTCCAGCGGCTTTCCTGCTTTCACAAAGACTGCATCCTCTCTTTTTGCTTGTTCCCGTTTTTTGCTGTAACGTAGATACATAAAATAGCCGATTGCGGAAACGGCGACGGTGAGCGCAAACACGATGATCGCCAGCGTGATCTTTCCGATGCCCAGCGCGTTTCCCCCGATGGTGGAGGTGACGATGGACGGAATGCGAGCGACGGAGGAAATGAGCAGCCACGGCCCCAGGCGCATGGGCGTAAGCCCCACAAAATAGCACAGCGCATCCTTGGGTGTTCCGGGCGTCAGGAAAATAAAGAAGGTCAGGATTTCAAGCTTTTTTTCGTTTTTCAAAAACCGCATGGACGCGATCTGCTCTTTGGAAATAAAAACGCTTACCAGCTTCATTCCGTATTTTTTGACAAACAGAAATACGGTAACCGATCCCAGCATCTGGCCGAGCATGGTGATGATCATGCCGCCAAACGCGCCGAAGGCATAGCCCGCCGCGATTTCAAGGGGCTCGCCGGGAATAAAGGCAATGATGGTCTGTATGTACATCATGCCGAAAAAAATGAGTTTCCCGAAAATGCCGCCGCTTTCCACCCAGCTTCTGAAGGCAACCGGATCCTTTACGGCACGGATGATGGGTTTTCCAAACACAACAGTCAGTATCAGCATAAAAAGCGCAAACAGCACAAGCTTTATGATGCCGTTTCGCTTGTTTGCTTCCAGTTTTTTCAAATGTTTCACCTTCCTGCACGCCCATTATAGGCCGATTCCCATTCGCCGTCAATCCTGTTTTCTCGCAAAGTGCGCGTGTTGACTTTGTATGGACACGGAGGTATAATTTTAAATGGAAATAAAGGCTGCGGCAGGATTTTTTCCTGCCTGAATCGAAATACTCAGGACCGCCAATATGCATATATAAATGAGGAAAAAACCGATGAATGACGAAATGCTGAGAGAGAAAATCGGCGAAAAATCCGAAATCTATAAAGGCTCGATTCTGGACGTTCAGAAATGGACTGTCACGCTCGCAAACGGAAACGAAGCGTCCAGGGAAATCGTTCTCCACCGGGGCGCTAGCGCGATCGTTCCCGTCGACAAAGACGGAAACGTCTACCTCGTGCGCCAGTACAGAACGCCGTTTGACAAAATCATGCTGGAAATTCCGGCCGGCAAGCTGGACTATTGGGGCGAAGACCGCTTTGAATGCGCCAAACGCGAACTCAGGGAGGAAACCGGTTTTTCGGCAAAAAAGTGGACGCATCTTATGGACATGGCGACCACGCCCGGCTTCTGCTCGGAGCTCATTTCTCTGTATCTTGCAGAAGATCTCACTATGGGCGAAACCGATTTTGACGATGATGAATTTCTGGATCTTGTGAAGATGCCCATAAAGGAAGCCTGCTCCATGATCGCCCGCGGCGAAATTTCCGACGGAAAGACCGCGCTTGCGATTCTGATGGCGGATAAGCATCTTCGCTCGGAGGAATAAAGACTATGCTTAGAAAAATTCCCTGCGACTGGTTTTTGACCGATGGAATCCTGTCGGATATCCGCCTCGGCGCGCCGCTTAAGGTGATGGACGCGCTTTTGCGCACGGGCGTGGTCAAGGATGACGGAAAGCTGGTTTCGCGATTGAGCCGCGAATGGGTGTTCCGTAGATGCTGGCGATACCATACCTCTTTTCAGGCGCCGGCCTTTGACGGCGCGCGCGCCTATCTTGTGATGGACGGACTGACGGGCCGCTACTTAATGCGCTTAAACGGCACGGAAATCAAATCCGGCGACGGCGACAACGCGCGCGTTGAAGTTACCGGGTTTATCAAGGAAGAAAGCAATCTTCTTGAAATTGAGTTTGATCCCGAGGACAACCGCGTGATGGTTCCGACTGTGGGCCTTACGGGACAACTGTTTCTCTACGACTGCGGCGAAACGGCCATTTCCGCGTTCGACGCGCATTATGAAGGCGGCGACTGCCGCGTGACGGCGGAAATCAACGCGCTTTCGGAAATCGAAATTCAGATGGCGTTTTATCTGACGGCAAACGGCGAAACCATCACGAAAAAAATCTATAAAGACGTTCTTCCCGGCAAAAATCTCGTCGAATGCGTGCCGTTTAAAAACGTGCCCGCCGGCAGGATTTCCCTTGAAATGAAAGTCAAAAAGGACGAAATCACTTCCGACGGCGCAACCATCGTAAAATACGCAAGGGACGCCAAGTCCGCCGCGCGCGGTTTTCAGGTATCCGATGCATTCGGCATGGCGATCACCGCCCGCGCAGGCGGAAACAGCGTAGTCACGCCCATGAGAGAGCGCGCCTTCACGCTGGCTGCGGATCGCGGCCTGACCGCCTATATCTACGGAAAGATTCCGGTAAACGTTTCAAAATACGCCGTTTCCCGCATGGAAACCCTGATGGAATTGTCCGGCGGCGACACATCCACCCTTGAAAAGGAAGCCCTTTGGCGCTTAAGCGGCATTCATGAGGACGTTTTCAAGGAATGCGTCATGCTCTACGGAGAAGACGCGCCCATTGAAAAAAAGATCGACATCACCCGCTATCTTCAGGCGATGTCGGTTCGCCGGCAGGCGGAATCCGCGCGCCTTCGCGAAATGCCCTTTATTCTGGGCCAGGTGCGCGACAACGGACACGCCTTTGCCTCCCGCGCGCTTTTCGATCATAACGACCGCCCGCGTCCGGCGTATTATGCGCTGATGCAGGCATGGCGCAGGGAGCATGCCTTCGCCGTTCAGCCGGAGGGCAGCATGAAAGACGGCCTTCTCACCGTGCCCGTATATTATGTTTCCGATGAAAGCGCACAGCCCGCAACCGTCGTCGCCGTCGCCTATTCGATGACGGGCGAAGAACTCATGACGGCGAATTTCCCCGTAATGGGAACAAGCGCGGAAGCCATCGGCCGCCTCTGCGTTGAAAAGGAAGAAAACGAATTCATCATCGTTCGCGCAAAGATCATAAGAGACGGCGAAACCATCGCCAAATCCGATTCTCTGATCTTCCCGGAGGGCGGAACGCTCAACAAGATTTCTGAAACCCAGATTCTCGTAAAGGAAGGCGCAGTTGTAAACGCCGGACAAACCGCCGCCGTCGGCGTATGCGTACCCGGCGCAGAATTCTTCGGCTGCCTTTTGCCGGGAGAAAGCGCGGCGTTTCCCGCAGGACGCCCCGGCTATACGGAAGGACTCAATATTTTCGAATAAAAAATATCGGGAGGGCTTTTACAAATGGAGAAAATCAAGCTTTGCATCGTTGGCGCAGGAAACATCGCCCAGAGCGCGCATCTTCCGGTCTATCAACAACGCGACGACGTGGAAATCACCGGCATCGCGGATCTGAACCTCGAAAGAGCGCAGGAAGCCGCAAAGAAATTCGGCATCCCCAAAGCGTTTTCTTCCGTTGAAGAGATGCTCGAAAACGTCGAATGCGACTATGTGGACATCTGCGTGTGGAACCGCTCCCATGCGTCGGTCGCCATCTCCGCGGCCCGCGCGGGCAAGCACATTCTGTGCGAAAAGCCGATGGCTCTGAACCTTGAGCATGCGCTTGAAATGAAAAAGGAAATCGAAAAAGCCGGCGTCACCTTCATGCTCGCCGTGCCCACCCGCTATTCCGGCGAAGCCCAGCTGCTTCGCGAGATGGTGGACGCAGGCAAACTGGGCGAAATTTATTACGCCAAGACCGCCTACACCCGTCGCCGCGGAACCCCCATCGGCTGGTTTACGGATACTTCGAAGTCCGGCGGCGGCCCCGTTATCGATATCGGCGTTCACTGCATCGACAGAACCTGGTTTTTGATGGGCTGCCCGAAGCCCGTTCGCGTAAGCGCCTCCACCTCCTATGCGATCGGCGACTTCAAAACCAAGGGCGTAAACCGCTGGACCGCGCTGGACAGCGACGTGACCGCATTTGACACCGAGGACAGCGCCTGCGGCGTAATCCATTTTGAAAACGGCGCAAGCCTTCTGTTTGAAGTCAGCTGGGCCCTGAACGCTCCGGGCGAAAGCTATACCCAGATCTGCGGAACCAAAGCCGGCGCAAGGCTGGATCCTCTGACCGTTTACGGCGAAGAGCTCGGATACTTAACCGACAACAAGCCCCAGAGCGCAAACGTAAACAACTTTGCATCCGAAATTGATCACTTTATCGACTGCCTGAGAACCGGCAAAAAGCCCATGAGCGATCTTGATCAGGCCGTCACCATGCAGCGCATGCTTCAGGGTATCTATGACTCTGCACACCTTCATAAGGAAGTTGAAATCTGATGTTTGGAATATCGCCGTTTGAAAAAATGCCAGTGCTTGAGACGGAGCGATTGGTGCTTCGCAAGGTGAAAATGGACGATGCAAACGACATGTACGCCTACAGCTGCGATCCTTTGGTCGCAAAGCACGTTCTGTGGGATGCGCATACCTCTGTCAACGACACCAAGGCATACCTGCGATACATGATCCGCAAATACCGCATGGGCGAGCCCTCCAGCTGGGGCATTGAGGAAAAGGCCACGGGCAAAATCATCGGCACCATCGGGTATATGTGGTATCAGGCGGAAAACAACGCCTGCGAGGTCGGCTATTCCCTGGCCCGCGCCAAGTGGAACATGGGCTATATGACAGAAGCGCTGAAAGCCGTGATCGACTACAGCTTCTATGATCTCCACCTTCACCGCATCGAAGCCCAGCACGAAACCGACAACGAAGCTTCCGGCCGCGTCATGGAAAAATGCGGCATGAAAAAGGAAGGAACGCTCAGAGGCAGACTCTACAACAAAGGAAAATATGTGGACGTAAACGTCTACGCGATCCTTCGGGAAGATTTCAAGAAAATGACCCGCAGAAAATAAGAAGAATGGAGAGGAAAACAAAGCCCTCTCCATTCTTCTTATTTTGGTTTACCGATAATCCGACTTCCGGTCGCACGCGATCTTTATCTCATTTCTCCGGTTCATTCACAATTCCCGAAAACAATGGAAGATTATCCTGAGAGGTGATCACAAAAGCAAACGGGCGGTCTGCGACAAACTCCATTTCCTCCTCAGGCGGACGCATGGATGCGGCAAGCACTGTGATCACGGTGTAGGCAGCGGCCTCCACGCCCTCTTCGTCGATTTTCACGCGCGCATCGTGCTGAACTTTGGAAACCGAAAGCTCGGGAATATCGGTAAGCGGCGAAAAATCAGACGTGTTTTTATCAAACACCGACATAACGCCCAGATTCCTGAGCGCGCCGATCAGATCGTTTTCACCCGCAACGTCGAATTTCGGAATGGCTTTGTGAACGATGAGCCGTTTCTTGTTTTCCCATTCGGCGGGACTTTTGATCAGATTTTGGATCTCATCCGATTCAAAAAGGCTTTCGGCCGCTGTTCCTTCATCCGGCAGGACGATCCACATTCTGCCCCCGTTTGTCATGGGCAGCGCGACGGCGCCGAAGCGATCGCTCCAATAATAGGTGTCCGTAGAACTTTTGTACATGAATTCGCCGGGCACATCGCCCAAAGGCGCATGGAAAATATCGGTCTTTGTATTTGCTTTCGAAAATTCGCTCGACCAGCCGGCTTTAAAATACAAGCTCGACGCAAGCGCGATGACCGTTTCGGGGTCAAGGGAAATCTTTTCCGCCTGCTCCTTCAAAAGCCCGCCGGTCTGATCAGCAAGCCATTTTCGGATCATTTGATTGTATGCGTCGCTTCCCATTTCGCCCGAGAAGGAAGAAGCAAAATACTTATCCGCTAAAATGCTCAACGCGTCCTTTTTATATTCCATATCGTTTCTGAGCCACACGGACGAAGCGGGCACGGAAACCGTCTGGCCGTCGTTTTTGTAGACGGACAAAAAGATCCTGTTTGCGCGGTAGCGCAGGGATTCGATGCTGTCTGCGCCCAAAACATTCAGAATTTCATCCCGCGTGCCGCCGTCCGTGATTTCAGAGAGCATCGAAAGCGCAAGATAAATATTGACCGGCGAAATCACCTTGTTTTTCTGATCTTTGGCTGTCAGCATTTCCTTGGAAATACTTTTGAAATACGCGCTCAGCTGTTCGTCACCCGCAAACAGGAGCGGATCATTTCTGTCCGTTTCGGCCCATTTTTCATACGCCTTGTCGTACGCGTCATAGTCGAATTCGCCGTTTTCCAGCAAATAATCCGCCTGATCAGGCATAGGATAGGCAAACGGATATTCCGCTTCAAAAATCTCTTCCGCATTTCCGCAGGACGCAAAAATGCCCGTAAAAAAAACAGAAACCACAAGAGCAAGACCCATAAGCTTTTTCATCATTTTCATCATATTCTCACGCTCCTTATTTCGATCCTTTCCCTATTTAGTCGGATCAAAAGCGCCAAAAGGTTCCAATTCGGCAGATTTATTGAAAGCATCCTTTTCTTATGATATGATACCCATAAAATTACGCATTCGCAAGGAGGCGAAAGAAATGCTTACGCTGAAGGAAGCCAATTTACAGGACGCACAAAAGGAATATGAATTTGTCCGGGCGATCCCTGAAAACGAAATCTATCTGCGCGTACAAAAGGACAATCCCGTTTCTCTCCACGTGATGCTCGCGTCCGGCGGATATATCCACCATGAAGATACGCATCATATCTATGTACGCATCACGAAATGATATTTTTGTCCGATCGGACTACCCATTTTGTCTGATCTTTTATTAAAATCATCGTCATATCCATTGAATTTCTATAATTTTAGCAGTATAATATTATATATTATTGTATGTTTGTCAATTCCCGATTTTAACCATAAGAAGAATATGGATTCAGGGATCAACAAAGAGAGGATGAATGGATATGCAGAACCGAAAAAAACCGTTTTTCTGGCTGCTGAGAGACTGGCGGTTGTATCTGATGCTGATCATTCCCGTCGCGTGGTACATCATGTTCTGCTATAAGCCGATGGTTGGCGTGATCATCGCCTTTCAGAAGTTCAGCCTTGTAAAGGGCATGGCCGGAAGCACCTGGGCGGGCCTTGAAAACTTTGAATTCGTTATGCAATTGCGCGATTTCCCGCTTGCGCTTAAAAACACGCTGTGGCTGAATCTCATGGGGCTGATCATGGGCTTCCCCGTGCCGATTATTCTGGCCATCATGTTAAACGAAATCCGAAACAAGGGCATCAAGCGCGTATCCCAGACGCTTTTGTATCTTCCCCACTTCTTAAGCTGGATCATCATCGGCGGTATGGTTTTAAAAATCTTCGCCCCGACCACCGGCGTTATCAACGCTTCCCTTTTAAAAAGCGGACTGATCAAAGAAAACGTTCCCTTCTTAACCGACGGCCCAACCTGGCAATTGACCTACACGATCGTGGGCGTCTGGCAGAGTATGGGCTGGGGCACGATATTGTATCTGTCGGCAATCACCGGCATCAATATGGAACTGTTTGAGGCCGCTAAGATCGACGGCGCAAACAAAATGCAGCAGATCTGGCACGTAACGCTGCCCGGCATCCGCTCGACCATCGCGGTTCTTCTGATTCTGAACGTCGGCCAGATGATGAACATCAGCTTCGACCGCCCCTACATCCTCGGAAACACCCTCGTTCAAGACTACTCAGACGTTCTTTCCACCTTTGTATACAGAACCGGTATCACCAATGCGAAGTTTGACCGCGCAACAGCCATTGGTCTTTTCCAGTCTGTCGTTGGCCTTATCATGATCTCCGCCGCCAACTTTGTCACCAAGAAGCTCGGCGAAGACGGCATCTGGTAAGAAAGGGGGCATATGCAAATGACAGCTGTTTTGGTTCAGCCCAAACGAAAAAAAAGAAAAATCCCCGTCGGCCAGATTGTTCTGGTTGCCGTGATCTTCGTCTTTGTGCTCACCTGCGTTCTGCCGTTTTTAAACGTTATCGCGATTTCCTTCTCGTCCAAGTCCGCAATTCTAAGAGGCGATGTTGCGTTTTATCCGGTAGAGTTTGAAACAAAAGCGTACGAAATCCTCTTCTCCGACAAGACGATGATCAACTGCCTGCTTTACACCGTGGAGCTCACTGTAATCTACACGGCGATTGCCATGGTGATGACCATTTTAATGGCTTATCCCCTGACCAAGGAACGCCTGGCCGGAAGAAAATTTTTTAATCTGATGGCGCTTTTCACCATGTATTTTTCCGGCGGCACGATTCCGGTTTACTTAAACGTCAAATGGTTCGGCTTACTCGACAGCATGTGGTCTTTGATCATTCCTGGCGTCTTGTCCACATACAATATGATCATCATGAAAAGCTTCTTTGCCTCCCTGCCCAAGGAGCTGGAAGAAGCCGCGACCATTGACGGCGCGAACGATTTCCAGATTCTTTTGCGTGTATATCTTCCCCTGTCCCTTGCCTCGATTGCAACCCTCACGCTTTTCTACGCGGTCGGCAAATGGAACAGCTTCGCAGACGCCAAGTATTACATCCAGACCAAGTCCCTTCAGCCTTTGCAGCTAAGACTCTATAACATCATCAAGGGCTCGACCGCAGTCGATGTAACCGCCATCGAAGGAAACGCAAACAGCAATGCTCAAAACGTTTCCGAGTCCATCGAGTCGGCCACGATTATCTTTGCGACGCTTCCCATTCTGGTCGTCTATCCCTTCGTTCAGCGCTATTTCGTATCCGGCGTAACCATCGGCGCTGTAAAGGGATAAAAGCATTCTGTATCTCTGCCGCCGTAAGCGGTAAAAAAATATAAGAAGGAGTGTACCACATGAAAAAGATCATGACCCTCGTTCTGGCGCTTGTTCTGGCTTTCAGCTGCATGTGCCTGACCGCCTCTGCAGAAGCGGAGTACGATCTGACCCTTCGCGTAGAAGTGTTCGATCGCTCTATCGCCGGCCTCAATCTTGAAGACTGCTGGCAGCTTCACTATGCCCAGAAGAACTTCGGCGATCCCAACGGCATCAAGCTCGAGTTCGTTCCCGTATCCCGCTGGGAGGAAGGCGACATCCTCACCACCCAGATCAGCGGCGAAACCGCTGCCGACATCTGCATCACCTATAACGGCGACCTCGTAAACGCTCTGATCGCTGACGGCGGCGTTTACGCTCTGGATGACGCCATCGACCAGTACGGCGCAAACATCGTTGCCTTCCTGGGCGAAAACCTCCTGGGCTACGGCGCGTTCGATCCCGATGGAGACGGCGTGAAGACCCAGTACACCATCCCTGCCCGCCGCATCTCTGTTGTCAACCAGGGCGCATTCGTTCGCTCCGACTGGCTCAAGGCGCTGGACATGGAAGAACCCAAGACCATCGACGAGCTGGAAGAGTACCTCTACGCTGCCAAGGACGCTGAGCTCGGCGGCAAGATGACCATCCCCTTCAGCTATGCGATCTTCACCTCCAACCCCATGTTCGCCATGCGCTACTACATCAGCGCTTTCGTAAACTTCGACGAGATCACCGAGGAAGACTGGATTGCCTACAAGGACAACCCCGAAATGCTCCCCGGCGCGAAGGAAGCTTTTGAGCTGTTCAACAAGTGGTATCATGACGGCGTTCTGTATGAGAACTTCGCCGTTGACACCGACAGCACCATCGGCGACACCTACATGACCCAGGGCTACTTCGGCTACTTCCTCCAGCAGTACGATCAGCCGTGGCGCACCGACAAGAACTATCAGGCTGAAATGGCCAGGAACGTAGAAGGCGCCGAGTGGATCCCCGTAAACGCCTGGGCCAACATCTACAACGGCAAGACCTATCACGACAACTATGACGCCGCCGGACTCACCATCTTCGTACCCGGCTGGGTAAGCGAAGAGACCGCTACCGCCGCTATCAAGTATCTCGACTGGATGTGCGTCCCCGAGAACATGTTCGCCATGCAGAACGGCGTTGACGGTATCAACTACCACAGCCTCGATGAGAACGGCCTGCCCCTCAACGCTGTTCCCACCGATCAGGTTCCGGATGAAAACAAGATGCATGTCGGCGACGTAGTATTCATCTCCAACGGCTACAACTTCGGCGACAACGCCAAGAACGCTGCTTATGTTGCCCGCTCCTTCCCCGGCTATGAAGAGCAGGTTGCCAAGTCCGTTCTCTACTCCAACGCCGATGCGTGGACCCAGATCAGCTTCACCGTTCCGATCCAGGCCGCGACCGACTACTCCGCCACCGTCATCACCAAGCAGAACGAGCTGATCGCCCAGACCATCAGCTGCGATCCCGCTGACTTTGACGCTGTATGGGACGAGTACATCCAGGCCATCCTCGATGCAGGCGCGGATAAGGTTATCGAAGCCTATCGCCAGGCCTATATCGACGGCAACTATCGCGGAACCTTCCCCGGAGCGAAATAATTGAATCTTCTCTCCATTTGATTGAAATCAATCGCAAAAAGCCTCCCGCAAGGGAGGCTTTTTCAAGCCATCAAAAAAGTACCTTTTTTGATGGGAAGGGCCGATCCCCTG
>JAEDIV010000196.1 GCA_016296675.1 Clostridia bacterium
TGCTGCCAAGTGTGCCATGGGATCAGGATTACAACCTGAAGAACACCTGCAGCGACAACGCCCCATGCCTGTGCATGAATGCCGTAGGCATCGGACAGAAATACCGCGGCAAAAATCAGTGCAAAGCTTAAGGGGAGGCCGGTTAACTGGGCTGCGATATAATGCTCCTGCGCGTTAAGGAGAGTGGAAAGCACGATTCCGGCGACAAAGAAAATAAGCGCCGGATCCATGATGCGGCTCAGAAGCGTGGTAAGGCGGAAGGTTTCGCCGTCAAAGCCCGGATAGACGATGGAAACGAGCTGCGGCGCAAAGATCATCATGATTGCGGAGATAACGAGCGATAAGAACATGAACACATTGAGCGTGTTGCTTGCAAAGCGATTTGCATGGTCCTGGCCAAGCTCGTTTTCTTTTTTGATATAAAGGGGCATAAGCGTGCTGGTTATGCAGGAGGAAAACAAAAGAACAGGCAGATAAAAAAGACTGTATGCGGAGTTGTATGCGTCGGTAATCCAGTTGCGTCCGAAATAATAAGCCATGATCATTTCGCGAATAAATCCAATCCCCTTGGATAAAAGAATGATCATGGTAACAGACAGGGTCGCAGACACCAGTTTATCCTTTTTCTGGGACATAAGCACCTCTGAAAAATGATTTTGCTAAATTATATCTAAGGCGCGATGCGAACATGCATTTAACCACATTTTATTATACCATACTTTTGGTGGTATCACAAGTAAAGATAAGCGTAAAGAGGAACTACTCCTGAATAAGGGCGTGGAGGAAGAAAAATCCCCGGTTTTTTATGTAAAACAATTGTAATTCAAACGCTTATGTGGTATCATATCCAATGTATAACTTAATCACGAAGGGACGGATTTAGACCATGGGCAGCAAACGCAAAAATAATACAGCACATGCAAGAACCCTGAAAAAACAGAAGCCGGCTACTTTTAAGGATCTCCCCAAAGAGAAACAGCTTCTTTATAAAATTCTGACCATTGCGGCTGCAGTCATTGTTATTCTTCTGATTGTTCTTTATAAAGTCGATATGCTTCCGCACCTGGACGGAAGCCTGCAGTTCAGAGGCGATAAACTGATCGGCGCTTCAGAAAATGATCTTGTAATCAACCGCGAATCCGGCCGTTACGGCGAGAACGGCCGCTACTTTATCGTTGGCAATATCGATCAGATCGAAGGTTACACGCCTTATCCCGAGCTCATTTCTGCAAGCGATTCCTACAGACAGGCATTCGCTTTCAAGCCGGCAGATGCTGAGGACACTTTCATGAGTTCCGTGGTCATTCAGGGCTGCCTCATGGATTATGAAGACCTGATCGGCAATATCCTTGGCGAAAACTCCGAAGACAGCAAGGTTGTCTATTCCGAGCAGTTTGACGGCGTATCTCCTGTCAAGGGCAATGTATACCACGGCGCCACGCGAACCAACTATGAACGCGATCCCGAGACCGGCCTTTATGTGAAGTTCATCAACGCTTATATCGAAAACGGCGTGAAGAACAGCTGCGTCATGGTTCAGATCTCCTACAAAAACGCCTATAAGAAAGAGATTCCCTCTGACGAACAGGCGCTCAGCGATATTATCGAGTTTATCGATAAAGTCAATGTGAAATAAGCAAAAGATGGATAGAGCGCGGCGGGTTTACCTCTGCCGCGCATATTTTATAAGGGTGTGAAACGGATGCTTATTGACAGATCGCTCAAAAGCGCAAAGGACCTTACGGATCTTGTAAATGAAATCGGCTTTCTGCCGCTTTTCAATGTCGGTGTACCAGGGTTTTCGGTCGAAGAAATGACGCCTGGACAGTGGTGGACGGGCCTTAATGATGATCCGTGGCACTGGAGAGAAGAAGCGGCAAACGAGGGAGAAATCATATACGGAAAGATGTTTTCAAACAGAGCCGGCTTTGTAAGCAGAGCGTGGTTTCCAAAGTTTGCCAATTACAGACGAGACGGCTACGATTTTGATTCAAGATGGGAAGAGGGCCTTGAAACGCCGAGAAATCAAAACATCATGGAATTTGTCCGGATGCATCCGATGTCCATGACGAGCGATATAAAAAAGAACGTGGGGAAGACGGGATTTGAAGGCGCGCTTACCGATCTTCAAATGAAAACCTATCTTGTTATCCGGGGGTTTGACAGAAAGAAAAACCGCTATCAGGAGCCGTACGGATGGTCCATCGGCGTCATGGATACGCCGGAAAATGCATTCGGAAGCGAATACACAATAAGCGCATACAATGAAAATCCGGAAAAATCTTTTCGGGATATTCTTGCCCACATAGAAACTGTGTGCCCGGGCATTGACAAAGATGCGCTTGAAAGAATTATTCGAAGATAATTTTGCTATTTAACGATTGAACGCTTGCCAAATGAAGATTAATGGGTATAATATGTTCATGCAATGAAGGGAAATGAGTTTTTCTGTCTCGCATCAAGAGATCCGGCGGTTGGTGAAAGCCGGACAGACGAAAGATTTCTTCCATCCCGGAGCTCTTTGCGAAAGAAGCAGAGCGGAGCAAAGGCACGTTAAAGCCGATAGAGCCTGTGAGAGGAATCACAGGGAATAGGGTGGTACCGCGATTATAATTCGCCCCTGCTTTTACCGGCAGGGGCTAAATTTTTGGAGTGTGAATACAATGCTGGACATCAATCTCATTCGTTCCAATCCCGAATTTGTTACTGAAGCCCTCAAAAAGCGCGAATACAACGTAGATCTCACCGAGCTTCTTGAGTGGGATGCGCGCCGCCGCGCCATTCTTCAGGAGAATGAAAACCTGAAGGCCGAGAGCAACAAAAAGAGCAAGGAAATCCCCATGCGCAAAAAGCAGGGCCTGGATGCCACTGAGCTTCTCAACGAGCTTAAGGAAATCAAGGAAAAGATCGCCGCTTTTGATAATGAACAGGGCGAACTCGAAGAAAAAATCCGCAAGTTTGTTCTTGCCCTTCCGAACCTGCCTGCAGAAGACGTCGTTGCCGGCGGCAAGGAAGCCAACGAAGTCATCAAGGTGTTTGGCGAAAAGCCCGAATTTGAATACGAGCCCAAGAACCATGTCGATCTTTGCACGTCCCTCGGCCTTATCGACTATGAGCGCGGCGTAAAGATGGGCGGAAACGGTTACTGGCTGTACACCGGCGAAGGCGCGAAGCTCGAGTGGGCGCTGCTCAACTACTTCATCACCGAGCACATCAAGGACGGCTACGAGTTCATGCTCCCGCCGCATATCCTGACCTACGACTGCGGCCTCACTGCCGGCCAGTTCCCGAAGTTTGAAGAAGACGTTTTCCGTCTCACCGAGGAAGGCTTCCACTTCCTGCTTCCGACCGCGGAAACTGCCCTTATCAACCTCTACAGAGGCGAGATCTTAAACGAGAACGACCTTCCCAGAAAGCTTTTCGCCTACACTCCCTGCTACAGACGTGAAGCCGGCACCTATCGCGCCAGCGAGCGCGGCATGATCCGCGGCCATCAGTTCAACAAGGTTGAAATGTTCGGCTACACCAAGCCCGAGGATTCCAACGCGATGCTCAAGGAGCTCATCGACAAGGCCTGCCGCCTCGTTGAAGGCCTGGGCCTCCATTATCAGCTCTCCAAGCTCGCCGCCGGCGACTGCTCCGCCTCCATGGCAAGAACCTATGACATTGAGCTGTGGATCCCCT
>JAEDIV010000197.1 GCA_016296675.1 Clostridia bacterium
AGATACCACCATGAAAAAGCTCCTTACCCTGGTTCTGGCGCTCGCGCTGATGATGAGTGCGTTCGCTTTTGCTGAGACCAATGCTTCTGTAACCGGCAAGGTTACCGAGATCGAAAAGTACGGCCATGCGCTTCTGGACGTTACCATTGAAGACTTCACCAGCCTGGGCTTCACTCTGGGCGACGTTGTAACCGTCAAGGCCGGAACCTTCGAAGGCGACATGCCTTATTTCAACGGCTATTATGTCAACAAGGGCGAATACATGGTCCGCGCCTATCCCGGCCACACCAATATCGCCGTTTGCATCAACTACGGCAAGTTCGCTGAGACCGCCGGAATCGGCATCGGCGACGAAGTAACCATCACCCTGAAGGTAAAGGGCGGCGAGCTCTTCACGCAGGAAATGAGTTCTCTCGTTTACACCAACGAGCCCGCTGATTACAAGGACGAAGCCACCTTTGCCAACTTCCGCGAAGTGAAGGTCACCGGCATTGCCGCCGGCAAGCTTTTTAGAAGCGCTTCTCCCATCAACAACGAAAACAACCGCGCTGCCATCACCAACAAGCTCGTTGAGACCGCCGGCATCAAGGCTGTCATGAACATGGCCGACACCGCCGAAGAAATCGCCGAGTATGCAGCCGCTGAAGATTTCGCTTCCGAATACTACAAGAAGCTCTATGACGAAGGCAATGTGATCGTTCTTGCCATGCCCGTAAACTTCGCTTCCGCCGAGTTTGCTTCCGGCATCGTAAACGGCCTGACTTTCCTCTCTCAGAAGGAAGCGCCCTACCTCGTACACTGCACCGAGGGCAAGGACAGAGCGGGCTTTGCCTCCATGCTGATCGAAGCGCTGATGGGCGCAACCATGGATGAAATCATCGCCGATTACATGATGAGCTATGAAAACTACTACGGCGTTGACGCAGCGGAAGAAACCGAAAAGTATAACATGATCGTTGAAAAGAACGCGATTGAAATGCTCAAGGTTATCGCCGGCGTAGAAGACGCTGCTGCGCTTGAAACCGCCGACCTCGCTCAGGACGCTCAGAACTATCTTCTCAATAACGGCATGGCTCAGGAAGCCATCAATGCGCTCAAAGCCAATCTGAAGTAAATCTGTTCACAAAAAATACGCTCCCGAAAATAAGCGGGAGCGTATTTTTAATTGGATTTTCAGGAAATGATGTTTCCGTCAGCGTTGTAGGAGGTTTCGGAAATGATATCGCCGAATTCATCCAGCTCGCAGACGGTCTTGCTGCCGTTTTCAAAATAATCGATGGTCATACACTGATAGCCCCAGAAATCATCGGGGTCATCCGAGTAGGCATACATGGTTTCGTATGTGACGCGCCCGTCCTCAGAAATGATTTCGCGCAGCATGCGGCCGTTTTCGTCGTATTCATAAGAATAATCAAATGCATATACGACTGTGCCGTCCGCATCAATCTGGGTTTCGAAAACGCGGTTGCCCATTTCGTCGGATTCCATACGGAAGGTGGAACCATCGTCAAAACGGGTGGACTGGATGGTGCGCAGGGGGAATCCGTCGTCTCCGTAAGTGTATTCGAAGGTTTCTTCAAAGACAAGGTTTCCGTTTTCGTCTGTCATCGAAGAAAGAATGGTGTTTCCGTAATTGTCGCACAAGGTGACGCTTTCGCTGCCGTCATCATTGAAGCCGATGGATTTAATAATAATGCTGTTTCCGAAAGGATCAAGGGCATATTCGCTTTCTTCCGTGAGAATGCCGAAATAGTAGGTGAATGAGGCAAGCTTTTTGCCGCTGTCGTCATATTTGTAAATATAGACATAGTCGTCCGACAGCACGCCGTCTGATTCATAATAGCTGTAATGGGTAAGATCTTCGTAGGCGTTGTACGTATGGATTTCCGCAGAACCGTCGTCATACACCCAGAAGCTGCTTGAGCATATTTCGCATGTATCCTTATTCATCTGATGCGCGCCGACATTTGTGCGCTCGTCAGCTTCATTCAAAATCCAGTGTTCAAATAAATCGCGTTCCCAAGTGGTTTCTCCCATCGCGAAGGAAGCAAAAAGAAGCGCAATGAGCGATGAAAGGATGAAAGCCGCTGTTTTCTTTGTCATTCAGGTCAATTCCTTCCCAAATAGAATTTCTGTTATGATTATAACATGGTTTTATCAAAATGTCATCGGGAAGACAAAGAAAACATGTGAGAAATTCGTGATTCTTTGCATTGAAATTCACAGACAAATGTGCTAAAATGATGAATAGAAATTTTGGAGGCGCGGAGTGATTTGCGCCCGTCAACACATATTTAAGGAGGAAAAGACTTATGAGCTACGCAGATGCAAAAGCCAAATACGCCCTTTTAGGCATTGATACCGATGCCGCCATCGAAAAATTAAAGAAGGTTCCTGTTGCTCTTCACTGCTGGCAGGGCGACGACGTCCGCGGCTTTGACACCGACCCCAACAAGCCCTTGACCGGCGGCATCCAGACCACCGGCAATTACCCGGGCCGCGCCAGAACCCCCGAAGAGCTGATGGCCGACATTGACAAGGTCATTTCTCTCGTTCCCGGCCAGGTAAAGATGAACCTTCACGCCTGTTATGCGATTTTTGACGAAGAAAACCCCTGGGTCGACCGTGACAAGCTCGAACCCAAGCACTTCAAAAAGTGGGTTGACTACTGCAAAGAGCGCGGCCTCGGCTGTGACTTTAACCCCACCTTCTTCTCCCATCCCATGTGCGATCCTCTGACCCTGTCTTCCCCCAATGAGGAAACCAGAAAGTTCTGGATCGAGCACGGCAAGGCCTGCGTGCGCATTTCCCAGTATCTGGCGGACGAGCTCGGTCAGCCCTGCGTCATGAACATCTGGGCCGGCGACGGCTTCAAGGACATCCCCGCCGACCGCATCGGCCCGCGCGTCCGCTATAAGGAGTCCTTCGATGCCATCCTTTCCGAGCCCTTCGACAAGGAAAAGGTATACCCCTGCGCGGAGAGCAAGGTCTTCGGCATCGGCGTTGAGTCCTACACCGTAGGCTCTGCCGAGTGGTGCTTAAAGTACGCCTCTTCCCGTGACGACTGCATCTCCCTCATGGACAACGGCCACTATCATCCCACCGAGGTCGTTTCCGACAAGATTTCCTCCATCCTCGCCTATGACAAGAAGATGGCCCTGCACGTAACCCGCGGCGTCCGCTGGGACAGCGACCATGTGGTTCTGTTCGACGACGAGACCAAGGAAATCTGCAAGGAAATCGTCCGCTGCGACGCCCTTGACAGAGTATTTATCGCTCTTGACTACTTCGACGCCTCCATCAACCGCGTATCCGCATGGGTCACCGGTTTCCGCAATCTCCAGAAGGCCCTGCTGTTTGCCCTCCTTGAGCCCAACAAAGAGCTTAAGAAGCTTCAGGACGAAGGCAACTGGACCAAGCTCATGGTCAAGATGGAAGAACTCAAGACCATGCCCTTCGGCGAGATCTGGGATGAATACTGCCGCGTATGCGGAAAGCCCGTGGACGGCGAGTGGTTTAATGAGATCGAAAAGTACGAAGAGGAAATTCAGTTAAAGCGCGTATAAGAAAATAAAATCCGCCTCTTTGGCGGGATAAAAGCAGCCCCGATGAAACGAGTTGTTTCATCGGGGCTCAAGCCATCAAAAAAGTACCTTTTTTGATGG
>JAEDIV010000198.1 GCA_016296675.1 Clostridia bacterium
TTATGGCACGCGTAAAGGGGCTGCTGCAGATTTTTTGCTTCTGCAACAGCCCCTTGAAATTTCCCGGCGTTTCATTTATAAAATCGCCGGAAAATTCCTAAGACATGATTTTGCGGAACTATTCTTCAATCGCGGCCTTTCTGGACGTGATTGCATGGATGATTTCGGGGTCGAACTTGGGACGGCGGTCATAGTAGTACAGACCGTTGATCTCCTGCTCTACGTCTGTCAGCTGGGTGTAGCAGAAGCCCATGTGGTTGGGATTGTCAAGAAGCGCGTCCGTAAGGCCCTTATAGCGCGCGATGAACTCTTCCTCCGTCTTCGGGCCCGTGCCATAGCCCCAGCCCTTGCCGTCGGGATTCCAGCCGATTCCGCCGTACTCGCTGACAAATACGGGCAGGCCCTCTTTATAGTGCTGGCGGCCCTTGAACTGATCATAAATGACGGGCGCGTCGGGCGCATAGCGCTCCTTATAGATTTCAGGGTTCTGCTCATAGTCGTGGGTATCATAGATGTCGGTTTCGACATGGATGCCGCCGGAGGTATCGATGCAGGGACGGGTGCGGTCGAGGGCCTTGGTGATTCTGTAGGTCATGCGCATGGTTTCTGCGTGCTGGCCGTTTCCGCTTTCACCCCAGGTTTCGTTCCACGGGCACCAGCCGACGATGGAGGGAACCGAATAGTCGCGCTTGATGATCTGAATCCACTCATCCAGGAAGGCCGGCAAAATCCAGCCGTCCTTGGGATCTGCGCCCCAGCTGGCCATCTCGCCCCAGCAGATGTAGCCGAGCTTGTCCGCCCAATAGAGGAAGCGGGGCTCGAACACCTTCTGATGAAGGCGCGCGCCGTTAAAGCCCATGGCCATTGAGCGAAGGATATCATTTTTGAGTTCTTCATCACAGGAGGCGGTATAGATGCCGTCCGGATAGAAGCCCTGATCAAGAATCAGGCGCTGGAAGACAGGCTTTCCGTTGATTAAGCACTTCATGCCGTCAAAGGAAATCGAGCGAAGGCCGAAATAGCTGTCGAGGCGATCGATTTCCTTTCCGTCCTTTCTGAGGGACAGCGTAAGGTCGTAAAGATTGCCTTCGCCCACATTCCAGAGATGCACATTTTCAATCAGCATCAGCATCTGGGCATTGTTTCCGTTGGCGCTTGTTTCGATTTCGCATTCGTATTCGCCGTCAAACGCCGCCTGCGCCCAGAGGGTCACGCCTTCGGTGTTTCCGCTGATTTCGGCTTCAATGAGAAGGGACGCATTCGCCGCGTCCGGCGTCAGGCGCACATTTTCAAGGAAAGTTTCGTTAGCCCACTCGAGCCACACCGTCTGCCAGATGCCGGTGGTGCGGGTGTAGGAGCAGCCGAAGGATTCATATCTCGGGCTCTGCTTTCCGTAAGGCTGATGTCCGGACCGAAGATCATCATCCGCGCAGACGACAATCGTGTTTTCGCCCTCTTTTAAGGCATGCGTGATTTCAAGGCGGAAACCGACATAGCCGCCTCTGTGCGTGCCGACCGATACGCCGTTTACCCAGACTTCCGCAAGGTAATCCACCGCGCCGAAATTCACAAACACGCGCTTGCCCTTTGCGTCCTTCGGGAGCGTAAAGGTGCGCTTATACCATACGGCGCGCATGAAATCGGTGTATCCCACGCCGGACAGCTTGCTTTCCGGGCAGAAAGGCACGATGATTTTGGAATCATACTTTTCTTTTTCGACCATGCCGCGCGATCTTCCGCTTCCGCCGTGGTCGATTTCAAACTGCCATTCACCGTTTAAATTCATCCATCCCTTGCGCACAAACTGCGGACGGGGATATTCTTTTCTGGGTAACATGTGTTCGTCCTCCCTATGATTTATAGCGCTTTAATCGGCGCTTTGTTTTAAAGATTTTCTTTTTCCCGTTTGATAGATCCTGAACAGTTTATCCGATCACGATGAACTTTTCCGTGCATTCGCGTCCGGCTTTCCTGTATCTGCCGCCCTGCGCGGAAAGACCCCAAAGGTCGGTGGCGCGCATTTCGGTCAGGAAGGCAGGAAGCGTTCGGACAGCGTCGGGGCTTGATATGATTTTACCGTTTGAGCGTTTGTCCAGTTCCTTGATAAGAGGCGCGCTTTCCCGCCTGAATCCCAGAAGGCGCGCATACGGCGCTTCTTTCGGCGCTTCCTTTTGCATCTTCAGCACAGCCGCAGCAATCACGCGCGTAATGCGGGCGCGCGTATACCGCTTGCATTTTACGCTTTCAATCAGATCCTCAAGGCTCACCGCCGTCTGCGCTTTCTGATAAATGCGTTCGGACAAGCCTTCGCCGGCGTCGGGCAATTGTTCCCTGTCCCCAGGGGACATGGTTCTTAAAATATGAAGAAACACGCTGTCCATCCGCGCTTTTTCGCTTACGCCGCCGAAAAGCAACGATTGGAATTCGTCCCTGACTTCTTCAGGCATGTTGTCAATTGCCCATTGGGCGTTTCCATTTTGAACGGACATACGGATTTCGCTTGCGCTTAAGCCCTTGTCGGCCTTTTGAGCGTGATAGGGCGCGGTTCTTTTGATCACGCATACATCCATTTTTGACTTAAGGATCTTTAAAGAGGCAAGATATTCCAGCGCGAGCGAGAGATTGGGCATGTTTTCAAGCCCGGGACAAATGTCTTTGAGCGCCTCGCCTCTTGCGCGGGCCAGCGTCATCCCTTTAAGAAGCCCTTCCCGGATTTTCGATTTGATTTCTTCCGGTTCCTCCGAAAGAAGATGGAAAAGCCTGAAAAGCTCATCTTTATCGCCCGATTCCGTTCCGAAGGAAAGCACATCGCAGCCGATCTGATCAAGCACGCTCACGCCGCCTCTGGCAAACCATTCCGCCGGGCGGACCGCGCATTCCTGGGGCAATTCAAACACAGCGTCGCACCCGCCCTGAAGCGCCATGCGCACGCGGTCAAACTTGTCCATAAACGCCATTTCGCCCCGCTGGGTAAACGCGCCGGACATGCAGGCAACCACATAATCGCAGTTTGTTTCGCTGCGCGTTTTTTCAATATGATATTTATGACCCGCGTGAAATGGATTGTATTCGCTGATGATGCCGGCAATGATCATGTTTTTTCATTCCTCCGCATTCAATTCTATACGGAAAACGCGAAATTGTAAAGTATGGAAGGAAATTTCCTGTTTCATGTAGAATATTTCTTCCATCGCATGAAAAGGGGAAAACTTTTATGGCAAAGCTTTATTTCAGATATGGCGCAATGGGCTCGTCCAAGACTGCCAACGCCATCATGGTTCAGTATAATTACATGGAAAGAGGCCAGAAAGCGCTGATGCTCAAGCCGCGTCTGGACACCCGCGACGGAGAGCGCGTCGTCGGCTCCCGCTCAGGCCTCAAGGCGGACTGCTCATTTGTGGAAGAGCTTGACGAAATCAATGTGAAGAACTATGATTGTATCATCGTAGACGAAGCGCAGTTTTTAAAGAAGGAACAGGTGGAAAAGCTGGTCGCAATCGTAGACGACATGAATGTGCCCGTGATTTGCTACGGCCTTCGCGCAGACTTCCAGGGCAACCTCTTTGAAGGAAGCACCTGGCTCATGGCCTGGGCCGACACGATTGAGGAGATCAAGACGATCTGCTGGTGCGGGCGCAAGGC
>JAEDIV010000199.1 GCA_016296675.1 Clostridia bacterium
GTAATCACGACATACTCAAGCCCGGCGTCTTTGGCAAGGCGAACCCATTCGTCGGCGGAGAAATAAATGGGATTGAACACCGATGCAAGACGCGCATATTCGTCGTTTGGAATCCGAAGGCGCGACTGAATCCATTCAGCATAAGAGGAACTTCTCTGTCCTTTGTATTCACCTGCGAGGAGGGAATACAGTCCCCAATGAATCATCATGCCGTTTCTTCCTTTGAACCATTCTCTCATAACGCACCTCCAGAAACAGTCGAGTGTGATACAAGTATACTATAAAAGGATTCCATAAACAATAAAAAATTGATCTGTGAAATGCAATTTACATTGACAAACATGCGGTAAAATATGATAATTAAATCAAGAGAAAAAAAGGAGGAAATGCAATGCGCGGTCAGTTCTTTTCGTCCTGCAGTTGGATTTATCCGGATATGGAAATCGAAAGGGAAGATACAAGGATCACCCTTGATGCGCCAAGAGGCGGTATGACGGCTTTTCAGATTCTGACGGATGTTTGTCTTGAAAAAGATGAAAATGTTGATCTTATTTGGGAAAATGCGTTTTCTGCAAAGCCTGCAGTCTATCAGCTTATGCCCGTGTGCGTCGATCAGAACAGCGGAAAAGACGTACTCACCGGACCTTACGAAGAAGTAAAAGAATATGCAACGCGCAAAGCGCCTTTTTATGTGTTTGACGCCATGCGCGAGATTGATGACGGTAAACTTCTAAAGGGCAGGCTTGCCTTTTATGTAAAGCTCGACGTTCCTGATTCGATCAGCCGGGGATCCAAGCGCATATTTTTATCCATCAGGATCGGAGACAAGATATTGCCATTGGAAATTGATATAAATGTTCATGCCGCCCGGATTCCTGATCTAAAGCATGCATCCTTCGGCATGGTCAACTGGCTGAATATCGGAGAGATTTCATCACAGCATAAAGTGAATGCAAATGATCCTGCGTTTGATGAAATTCTTCTTAAGTATATCGACAATCAGCTTGAAATGCGCAATACGCAGCTTCAGATTCCCTCGGGCGTTCCTGTGCGCGACGATACGGGGAAAATCATATCATTTGATTTTTCGCTTTCTGAAAAAGTGGCGTCCCTTGCATTGGAACGTGGATTTCAGTATGTTCTGGGCGGTTTTGTAGCCCGGTTTAAAGTATGGGATGAAAAGACGCATTATCTTCTTTGGGACAGGGATGTTTCGATTGCGTCCCATGAAGGATACCGGCAGCTGAAGATTTATTTTTCCGAAGTTTGGGACATGATAGAGAAAAACGGCTGGCAGGAAAGATACATGCAGACGCTTGTGGACGAGCCTCAGTTTCCCAACAGCGATCACTATAGGATTCTGTCATCCATTGCAAGGAAATTCCTCCCCGGAATCCCGATTCATGATCCTGTGGAAAGCACGCATCTTGACGGCGCGCTTGAAATCTGGGACGTCAAGCAGGCGGTATATGAAAAATATATCGATGAGTACAGATATCTTCAGGACCTCGGCGAAGAGATGTGGCTGTACACCTGCGGATTCCCGGCAGGCAAAGTAATGAACAGAGTCATGGATTTGCCGCTCACAGCGAGCCTTCTTCCCATGTGGATGTGCTATCTTTACGACTGCAAGGGCTTTCTCCACTGGGGCTATAATGTGCATACGGAAACGCCGTTTGAAAAAACATGCTATCAGCCGGAGGAGGAACACCCTGAAATTGCTTATCCCGCGGGGAATGCGCACATTGTTTATCCCGGAGAAAACGGTCCTCTATGGTCGGTAAGAGCGATGCTTCAGAGGATCGGCGCGGAAGATTATGAGCTTCTGAGCGCGCTGGGGAAAAAGGATTCCTCCCTTTCCAAACGACTGGTGTTAAAAGCGTGCAGAAGCTTTTCTGACTACACGTTTGATGGAGAATATGTGGACGCTGTCAGAAAAGAGATTCTGTCAGCCCTTGACGAATAAAAAAGAAAAAGCGTGATGTAAATGGAATCACGCTTTTTCTGACTGTGCTTTGGAATAATCAAAATAGCATGGATCCGTTTATGATTTCCTCTTACTTCCAAAGGTTCTTGTTCGGGCGTTCGCTCATCGTGAGACGCAGCGTTTTTCCGCTCAGCAGCTGCTGATGCGTTAAAATGGGAGATGCGAGCGTTTCGCCGTCAAGGAGGGCTTCCTTTATATATTTGGCCTTTCCGCCGGCGCCTGTGGCTTCAATGGTGAAAGTTGTACCGTTTGGCATATCGATTTCGATTTCGTCGAAAATCGGACTTCCGATATCATATACGCCGCTTGCGGGATTTACCGGATAGAATCCCATGGCGCTGAAGGCGAGAAATGCGCTCATTGCACCGCCGTCTTCGTCGCCGCAGATGCCGAGCGGAGAATTCGTAAACCAAAGGTCAATGAGCTCGTGAATCTTTCTCTGCGTCTTGTATGCTTCACCGGCATAGTTATAAAGATAGGGAATGTGGAACGACGGTTCGTTGCCCATGCAGAATTGTCCCGTCAGTCCCGTCGCGTCTGGATACTGCATGAGGAAGGTACTTTTTAAGACGCCGTCATACTGTTCTACATATAGATTGTCGAGCTTTTCTGAAAAGGCTCTCTTTCCGCCGTGAAGCTCAATCATGCCTTCGATATCATGCTGGGCGGCAAAATTATAGATATAGGCGTTGTTCTCCGCGAAGTATTTTCTCCCGCCTTGCCCGCCGCACCATTTGGGATTGTAGATTTGGATGAATTGTCCGTCAGCCTTTCTGGGGCGGAAAAAGCCGATGGATTCGTCATACAGCTTTTGATACTTCATCGAACGATCAAGGAAGTAGTTTGCTTCTTCATTTTTTCCAAGCGCCCCGGCAAGAACAGATACGCAGAAGTCATCATACGCCTGCTCAATCGTTACTGCAACCGCCTGGCGGTTTTCAAACGGATGCACTTTCTCACAGGTTTCTTCCTCGTCCTCTTCAAGGGCAGGGAAAAAGCCTTTTTCGTGATAGCACTTTGTAAGCTCTTCCGCCTCTCCGTCACGCCAGGGAAGCATCGTGCGCTTAGTGGCGTTTTTATAGGCCGCTTCGTAGGCGCATTCAAGATCAAACGGAACGCCTTTTATGTAAGATTCTGCAAACAGGGAAACTGTGTGATGACCAATCATACAGGGAGCATTCCCCGAAAGATGCGGAAAACGGGGGAGCCAGCCGCTTTCATGATACATTCTGAGATAGCTTTTCAGCGTGTCCTCATGGCCTTTGGGATCAAGCAGAAGCTGAAGCGGATGCATGCCGCGATACGTATCCCAGATGCCGTCGTCCACCATATAGGCGCTTCCGTTTTCGGGATGCACTTTTCCGTCGTAGCCGATATATTCGCCGTTTGCGCCTGCTTTATGCATGCGGCAAAGCGCGCGGTAAAGCGCGGTATAGAAAACGGTCTTTCTGTTTTCGTCATTGCCTTTTACACGAACCTTGGAAAGAAGGCTGTTCCATGCGCTTTTGCATTCTGAAAGGATATCGCTGTAGCTCTTTCCTGCGCAATCGTTTTTATAGCTTGTCAGTGCGCTTTCACATCCAAGAGGAGAGACGGCGAAGGGAAGGGAAAATTTCGCTTCACGGACCGAAAGGAGAATAGCC
>JAEDIV010000200.1 GCA_016296675.1 Clostridia bacterium
ATTCGATCAGCGTGTAGCCGTAATAATCATAAATGGCGCCGAGCGTGAATTTCACGTTTCTGTAAAGCTGGGACGGATGGCGGAAATAGGCGATTTCGCTGATTTGCTGAGGCGTTCGTCCGTCAAAAGCTTCCATCGGCACATTCCAGTCCATGATGATATGGCCTTCGCCTTTTTCGTGGCGGTAGGCCTTTTTGACCTGCCATGCGCCGTATTTTTCATAGCTTTCGGGGAATTGCTTGGGATCTGCGGCTGCCTGTACGGCCAGGATTACAGCATCCGAGGTTGTCTTATGCTGATTGTGACCGTATTCGCCTTGTTCTCCGTGCGTCATGATGACGTCGGGCTTATGCTTTCGGATTGCTTCCACGACCAGAGACAATGTGTTTTCTTTGCCGTTCCAGTATTCATATGTCTGAGGTGCGGAATTTGTATGCCCGTCCGCCAGACCCAGGAACACCGGATGATAGGGAACGCCGGTCATCCATATGCCGTTTAGTGCTTCCTGATAACGGCTGCGGGTGCAGTTTGTCATATAGACAATGCCTACATCCTTTCCGGAGCCGGTATAGTAGGGAACTGCGCCGCCGAACATCAGAAGTTCATCGTCCTGATGGGTGGAAACAACCATAAGATCGATCTTTTCCGGCATGGGCAGAAAATCGGGAACATCCACCCTGGGCGTAATCTCGCCGTATACGCGAATCGCGCAGATACCGGCGTCCGGATCGCTGAGTGTGATTTTTGCTTCCTTTATGCCTTCGCCGAGTTCGAAAAGATCCGTATAGAAGACGTATTCTTCGCCCGCATCGTATGTTTTGACGATGTCGCCCTGTTCATTCATGCATTCGATAAGAAAAGCATGCGGAGGATTGGCCCAGTCGATTCTTAAGGATGAAGCGGTCTGGGGAAGCGTTATCCGTATCATATCGTCTTTTGATGCAGGCTTCCAGCAACCTTTGGAGGAGTAATTGCCCTGAACCAGAAGATGTTTGTTCCCGCTCATGGTGAATTTGCAGGCGGAAGTGATGTGCGAAGGCTCATCCGGAACACCCATCACCGTGAAGCGGACGCGGCAGGCTTCCTGAATCATGCCTGCGCTTTCACAGGTGATGATCAGCGTTTTTTCTCCGGGGGAGAGATGATAAAACGCATATCGGTCAATCAGCTTCTGGAGCGGATATTCCCAAGCGGGGTCTGCAAAACCGACAGTTTTCTCATAGTCGTTTTTGAGACCGATTTCATCGTAGATTACGCAATGAACAGAGGACATCGGAAGATTGGAAGAGATATAGCCATCCAGCGCATAAGGCTCAAACTGCTTAAGCATGAGCGGCTTTTCATGAAAGACGGCCTTTACCGAAAATTCCTCCTGCGTGTCCTCCGACAAAGCACTGAACAGCACAAGGCACAGACAGGATATGAGCAGCATCTTGAGAATTACGTTGCATTTCATGAAAATCATCCTCTGAACATCGGATTATTATAATAGGAACGGGAAGCGTTTGCTTTCCGGATTATATTTGAATGGATCCAAGCACCTTGCCGACGTTTTCTCTGATGACCAGAGTTGCCTTTCTGTCGGCAGGCGTTGGGTCGCGGTTGATCAGAACCAGGTTCTTGCCTCTGAAATAATCCAGAAAACCTGCGGCGGGATAGACGGTCAGGCTGGTGCCGGCTACGATCAGAGTGTCGGCTTCGGAGATCACGCGAAGCGCGCCTCTGACCGTTGCGTCGTCCAGGCCTTCTTCATAAAGAACCACATCCGGCTTGATCACGCCGCCGCATTCGCATTTGGGCACGCCCTCTGCGTTTTTGATGAATTCGGGGCCGTAGAATTTTCCGCATTCCATGCAGAAATTCCGGTGGATGCTTCCATGCAGCTCGAAAACGCGGATGCTGCCTGCTTTCTGATGAAGACCGTCGATGTTCTGAGTGACGATGCCTGTGAGCTTTCCTGCCGTTTCCAGTTCAAAAAGCTTTTTGTGCGCGTTGTTGGGCACGGCGTCAAGCGGGAGCATTTTGTCTTTATAGAATTTAAAAAACTCCGCCGGACGAAGCTCAAAAAACGTCCTTGACAGAATGGTTTCCGGCGGATAGGCATATTTCTGATTATACAGTCCGTCCACGCTTCTGAAATCCGGGATGCCGGATTCTGTCGATACGCCCGCACCTCCGAAAAACACGATGCGCTTTGAGGCCTTTATAATAGATGTAAGTTCGTTCATACACGCATCCCCCTTTTGAAGAACAATATATCATGCGGATATTTATCTGTCAAGAATGTTGTGTTCACGTTTAGCGTTTGGAAACGTTCCTTTCTTGCTTGAAAGTTAATATAAAAATGTTATAATGTACAGCGTAGACGGGATATCCGTTTAAACAATCATACGGGAGGAAAAACTAATGAAAAAGTTTCTGGCTCTTCTTCTGGTCATGATGCTCTCTCTGTCCTGCGCAGCTCTTGCTGAAAACAAGATCGCGCTCGTAACCGACGTTGGCACCATCGACGACGAATCCTTCAACCAGGCCTGCTGGCAGGGCGTTGAAGCCTTCGGTACCGCCAACAACATCCCCTTCACCTACTATCAGCCCGCTGCTGACTCCACCGATGCCCGCCTCGTTTCCATCGATCAGGCCATCGCTGAGGGCGCCAACATCATCGTTATGCCCGGCTACCTCTTCGGCACTGCTCTTATGGAAGTTCAGGGCGTATATCCTGAAGTTGCCTTCCTCGCCATCGACGTTGGCGCCGGCGACATGACCTATGACTATGTAAACTACGAAGTTCCCACCGCCAACAGCGTTTGCATCACCTTCGCTGAAGAGCAGGCTGGCTTCCTCGCCGGCTACGCTGCGGTTAAGGACGGCTACACCAAGCTGGGCTTCCTCGGCGGCATGGCTGTTCCCGCGGTTATCCGTTACGGCTACGGCTTCGTTCAGGGCGCTGACAAGGCTGCTTCTGAAATGGGCGTAGAAATCGAAATCAACTACACCTACGGCGGCCAGTTCTTCGGTGATGCCAACATCACTGCGAAGATGGAAGGCTGGTATGCCAACGGCACCGAGATCGTTTTCGCTTGCGGCGGCGGCATCTACACCTCTGCTGTTGAAGCTGCTACCAAGAACAACGGCAAGGTCATCGGCGTTGACGTTGACCAGAACTACATCGGCGTACGCGGCGTTGCCAACGGCGAGTACACCTACAACCCCTTCGTTACCTCTGCTATGAAGGGCCTTCAGAACGTAACCGAGACCATGCTTGGTGAGTTCGTTGCCGGCAACTGGGCCAACTACGGCGGCCAGTTCATCACCTACTCCCTCGCTCAGGGCGACTACGTAGGCATCCCCACTGCTGAAGCTTCCTGGAACTTCAACACCTTCACCGCAGCCGACTACGAAGCCATCAAGGCTGCTGTTATGGCCGGCACCGTAGTAGTTGACAACTCCTCTGACGACGCTGTTAAGCCCGTTGTTTCCGAGAAGACCACCGTTAACTACATCGCCTAATTTGCTTTAAAGCATCAAAGCCCCGGACGAAAGTCCGGGGCTTTAAGCCATCAAAAAAGTACCTTTTTTGATGGGAAGGGCCGATCCCCTGAAATCC
>JAEDIV010000201.1 GCA_016296675.1 Clostridia bacterium
AAATGGAGAGGAAGTTATCTCCCTCTCCATACCTCTCCCGGAGGTTTGTTGATGACCTGACCTGCACGAAAAATGAGCAGGTGTTTTGCTTGTACACATGAGGCTCCCTTATGTAAAGGGAGCTGTCACCGAAGGTGACTGAGGGATTGTCGCTAACTATATTCAATAAATCAGGCCGTTCATTTCTGCAAAACTGAGCTGCAATCCCTCCGTCTGCCCTTACGGGCATCCACCTCCCTTTACACAAGGGAGGCTTTTGTCCTCGTGCACCCGTAGACGGGTGTCTCTACTACGGAAACACGCTGGTTTCTTTCAGCAGGACGGCTTTCCCGTCCCGCTTTGACGCTATAATTTCTTAATGAGAAAACCTTCTTTACCCTACTCTTTTCTGTATTCAACCAGCACATCCACAAAGCAATCCTTTGAGGGCATGTCAATCATTTTGTTTCTTTGGGCGTAATCGATGATCACCGAATACATGCCGTTAAACAGATGATTGCACATGCGGTCGGCGTCTTTTTGAAGATGCTTTGGAAACAATTCTTTGTATTCCGAAGCGAGCGCTTCCACGGCTTGATTATATTCTCCCATCAGCGGCGATAGGTGTTTGTCTGAAATCTGATTCAGTGCCTCCATCTGCTCCATATTGAAAAACGGCGTGCTTACCATGAACTCTCCTTCAGGCTTTTTCACAATATATCCTTCCTCAATTGCTTCGGCGGCATGCTGCTTGATTCGCTCTTCGCCTTTCAGGAGAAGATCTGCGCAGGCGTTGATGATGCAGTCCTTCATCATAGGCCTGAAGCCGGTGTTCGGGATGCCGCTGAAGGACGAATGGCTCACGCATCCTCCGCTTCCAAGGTTGGCTGAATGCTGGGTTCCGATGCGAAAGTTTTTGTATGTTCCGGTTTCCATATTTCCAAGATACCGCCACGAATAGCCGTCATAGCTCTTCTCAAACGGCGGATACAGAAGCGTAGAATATTTGTTTCTTGCATACAGAAACGCCATGATGCCGTACAGATAAAAAAGATCCTGCTGACTTTTTCCCGCCCTATAAAAAGCGAATGTATTTAAGCGCCATTTCTCCATGCGCTTTGACAAGCGCTTCAAAATCCATCCGTCCCCCCTTTCATTGATTTCTGAAACCGGCTTCACCTATAAAGTCGCGTAATCCGCCGCAAAAGGTTCATTTCCGCAAAAATTTTGCCCGGCAAATTCGCCGGGCATTGGTTTTATTCGTTTGCCGTCAACGCGCAAACGATTTGGCCGTAAGGGTTGTTGAGCGTAATCGTGTCCGTTTTACTGTCGTTGATCACATTTTTGTCATCCCACAGAATATCAATTTTTGCATTCTGCGTGCTTTTTGTACCGATGACGATTTTTTCGCCCGCTTTGATGACGGTGCCGGAATTCAGATACATGATTTCCTTTCCTTTGGAGGAATACAGATAGTATCCGGAAAGATCGATGTCCACCTGCGTCCGGTTTTCGATTTCGATTGTGTCTTCCATCGGATCGACTGCTGTTATATATACTCCCTCGGGAATCGGCTGCGCATTTTTCCATTCGGCATATCCGGCATGGATCCCGTTTGCATCCATCGTTACTCGGATTCCGGCGGTTGAATGCTCGGTATAGAAAATCTGCATGCCCTTGTCTTCAAGTCTCATCACAAGGCTTGGATCGGGCGTTTCCGGCTTTTCATAGCTGCTTGTGGAAATGAGCGCGATTTTGGCATCCACTTTATCGATCAGCTGCTGACTTGTGGTATCGTCATCCGCATGGTTTCCGACTTTCAGAACGTCGGCCTTCAGATTTTTATGAAGAATGGTATCCTCCTGGGCATACTCCATATCGCCGGCAAAAAATGCGCTGCCGTTTTGGGTTTTCAGGATCATGACAAGCGAATTGTTGTCGTCCTTGTCCTCCAGAAGCATAACCGGTGCAACGACTTCGAATACGCCGTCCACATTGTCGTCTGCGCCCAGAAACTGAACTTTCATATCCCTGATTGCCGCAGCCTTGACGGCAGGGTGTTTTTCTTCCTTCACACCGATAAAATACTTTGAAGCATAAAAGGCGTCGATCTGAATGTCGCTTTGCGCCAGCATTTCAAGTCCGCCCACATGATCCTTGTCCGTGTGCGTTATGAAAACGCCCTTTAAATGCGCAATATCCATATCTTTCAGTGCAGCATATACGCGAGGCCACATCTCTTCCGTCGCCGTGTCAATCAGATAATAATCGCTGTTCACGCGCACAATGATCGCGTCTGCCTTGCCGACATTCACCATGAAGATCTCAGCTTTATCGGCATTTTCGCCCGAAACCGCGCTCTTTGCGCAGCCGCACATAAGAAAAGCCATAAGCAAAACCAGGATTCGTTTCAAAATCCGTCACCTCCTTATGCATACATTATAGTAAAACGAGCTGATTTTGACAAGCGAATTCGGATTTCGCTGCAAAATTGATCGTTTTTCGATTGCGAAACAGTCGGAAAAGGTGTATACTTATTTTGACAAATTCTTAGTAGCACGGAGGATAGACATGCCGAAGCTGGAAGCATATGACAAAAAGCTCGATTACAGCTATTGCCTTGGCATTTTCCCCTGTCACGCCCTGCTGGACGCCAAGCCGGAAATGGCGATGCGCCTGCTTCTGCATCCGTCCGGCATCGGAAATGAGGGCGTTGAAAAACTGCGCGCAAGATGTGCCGCGCTCGGCATCCGCGAAGAGATGGCGGAACGCGTGCTGAAGCGTGAAAGCAAAAAGGACAACTGCTTTGCGGCAATCGTATTTAAAAAATACGACTGCGATCTCAAAAAGGATGATGCGCACGCGGTTTTCTGCCAGATCTCAGACGGTGGAAATCTCGGAACAGCTTCCCGCGCAGCAGTAGGATTCGGCTACAAAAGCCTTGCCGTGATCCGGCCGTGCGTGGACGTGTTTGATCCCCACGTTCTTCGGGCATCCATGGGCGCATTTTTCCGTTTGAACACCCACGTATTCAATTCCTTTGATGAATACAGTTCTCTTTTCCCGGACAGAGAAATGTATCCCTTCATGCTGGACGGCGCGATTGATTTAAACAACGCCGCGTCCAAAGCAGGAAAAGTTCACACGCTCATCTTCGGAAACGAAGCCAGCGGCCTTCCCGCAGTGTTTCAGCAATACGGTCAAAGTGTAAAAATTCCCCAGTCTGACGAAATCGATTCATTGAACCTTGCGGTAGCTGCATCCATTGCCATGTACACTTTCAAAAATATTTCCCACTAAAGGAGAAAAGAATCATGTCTGATATGTTGAGGGTAGGCGTAATCGGAGTGGGCGGCATCAGCCGTGTGCATCTGGCTTGTCTTAAGAACATGAAAAATGCAAAAATTGTCGCTGTATGCGATATCAAAGAAGATCGTCTGGCCGCCGCGGTTGCGCAAACCGGCGCAGACGGATATACAGACTGGCATGAGCTTCTTAAGCGTGACGATATCGACATTGTCCATATTCTGACGCCCCACTATCTGCACGCGCCCATGTCCATCGAAGCTTTAAAGGCCGGAAAGCATGTGCTTACCGAAAAACCTATGGCAACGACCAATG
>JAEDIV010000202.1 GCA_016296675.1 Clostridia bacterium
CAGGATTTCAGGGGATCGGCCCTTCCCATCAAAAAAGGTACTTTTTTGATGGCTGCAGCCGCTGCGTTTTCGCAGCGGCTGCTTATCTTTGTGACGAATGGAATTTGGTATGAAAGGAAACGCCGAAACGGATATCCGCCCCCCCTTGGCCTCCTTCTTTTAAGGGAGCCGTCTTGGCGCATCCGAGACGGAAGGAGAGATACACAATCGCTTTCAGAAGCATAAACCTTATGCAAAATATTCCTTCTTCCAGCGAAAGAAACCATCGATCAGTCTTGTTTTTCCTTAAAAACCCTGCAGCGTCTTAACATTCTTTTTCAAAAATCTGCCTGCCCGGATGCTTGTCTGCTGCCCGTTCATCAGCGCAATTTCGCCGTTTACAATTACGTGCATAACGCCTTTTGACAATTGAACCGGCTCAAGATATGTTGCAGTCGGGGCGATTTCGTTTGGGTCAAACACGCAGATATCTGCTGTGAAGCCTTCTTTCAGCAAACCTCTGTCTGTAAGGCCGATGAGATCTGCGGTCTGCTTTGTTACGCGGCGGACGGCTTTTTCGATGGGACAGAGTTTTTTCTCTCTTGCCAGGCGCAGAAATTCCGTGATTGCGCCGTAGGAGCGAGGATGCGGCTTGGTTTTGACGATTCGGGGATCGCCTGAAAGCGCCCAGCCGTCCGAGCCGATGGAAATATCTTTTTGAAGAAATGCGAGCATATCTGCTTCGTTCATTACAAAGAAAATACAGCCTGCTTCGGCGTTTGTGCGGATCAGGATCTCCGCGGCGGCTTCTGCGTAATCGGATATGTGCAGTATTTCATCGGCGACATAGCGAAGCGTTTTTCCGACAATCTCCGGAAAATACCCGCCGTCGTCTGCGAAAAGGCAGGTTTCGGCGCGCTCGGCATTGAAATAGTGGGTACGGATTCCTTCGACGACTTTGGATCTTTCGCTACCGGTCAGCCGATCAAGCAGCCTTTTGCTGCCGCCTTCGCGGCTCCATTTGGGACAGCGAATGGTGAGATCGGTGCAGGAGGCGAGGAAGGGATAGATATCGCAGGTGATGTTCACACCGTTCTCTCTTGCTTTCTCGATGAGTCTCCACACCTCTTCTGCCTTGCCGTGCACGCGGAAATTGTCGATTTTAAGATGAGAAATATGAACATGCGCACCGGTGTTTTTGCCGATTTCGACAAGCTCATTTATGGCGCTTTCAATTTCGAGGCCTTCGTTTCGCATGTGGCAGGGGACAAGCCCGTCAAATTCCTTGACTACGCCGGACAGCGCGGTCAATTCTTCTTTTCCCGCAAAGAAGCCGGGCGAGTATTCAAGCCCCAGAGACATACCCCACGCGCCGTCTTCAAGATCACGCTTTAAAAGGAATTTCATCTGTTCAAGCTCGTCTTTGGTAGCTTCTTTGTCTTCATAGCCGATTACGCCTGCTCTGAGGCTTCCATGGCCGACCAGTATCGCCTGGTTGACGGCCATGGAATAATTGCTGTTTTCAAACGCATTGACGAAATCGGAAAAACTTTCGAAATGCCATTTTTCGTTTTCGTCGAGCCTTTCCTTTAAAGACGGAAAAGGGCTGGATCCGCATTGCCCGGAAATTTCTGTCGTGATGCCCTGATACAGTTTGGATGCGCAGGAAGTGTCCTTCAGAAAGGACGTGTCGGAATGCGAATGCGCATCGATAAAGCCGGGGGATACGCACAGACCATCTAAGTTCAATACGGTTTTTGCGCTCGTATTTTTAAGGTCTCCGATGCGCGAGATGTTTCCGCCTTTTACAGCGATATCCGCAAGATAAGGCTTATTGCCGGATCCGTCGACGATTGTGCCGCCGATCAATAAAATATCTTCCATGGACACCTCCGAAATTAGGGATCCCTTATTATATCATGACGAAATCAAAATGAAAAGCGTAAATGTGAAACACAATGTTTATATGGTATCCATTGATTCATAAATATTGATTGTGATAGAATAACGCCATCCAAAAGGATAATATAAGGAGGTACGTTCCATGAAGAAGCTTATGTCTCTCGTTCTCGTCCTCATGTTCGCGCTGTGCGCCGTTTCCTTTGCTGAGGAAGCTGCCTACACCGAAACCGTTGTCTCCATCCCCACCGAACTGTATGACATCCCCGCCACTGTTTGCATGCCCGCAGGCGAAGGCCCGTTCCCGGCAGTTGTTATGCTGCACGGCACCGGCTCCAACCGCGAAGAAGCTGGAAACGGCTATAAGACCGCGGCCCCCGTTCTCGCTGAGAAGTACGGCATTGCCACCATCCGCATCGACTTCCCCGGCAACGGCGAGTCCACTGCTGATTACATGCTCTACACCTTTAAGTCTGCCGTAGCTGACGCGGTTGCCGCTGCCAACTACATGAAGACTCTCCCCACCATCAACCCCGAAGCCATCGGCGTTATGGGCTGGAGCCAGGGCGGCACGGACGCTCTCCTCGCCTGCGCTTGGGCGCCCGAAGTCTTCAAATCCCTCGTTACCTGGGCCGGCGCTCCCGACATGATGCTGGACGGCTTCTTCTCCGAGGCGGACTACGCCGAAGCCAAGGAAAACGGCTACTTCGTCATGGAGTTCGACTGGCGCGAGAATCTGAACGTTTCTCTCCAGTGGGCGGAAGACGTTGCCAACACCGACGTTCTTGCTGAGTTTGCCAAGGGCTACACCGGCCCCGTTCTCGCCATCCATGGCACTATGGACGTGACCGTTGATCCCGAGTGGAGCAACAAGATCGTTGCCGCCAGCACCAACGAGAAGTCCGCTACCCACTTCATCGAGGGTATGGACCACACCTTCAACGCCTTCGTTGAGCCCGATTTTGTATCTCTTCTGAATGCTGTTGATGCCACCGGCGCTTTCTTCGCCGATACCCTGAAGTAATTTAAGGAAAAAAACGCCTCCGGGTGAAAAGCGAAGTGCTCATAAGACAGTTAACAGCCACAATAGGTTGAACCGCTGTGTCTGTTCTTGTATTTTATCCTGTTATGTGATAATGTGGAACCGAACACACCTGCAAATCGGAATTTACAGAGTTGATGAAACACAAAGGGAGACGGAAAAAATATGATTGAACAAATTTTTAAATTAACACAAGGAAATGAAAAAACAGTTGAAAAGGTAATTCTTGATGAAAATATACACTATATGCATATGATCTTGAATAAGGGTGAATGTCTGCCGGAGCATTTTTCAAATGCAAAAAATGTGTATATTACAGTTGTTCGCGGAACATTATCAGCAACTTTGAATGAACAGGAAACACATGAATATCAGGCAGGAACAGTATTAAAAGTTCCATTCCATACAAAAATGAACTTAAAAAATGTTTCTGAAGAAACGCTGGAGTTTATTGTTGTTAAAGCACCGGCGCCAAACTGATAAATTCCGATTTGTCGAACAGATACAAGGGCGCACTTCTATCCGTGTAATCCCTGTATGAACGCTCTGTGAGACGGAACACCCCGGACACCTGAATGTCCGGGGTCGAGCCATCAAAAAGAACCTTTTTTGATGGGAAGGGCCGATCCCCTGAAATCCTTCGGGATTTCCGGGCGG
>JAEDIV010000047.1 GCA_016296675.1 Clostridia bacterium
ATTCAAGCCCCAGGAGAAGAGGGTTCTTGTAAAGAACGAAGCCAACTGGGATGCCGCGAAGGTTTACATCGAGACCATCGAATACATCTATAATAAGGAAGCTTCCACCATCTCCGCTGAAATGTACCGCCGCGGCGAGATCGACTCCGCCTCCATCGACGTTACCATCGCAAGCGAATGGCTCTCCAGCGATGAGACCGCAAACCTCATCCGTCCCGTCCGCCAGACCGGTTTCTACACCTATTTCTACGCCTTCAACTTCGATCCTCAGTTCGACGCGGCCTATGAGCCCGAAAACTGGATGAAGGCAGCCAACAACGAAAACTTCAGAAAGAGCATTTACCACGGCCTTGACCGCGTAAAGGCCATGCTGATCACCGAGCCCGACAACCCCGAATCCATTATCTTCAACACCGTAACTCCTCCGGACTTCGTAACGCTGGACGGCGTTGACTACACCTCGATCGGCGCGCTCGAATCCATCACCGCTCAGGGCATTGACACCTTCAACGAGGCGCTTGCTCTTGAATACAAGGCGCTTGCCATGGACGAGCTCAATGCCGCCGGCGCGACCTTCCCCGTCAAGATCCTCATGAAGTACAACCCCTCGGTCTCCGGCTGGGACGCCGAATGCCAGATCATTGAGCAGCAGCTCGAAGCGCTCCTCGGCACCGACTACATCAACATCATCATCGAAGCCGGCCCCTCCACGGGCTTCCTGACTGCTGTACGCAGAAGCGGCGACTACGCGCTTCTCAAGTGCAACTGGGGTCCCGACTATGCCGATCCTCAGACCTACACCGATCCCTTCGACGTAGGCAACAACTACAACTTCATGGACAAGGGCGCCAATCCCGAAGAAATGGCCGTCTACTATGAGCTCGTAAACAGCGCGAAGGCCATCACCGTCGATACCGCCACCCGTTACGAAGCCTTCGCAGCTGCTGAAGCCTACATCATCAACCGCGCCTACATCATTCCCTTCGGCTACGGCAACGGCGGCTACACCGCTTCCCGCATCAACCCCTTCACCACGCAGTACGCTCCCTTCGGTATCTCCAACTACCGCTACAAGGGCACCAAGCTCGTGGAAGAGCCCATGGATACCAATGCTTACTTTGATGCATACGATCTGTGGCTTGAAGAGCGTGCAGCGCTGTCCGAATAAGGCATAACTCCGTTTCCTTTCACCCGGAGCGGCGAAAGTTTTTCGCCGCTCCGGTTTTGAGCATATTTTCAGGCAAATTATTTCCATCAAAAGGTTGTGAACACCTTGCTGAAATACTCCTTAAAGCGTTTGATATCTGCGATTTTCACCCTTATCATTATTCTGAGCATCGTATTTTTCCTTCTTCGGCAGATGCCGATAGAGGGCTATTTTGATAATTTCGACAAGATGAGTGAAACCACCATCAATTCCAAGCTCAGGGAGATGGGCTTACTCGATCCCTTCCCCGTTCAGCTCAAAAACTTCTTCTCCGATCTTCTGCGCGGCGATCTGGGCACATCCGCCAAATACCGCGTGGGCGAAGACGTAACGAAAATCATCCTTGAAAAAGCGCCCATTTCCTTAAAGATGGGCTTACTTTCCATGGGCATTTCTCTCCTTATCGGTATTCCGCTTGGCGGCGCAATGGCCAGAAGCAAAATCTGGGACCGCTTCGGTACCATCTTTATCGTGTTTGTAAACGCTGTTCCTTCGGCGATCTATTATATATTTATTCAGATGTACGGAACCCAGCTGATGGGCATCAGCATGACCTTCGAGCCCGATAACCTTGTCACCTGGATCCTTCCCGTCTTTTCCATGAGCCTTGGAAACATCGCCTATTATGCAATGTGGCTGAGGCGCTACATGGTGGACGAAATGACGAGGGACTATGTAAAGCTTGCGCGCGCCAAGGGCGTAAGCAAGAAAAGCCTCACCATGAAACACGTTTTCAGAAACGCGTTCGTTCCGATGATCCAGTATCTGCCCTCGTCCATCCTTTACACCGTATGCGGCTCTTTGTATATCGAATCCCTCTACGGTATTCCCGGCATGGGCGGCCTGCTTGTCGACGTCATCGGCCGCCAGGACAATCCTATGGTCCAGGCGCTGGTTATGATCTATTCCTGTATCGGTATTGTAGGTCTCCTGATCGGCGACCTTATGATGGGCGTTATCGACCCCAGAATCAGCTTTGCAAAGAAGGAGGGCTCGCGCTGATGCATACCTATGAAGATGTAAAAGCCAAAAAGCTTGAAAACGGCATTCACGAAGCGCTGAACACGCCTGAAAACGAAGACGAGCTGTTCGAATTCGCCGAATACGACCCCTCCTCCGCAGAAAAAAACGGTTACAGCAACTATTCCTACTGGGGCTGCACCTTCCGCGCGTTTTTCAAGCGCAGAACAGCTGTGCTTCTGGCAATCGTTCTTGTTCTTCTGGTTGCCTTCACCATCATCCAGCCCATGCTCCCTGGTCAGTACGACGCAATCAAAATCAACGACTATCCCATGAGCAAAAAGCAGCTCAAAAACGTTCAGCCGACCGTGGACAACATCCACCTGACCCTGCCTCAGGGAACGCCCCTTCAGTATGCTGAATTCGAAATCAAGGATGATCCCGAAACCAGCGCAAACTGGGTGGCCGTCTCCGGACAGATCGCGCGTGTTCCCGGAAGAAGCGGCACAAAGGTAACCACCTTTACGCTCGTAGAATACGGCGAAGAATGGTGCGTCGCCCAATACAACGGCATTACCGGCTATGTAAAAAGCGCGGAGCTCAGCGTAAAACCCGACAAAAAACGCTTTGACCTCAATGAATACGAAGGACGCTTTGTAACGCCTTATGAATGCTTCTCCAATTCCCCCACCATCATCTACGCTGCGCCTACGGAGTTCTCCAATCCCGATCCGAACGCAGACGGCTGGCTGTATACCGAAAGAAAGAACCTGATTCTGGGCGAAAACGGGATGTGCACAACCGCTTCAGAAACGCCGCTTCGCATCTACCCTTCCGCTTACGGCTTCCTCTTCGGCACCAACGAGCGCGGTCAGGATCTGTGGGCGCGCGTATGGAGCGGAACCCGAACCAGCCTCTACATCGGCTTCATGGTCGCCATCGTCGAAGCCATCGTGGGTATCTTAGTCGGCATCCTCTGGGGCTATGTAAGACAGCTTGACAGGCTGCTTACCGAGCTTTACAATGTTCTTGACAACATCCCGACCACTATCGTTCTGATTCTCATCGCCTATGTCATGAGCCCGTCCGTGTCCACCATCATCTTTGCCATGTGCTTAACGCGCTGGATGGGCATGGCCCGTTTCATCCGAAATCAGATCATCATCATCCGCGACCGCGATTACAACGTCGCCTCCAGATGCTTAGGCTCTACGCCGGGCCAGATCATGATGAAAAACCTTCTTCCCTATCTCGTATCCGTCATCATGCTCAGAATGGCCCTGTCCATTCCCGGCGCGATTGGTAACGAAGTGTTCATCACCTATATCGGCCTTGGCATCCCGATCAATACGCCGTCTCTGGGCAACCTGATCGACGTCGGAAGAAAGCTGTTCTCCTCCGCATCCCTGCGTTATCAGCTGCTCTTCCCGACCATCGTACTTTCCATCATCACCATTTCCTTCTATATCATCGGCAACGCCTTTGCAGACGCCGCCGACCCCAGAAATCATCTGTAAGAAAGGAGCTAAAAAATCGTGTCAGAACCGATTTTATCCGTAAGGAATTTAAATTTCAAATTCACCCTGCGCGGAAAAACGCTCCATGCGATCAGAGATGTGTCTCTGGACGTGTATCCCGGCGAATCCCTCGCCATCGTCGGAGAATCCGGCAGCGGCAAAAGCGTATTCACCAAGTCCTTTATGGGGCTTAACGATAAAAACGGCTGGGTGGAAAGCGGTGAAATTCTCTACAGCGGCATGGATCTTGCCAAATTCACGCAGGAAGAGGAATGGCTCAAAATTCGCGGCAAGGAAATCGCCATGGTCATGCAGGATCCGATGACGAGCCTTAATCCCTTAAAAACCATCGGCGCGCAGATCATGGAAGCCATTGAGCTTCACCAGCATTTAAAGGGCGCAAAAGCCCGTCAGGCGATGCTCGAAATTCTGAAGGACGTCGGCATCCAGAATCCTGAAAAACGCGCAAAGCAGTATCCCCACGAATTTTCCGGCGGCATGCGCCAGCGCGTCGTCATCGCAATCGCCGTGGCCTGCAAGCCCAAAATCCTCATCTGCGACGAGCCCACGACCGCCCTTGACGTTACCATCCAGGCGCAGATTTTAAAGCTCATCAAGGATCTGATTGCCAAATACAATTTAACCGCCATCTACATCACCCATGACCTCGGCGTTGTCGCAAACGTTGCCGAGCGCATCGCGGTCATGTACGCAGGCGACATCATCGAAATCGGAAAGAGCGAAGAGATTTTCTATGATCCCAAGCATCCCTATACCTGGGCGCTTCTTTCTTCCCTCCCCCAGCTGGGCGTAAAGGGCGAAGACCTGTATTCCATCAAGGGAACACCGCCCAACCTCTTCCAGGAAATCAAAGGCGACCCGTTCGCGCCGAGAAATCCCAAGCCTTTGAAGATCGATTTTGTCAAGCGCCCTCCCCTTTTCGAGGTGACGCCCACCCACAAGGCGCGCACATGGCTTCTGGATCCCCGCGCGCCCAAGGTTGAGCCGCCCGAGAGCATCAAGATGCTTAAAGATGGGAGGATCGGCAAATTATGAGCGAAGAAATGAAAAAGGAAGTTCTTCTGTCCGTCAAGGACCTCGTGGTCCGGTTCGGCAAGAAAAGAAAGCCCTTTACTGCTGTTGACAAGGTCTCCTTCGACATCTATAAGGGCGAAACCTTCGGCCTCGTCGGCGAATCCGGCAGCGGAAAAACCACCATCGGCCGCGCAGTCATCCGCGTAGCCCCGACCGCCGGCGGCGATATTTTCTACAGCGGCGAAAAGATCAACGGCAAAATTTCCAAAGAGCTCGATAAATCCATCACCCGCAAAGTCCAGATGATTTTCCAGGATCCGATGGCCAGTCTCAACGAACGCGCCAAGGTTGACTATATCGTCTCCGAGGGCATCTATAAGTCCACAAAGAAAGACGAACGCAAAAAGCTGGTCGACGCCGCGCTAATGGACGTAGGCCTTCTTCCCGAGTTCTCCAGCCGTTTCCCGCACGAATTTTCCGGCGGCCAGCGCCAGCGCATCGGCATCGCCCGCGCGCTCATCATGCAGCCGGAATTCATCATTGCAGACGAACCCATTTCCGCTTTGGACGTTTCCATCCGAGCGCAGGTTTTAAACCTTTTAAGCGACCTCCAGAAAAAGCGCAACCTGACCTATCTTTTCATCTCCCATGACTTATCCGTCATGCGCTTTATCTGCGACCGCATCGCCGTCATTCACAAAGGAAAGATCGTAGAGCTTGCGGATACCGAGGAGCTGTTCCAGCATCCGCTTCACCCCTATACCCGCGCGCTTCTCTCGGCAGTTCCCATGCCCGATCCCGTAAATGAGAAGCATAAGGAACTTATCGTATACGATCCTTCCATCCATCACTACGAAACCGACAAGCCGGTCTGGTCAGAGATCACGCCCGGGCACTTCATCTACGCAAATCAGGCCGAGCTTGAAAACTATCAAAAGGATCTGATGAAATGATTCCCGCAGAAGCCACCTCGCGCTGCTGGGCCGAAATCAATATCGGCGCACTCGTTGAGAATTACAAAACCGCGCTGTCCTTTCTGGACAAAAAGACGACGCTTATTCCGGTTTTAAAGGCCAACGCTTACGGATGCGGCGCGCCTTATATTGCAAAGACGCTCTATCAACAGGGCGCGCGCCTTTTCGCGGTTGCAAGCCTTGAAGAAGCGCTTGAAATCAAAAAGACGCTTTCCGATATCGATATTCTGGTCATGGGGCTTGTATCTGCCCCGCTTATCACGAAAGCCATTGATCAGGGCATCATCCTGACGGCCTTTTCCGAAAAAAGCGCGAAGGAAATTTCCGACGCAGCCATCCAGACCGGAAAATGCGCCCGCGTGCATTTTAAGATGGATACCGGCCTTCACAGACTGGGATTCGGCAGAGACGATCTGAAAATCATGGTTCAAAGCGCGCTTTATCCGAATCTTGAAGTCGAGGGCATCTTCACGCATCTCGCCCTTCGCAGCAAGGAAGAGGACGACATTCAGTTTTCCATCCTTTTAAGCGGCTGGGCAGCGCTCAACAAGGCGGGCATCCATGTCAAGATGCTTCACGCATGCGATTCCATCGGCACTATGATGCGTGCCGCGTCGGCGCGTGGCTCTACGGCGTATGCCCGAATCGCTATCCTCATCCCGAAAAGTGCCGCGAGGTCATGGTTGTCAGGTGCAGAATTTCCCAGATTCACACGATCGAGAAAGGCCAGTGCATCGGCTATGACGACGATCATCCCGTCGAAAAGGAAACGCGCGTCGCAACCCTCTCCGCCGGCTATGTGGACGGTTTCCCGCGTTTCAATAATGAAGGCTATGTTCTGATCCGTGGCAAAAAAGCGCCGGTTTTGGGCCTTGTATGCATGGATCAGATGATGGTTGACGTATCGGATATCCATGAAGCGCAGGAAGGAGATCAAGTAACCTTGCTCGGCGACGGCATCCACGTAAACGAATACGCCGCCATTGCCCACTTCAACCGAAACGAATGCCTCTGTAGGACTGGAAAACGCGTCCCCCGCATCTATCACAAAGACGGTCAGATCATCGATATTCTTCTTGATATTGAATAAAGACAAAACAGGAGCTGCTTATACGGCAGCTCCTTATATCATCAACAAACCTCCGGGAGAGGTATGGAGAGGAAGCGCACTTCCTCTCCATTTTCAATCGATTTTGGCGGCATGTACGCCTAAATCGCGCGTTTTCACAAAGCGTAGCAACTGTTAACGCTTCCCCTTTCCGATCCCCTGAAATCCCGCAGGATTTCAGGGGATCGGCCCTTCCCATCAAAAAAGGTACTTTTTTGATGGCTTGAACTGCCGCAGATCAACCGATCTGCGGCAGGTTTCTTTATGGTTTGTTTGCCAGTTTTTCCATGATGTACTTGTACGTGTTTTCGTCAATCGGGTAGTACTGACCGAGGTTATCGACAAAGGATTCATTGTCATCACGGACAAGCTCAAGCAGAATGCCCGTTGACGGCGCTACGTTTTCGTTGTAGTACATCTGAACATCGTAAATCGCCTGATAGGTGATATCGCCCATTTTACCGGCTTCTCCGGCGTTCTCAAGCGCATCCTTATCCAGCCATCCTGCATCGATCAGCTTTTTCTGGAATGCGCTGACCTTATCCTCTTCCTTCACCCAATCCCGGTCATACTCCGGAACAGGCACCGGCGTAGGTTCAGGCGTCGGTTCCGGCGCGGGTTCCGGCGTGGGTTCGGGCGTAGGTTCCGGTGTCGGCTCCGGTGTGGGCTCCGGCGTGGGTTCCGGTGTAGGCTCGGGTGTCGGCTCCGGCGTCGGTTCCGGTGTAGGCTCCGGTGTAGGCTCAGGCGTCGGTTCCGGTGTGGGTTCCGGCGTAGGCTCAGGCGTCGGCTCCGGTGTAGGCTCGGGCGTCGGCTCCGGCGTAGGTTCCGGTGTAGGCTCGGGCGTCGGTTCCGGCGTAGGCTCGGGCGTCGGTTCCGGCGTCGGCTCGGGCGTCGGTTCCGGCGTAGGCTCCGGCGTCGGTTCAGGCGTAGGCTCCGGTGTCGGCTCGGGCGTCGGTTCCGGTGTCGGCTCCGGCGTGGGTTCCGGTGTCGGCTCGGGCGTGGGCTCGGGCGTCGGGTCTACGACGGGAGGCGTGTAGATCTCTACACTATCTCTCAGCATATATCCGGAATACACTTCCTCCGTTGCGGGCTCGGTGTATTCTGCAAGCACCCAGAGGGAATTGTATTCTTTCAGAAGCAATACATCTCCGGGATTCAGATAGACGATAAAGTCGCCTGCTTCATCGGGCGTTTCATACAGACATACGTATTCTTCCGCCGGCGTAATGAAGATTTCCTCATCAACCGGAACAAAGGGATCTGCCGTAGGTTCAGCTGTCGGTTCCGCTGTAGGTTCCGCTGTAGGTTCGGCGGTCGGCTCCGGCGTAGGTTCAGTTGTTGGTTCCGGCGTAGGTTCAGCGGTCGGCTCCGCCGTAGGCTCAGCCGTCGGCTCCGGCGTAGGCTCAGCTGTCGGCTCCGGCGTTGGTTCAGCTGTTGGTTCCGCTGTAGGTTCAGCGGTCAGCTCCGGCGTAGGCTCAGCTGTTGGTTCCGCTGTAGGTTCGGCGGTCGGCTCCGGCGTTGGTTCAGCTGTCGGTTCTGGCGTCGGCTCAGCAGTCGGCGTTGCGGTGGGTTTTACTGCATCGGGATTCATGTAGAAGTCTTCCAGCAAATAGTCCTGCGTGCTTCTGTCTGCAATGCCGGTAACCTTCAGGGCTTCGAATCCGGAAAGCTTGTTGACATACTCCTGGAAGCGCTTGACAGCGGCAGTGGTAATCGCGCCGTAGATGCCGTCAATCTCATCTTCCGCAAGCCATCCCATCTCGACAAGCTGCTTTTGCAGCTGACGGACGGTCGCCTTGCTGGAGTTGGGATTGATGCTGTCAAAATCATACTCCGGCTCTTCGATGTCGGGCGTAAGCACACTCATATGCGCATAGAAGACAGTTCCGTCTTCATCAATCAGTTTCGCCCAGGAAGCATTCGAGGCGACCATTTTGTAAACGCTGTCCTTGGTGATGACGCCCTTGATTGCCGAATTCGTCGTGGCGCGCGCATAGACATAGGCATTCTTCGCGGTCACGCGCATCCATTCGGGTTCAGAAAGCGTCTTAAGGTTATCCGTCTCGTCCGTCGGATCGACAAAGGGCGGAGGGGTCGGCGTGGCGGTGGGTTTCACGTCAATTTTGAGCGCCGAAGTAAGTATGTATCCAGTGGCGCCGGCATTGTTTATCACCTTGGCCCATTGTCCGGTTATGGAAAGAACCGTGAGCGTATTGTTTTTATATACGCTTCCGATGATCATACTTTCCGCATCCGGCAGGTCGTACACATTCTCTCTTGTCACGGTGACCGTGCCCTTTACGCCGTTTCCGAAATCGATATCCACGCTGTTCGTGGGTCTGGGCGTGACGACGGGCGCGTTCTTTTCAAACATGCGCTTTAAGGTTTCAACAGTTGCGATACCGGTTGCCTTGATCGATGCCTGCTGCTGAAACGCCGTTACCGCAGCCTGCGTGTTCGGGCCGAAATCGCCGTCAATACCGCTTCTGTCCAGATAGCCCAATTCACAAAGGCGTGTCTGCATCTCTTTTACGCGCTTATTGACATCGTTTCTGCAAAGTTCAACATATTCATCCGATTCACGGGCGGAGGAGGAAAACAGGCGGCTTTGCAGATAGACGCTCGCTACGCCGCTTTGCCAGAATCCCATGCGCGCTTGAAACGCGGTAACCGCGTCTTTCACCTCCGAGCTGTAATAGCTTCCCTTTGCAGACGAAGGCAGGTAGTAAAGCGCAATCAGACGATCTATAAGTTCGGCGACACGCATGCCGCTGTCGCCGTACTTAAGTTCTATTCTCGTTGTGTTCATGACCGTGTTGTTGGCGTAAAGCGCCTTCAGCGTCTCAGGATCCGCAACGCCGGTCTGGGTCATTCCCTGCTGCGCCTGGAAGAGTTTGACCGCATTGGCCGTGGCACTTCCATAGATGCCGTCTGCGGCAGAGGCCATATAGCCCAGCTCGCGCAGGCGCTTCTGAAGCGTCAGTACTCTTTCGCCGGTATCGCCGATTTTGACCTCCAGATAGGGATCATACTTATTTATCTGGCCGCCGACGATCCTGTGCATAAGATCGTTGTCCACTTTTCCGGTAACGGCAAGGCCGAGATCCTTCTGAAGCATTTCGACTGCCGCCTGCGTCCTTGCACCGAAAACGCCGTCGGCTTTGTCGTTAAGATAACCCAGCTCAATCAGCTTTTCCTGAAGGAGTTTTACATCGCCGCTGCGGCTTCCGCGAATCATGGTCTGGTAGATAACCGGGACAGGCGTGGGTTCCGGCGTCATGGTAGGCGTGGGTTCCGAGGTAGCCGTGGGCGTCGGAGAAATACGCTCAGTGGTGCCTACATAGACATTATAGTAATACGAAAGACTTTCTCCCAAGGTTGCATCTACAGGCTCATCATAAACGACGAGTTCGTCTCCGGCAGCCATAAGGCGCGGTCTGTAGCCCTCATAATCCTTATATGCTTCAGTCAGCGACATATAGGCGGCATATTTGCCGGATACGGGGCTTACGCGATAAACCACATAATCCGAACCGATGATATAAAGATAGTCTCCCGCCGAAACCAGCTGCGCAAGAAGCTCACGCATCATGCGGCAAAGCACGGTCGAAGTCTGGGTATCAGGATCAAAGCGGTTGACCTCTCTGTACCAGCGGGTAGCGCGCAGATAATAGATAAAGCCGTTATAGGTGGCAAAATCCTCAACCTGCTCGGCAATGTCCAAAGTCACATTGTTGACCGCGTCCAGCTGAAGGCCAAGCTTGCCTTCCTCGGTCAGGAAGATTTCATATCCTTCGAAAAGCTCGCTCTTTTTGTATACAGCGCTGTTTTCCGCAATCGGAACGGCTCTGTTGACGAGCGCAATATACAAATTTTCTCCCTCCGCCGTTTTATAGACGGGGCCGCTCGCAGAAAGGCGCAGGCTCTCAACGGGAGAAGAAGCAATATGCGCCTGCAGCGTCAGCATGCCGAGCGCCGGAAGCTCCGCGCAGATATTCACCTTTTCCGGTGCAGCTGCGTCAACATAATAGACAAAGCCCGTCGAAGGATCGAGGATCGCATCGCCCAGGATATTGTCATAAAGGATGTCGATTTTTTCTTCAAAATTCGCTTCGGCATCAATATCCGTCGCGTCGATCATCCGGGCGCGCTTTAAGACGCGTCTTGACAGATTTGTCGTTTCATCCGTCTCAAGCGTTTGATAATACACATATCCGTTGTGCACGCCGACAATATGCTCCGCCTTTTCCGTGACAACCTTGGTGGTATACCACGTCTGGTAGATGCTGCCGTCTTTTCCGATATACGCGCCGTACGCGCCGTCTCCGGCGGTCAGCTGAGAGGAAAAGGCGACGCTTGAAAACAGCATGACTACCGCCAGCACAATGCCGACAATCCTGTCAAATCGCTTCATGATAATGCCTCCAACCAATTTTACGTTTCCTGTTAGACGTATAATGATCTTTGTGTGTTCCCGGATATGCCCTTCCCTTTTCTATTTTTCGGGATGAAGCACACTGTTTAAAATACTTTCTGCATTCTGTCCGTCAAAGACGCACAAAAACGCCTTTTTAAGGTTTTCGCTCAGCGTTTTTCGTATACACGGATCCGGGTATACGCTGTCGTGTATTGCTGCAAGCATGCCGCCCAGCTGATAGGCGCATCTTTTCATCGTGTCGCCCAAACGGCGTCTGAAGCCGAGGAAAGTGGAATTGGCATTCGAGCTTTTGATAAACAGTTCCACATACCCCATGCTCATTCTGAAAAGATAATCGTTCCAGAATGTGTCCTCTGACGGCGCAAGCGCCAGGACGCGCAAAACCTCACCGGATTCAAAAAAGATTTTGAGCATCTTTTCGCGGTCCTTCTTTGAAAATTCCTTCGGCGTATCAAAGGCAGCCAGCGGCCAGTAGGGAATCCTGTAAAAATCAGGCTTTCCGCCTCTTTCATGCAACCGTCCAAGGCAAAGGATCTCCAGTTCAATTTTATACGCATCCGCATACTTTTCTCTGAGTGAACAAAGATTTTTGTATCTGAGCGCGAAATCCTCCGCTTTCAGCGCAAGCTTGATTTCGTCATCAAAATCCTCGCCCGTACGGAAACGGTTTGCGCATTTGGCGCAGAATACCGGTTTTTCCAGATCATATAAAGTTGTGAAACCGCACTTTGAGCACACTGCACCCGGCATATCCGTTATCCTCCCTCTTTTCGGCTGTCGCTTTCACCAAACCAATCTGCCATCAGCTTATCATTCTTTTTCTGGCTTCTCCATACCTTTTCCGGCGGAAAGCCCAGTTTTCTTACGCTTATTGCCTTATGGTCTGAAACAATAATATGATCAAGAAGCGCAATACCCACGGCGTTGAGCGCATCCTTTACGGAGAATGTCATCTGAATATCCGCTTTGGACGGTTCCATCGTGCCGCCGGGATGATTGTGGGAAAGTACGCAGTAAACCGCTCTGCCGCGAAGAGCGCTGAGCGCAACCTCACGCGCGTATACGGCGCTTCTGTCGATCGTGCCGGTCTGCATAAGCGGACACTTTAAAAGCTTTCCCCTCTTGTCCAGAATCATCAAATAACAGTATTCGATCTGGCGGCCGAACATGACGGCGCACAGATACTGAGCCGCCTTGTCATAATGCGCAATTACGGGTTTGGGACCGACGGCATCGCGCATGGCGCACCTGGCCAGATCGTCCACAAGGTCGATCACCTCGGCCGATACGCGTCCAAGGCCGTGAAGGCCCATCAGATCTTCCTTCGTCGATTCATAAATCGACCTTAAAGACCCGATTTCCTCCACCAGATGGTCCACGGTCTCTATGCCGCTTTTCTTTTTATCCGATACAGACAAAAGATGCGCCAGCGCTTCTAACCCTTCCTGAACGCGCGGGTCGATTTCGCTCATTCGTCTTCCCTCATCGCATCTTCAAGCGCCTTTAAAACGACCTTTTCATCTTCGATTCTGTCGCCCATATACCAGCCGTCCTGCGCTTCGTCGTACAGCAAATACGCCGCTGCAAGCACGTGGCATGCGCCTTTTTCAAATTTCACATTCACAGTAACAGGCGTATCCAGATTAAAAAGATCCGCCACATATTCGCACTCGGACAGCATCTCTGCATCCTCGCACGCATCAAGAAACGCCTTCAGCGCATCCAGAGAAATATTCATAATCACAAACACCCCTCCATTCTGTTATAGTGTATCGCAAATCGCCAAAATGCGCAAGTGATTTCTTTAAGTGTTTCATTTTTGTTTCATATTACGTATTTTTCATTTCGAATCTATTGACTCTTTTGTTTTTTCCCTCTATAATGTAGAAAGGAAAATACCGAGAGGAGGCATGGCGCGGTGAAAAAGATCCTTTCCTATATTCTTATTGTGTGTGCGCTCACCCTGTATCTTTTGCCCGGCGCTGTTGCCGACGGATATACGGTCACCCTTTCTCCCCGCAGAAGCGTCACCCTAAAGCCGGGCGCAACACAGCAGGTTTCCATCGCCATAACGCCCGTCAATCTGACCGATCACACGGTTTTCTGGACCAGTGAAAACGAATACATCGCGACGGTTTCGCAAAAAGGCGTCATCACAGCGCATGCAGCTGGACAGACAAAAATAACGGCGATGATCGAAAGCGGCGACTACGCAACGCTGACGGTCAACGTATCCGGTAATCCCGTAAAATCGCTTTCCATAAAAGAAAGCAATGTAGAGCTTGCCCTTGGCGGCACCTATCAGATGGAAGCCGTTATCAATCATACTGCCGATGACAAGCGCGTCAAATGGTATACCGACGATGACTCCATCGCAACCATCGACGCAAACGGCAAGGTCACCGCTGTCGGATACGGAACGGCGCTCATCACCGTCTTATCGGTAAACGGCATGACCGCGCAGGCAACGGTATATGTGCCTGCGGAAGTAACCAGCATCCTGCTGGATCCTCAAAAGCTCATGCTTTCGCCCGGCGACAGCCGCGAACTGGACGCCTATGTATTCCCCGGAAACGCCCGGAATCGCGCGCTCACCTGGGAATCGAGCAACAACGATATTGCGCGCGTAGACGATATGGGCGTGGTGACCGCCGTAAAGGAAGGCATCTGCCAGGTCCGGGCAAAAACAGAAAACGGCGTTTATGCCATTTGCGAAATCATCGTCGACAAAGTTCCTTCAACGCTTGCGCTTTCGGAAGAGTCCATTTATCTCACGCGCACAAACCGCAAATACACCCTATCCCCCATCATCACGCCGGAAAACGCCAAAGACGCGCCTCTTACATGGACAAGTTCCGATGAAAACGTCGCGCTCGTTGAAAACGGACAGGTCATCGGCATCGGCTTTGGAAGCGCCGTTATCACTGCCACATCCGAAAACGGACTCAGTGCGCAGTGCTCGGTGCATGTAAGCGAAGAAGTAACGGATGCTTCCTTTGAAAAGGACAGCTACCGCATATTCGTCGGCGCAGATCCCTTCACCCCGGAAATCGTATTTACACCCGAAGACGCACAGGACAAAATCATTTCCTATACAAGCGGGAACAAAAACATCATTACAGTTTCTGAAGACGGCGTTGTGACACCCGTAAACATCGGCAAAACCTATCTTCGCGCCGAAACCGCCGGCGGTCTTACACTGGAAAGCGAAATTTTCATTGTAGAAGACACCCGTGAAATATCCTTCCCGCTCAGCAATTACATTCTGACCGAGCACACCACGCAAACGCTTACCGTTACGGCGCAGTCGGAATCCGCCGTCGTTCCGGATCTCATTTGGAAAAGCAGTATTCCAAGCGTCTGCGCGGTCATCGACGGAACGCTCTATGCGCAGTCTGAAGGCGCAACCGTGATCACCGCTTCAACGGAAGACGGCGCCTTGTCCTGTATGTGCACAGTCACCGTCATCGACAACCCCACAATTCCGACCAAAACCATCGCTCTCACCTTTGATAACGGCCCGGGAGAATACACAGAATCTGTGCTTGAAGCGCTCGACGCGTTCGGCGTAAAGGCAACGTTCTTCCTTCTTGGAAAGAACGTCAAGGCCAATCCGAAGACCGCCGCCCTTTTAAAGGAAACCGAGCACGAAATCGGCAATCACACCTACGAAAACATGAGTCTGAACACCTCAAGCGTTGCCGACATATCAAAAAGTCTCGCACTGACAGATTCTGTGATCATCAAAGCTGTCGGCCGTGAAGCCACGGTTCTGCGCGCTCCGGACGCAAACCTGTCCGCCCGGCTTTTTGCAACCTTCTTAGACACACGCCCGTTCATCGGCTGGTCTTACATCATTCCGGACATGCTGACCGATGCAACAAAGGAATCCGTGCGCGACGCAACCCTTGCCGCTGCCGGCAACAACGCAATTCTTGTTCTGCACGAATCCTCTTTGGCAACGAGTGAAGCACTCTATGAACTGATTCGCGAAATGATCTTAAGCGGCTATCGGTTCGTGACCGTGTCCGAACTTCGGACGCTGATGGGCGATACAAACGCCGTATTCACGACAAAAAAATGATCAGAATCAAAAAAAGCATGCGCACGCTTGAAGTGATCGCGCCCTCCGGGAAAATCGTTTTCTCCTGCTCTGTGTCTCTGGGAAAATGTCCGACAGGTGCAAAAACGCAGGAGGGCGACATGAAAACGCCCGAAGGCATCTACCGCATAACGCACAAGAACTTCAAAAGCAAATATCATATTGCTCTTGGCGTCAGCTATCCTTCCCGAAAGGACGCCCTTCTCGCGCTTAAAGAAAAGCGCATCCGCCGTATACAGGCCATTGGCATTTACGCCTGCGACCTTATACGCGTCCGTCCCTCGTGGAAAACGCCGCTGGGCGGTTTTATCATGATCCACGGCGAGCACCCGGATCACCTTTCGGGCGATTGGACGGCAGGCTGCATTGCAGTGAAAAATGAAGAAATCGAAGCGATTGAAAAATGCGTAAAATGCGGAGAAACCATTGAAATTCTCCTGTAAGGGTCTGTCTCATTAAGAATAAAACCTCAAAAAAGCAACACAGCGGGACGG
>JAEDIV010000048.1 GCA_016296675.1 Clostridia bacterium
CAAAGCGTAGCGACTGAAAACGCTTCCCCTTTCCGATCCCCGCCCGGAAATCCCGCAGGATTTCAGGGGATCGGCCCTTCCCATCAAAAAAGGTACTTTTTTGATGGCTTGGCTTTTTCGGTTTTACTTTTTTGAAAACAGGAAAAACGGTCTTTCGCGGCAGTCCATTTTGAGAACCCGGTAATCGGCGTAGGCGACATTGCCTTCCATGCGCACCTTGCCTTTTCTTCCGGGAATGTCAAATCGGCCGCTGCCCTCTTTATACATGGGATCCAGAACGCCGATTTCGTCTCCGCTGGCTTCGCAGACCACCACATAGTGGCCGCCGTTGGAAAATACGCCGATATAATCGTCCCTGTCGCCGTAGGTATTGGCGACGACCATGCCCTTGCCCGCCCGCATGAACGCAATCATCTCTTCGGCGTCTTCCGTAACGATAACGTCAAGGGGGAAATGCTCTGCCATCTTATCGGCGAGAATGTAAAAATTCGTGCCGAATCCCTCTCTCGCGCCGGCAGCCTTTGCAAACTTTCCGGCCTCCTCGGGCGGAAAATCGATGCCGAGAAGGTTTTCAAGAATCATCGTCATGGAAATCGGGCCGCAGCCATTGTTGGAAAGATTGCCGTTCGGGGACGTGGGAGAAACATAGGGAACGTGCTCATAGTCGAGCTGGCAGTAAAACTTATAGTTTTTCATTCCGTCTTTCTCCTTACGCATTTTCATTCATATGGTCGATGACAAACTGGCAGAACGTCTTTGCACCGGTCTGAAGTCCGTCCTCATCGATGTCCCAGCCGGAGGAATGCGCAAGGGAAGTAATGCCCTTTGCATTGTTTCTCATGCCGAGGCCGAATAGAAGGCCGGGCTTTTCCTTCTCGTAATAGGCGAAATCCTCTCCTCCGGGCGAAGGCTCAAGCACAATCACCTTATCCTTGCCGACGACCTTTTCGGCGGAGCTCTTCCACCATCTGTACAGCGTATCGTCGTTGTAAGCCGGAGGCAGGGGTTCATCCGAGAAGGTGCATTCGCCCTCGCCGCCCATTTCCTCCGAGGTATATTTGACAAGCTTTTTAATGCGCTCGATCATCCTATCGCGCGTGGACTCCTTAAGGCAGCGCATGCTTCCGCTCATTTCACAGATATCCGGCACCTGCGCGATGGTGGTGCCCGCGTTCATTCTGCCTACGCCAAGCACACACGTGTCAAACGGATCGGCCTCGCGGGAGACAAGCATCTGAATGCCCATATAGATTTTTACGCCGATGGCCAAAGCGTCGATGCCCTTATGGGGAGAAGCGACATGAACGCCCTTTCCGCGAACCTTGATGGTGAATGCGCAGGAGGTGGCGTTGGTGATGCCGGAGCAGGATGACAAAACATGCGTTTCGTCCACACAGTTGACGTGGCACATGATGATTTTGTCGATGTCTTTCATGACGCCGTGCATGCACATGGTCTTTGCGCCGGAAGGCTTGCTTTCTTCGCACGGCTGGAAAAGAAGCTTTACGCGGCAGGTGAGCTGATCTCGGATTTCCCAGAGCGCCTTGGCTGCGCCAAGCAGCATCGCCGTATGCGCATCATGGCCGCAGGCATGCATCTGGCCGTCGATTTTGGATCGATAGGGCTTATCGGATTCCACTTCCTGAATGGGCAGCGCGTCCATGTCAGCGCGGATACCGATGGTGAAGCGGTCAATATGGCCGTTGATCGTCGCAACTACGGTGTTTTTTCCATAAACATCCGCTTCATAGGGAACGCCGATATCATCCAGGGTTTTTCTGACCAGCGCGCTGGTTCTTTCAAGGTCCCATCCGAGCTCCGGATACATATGAAGCTGACGGCGGATATCCACCATCATCTGCTGATCCACATTAAAAACGATATTGTTTTCCATATCTGTTTCCCTACCCCATTGTTAAATTCCGGATATATTCAAAGTATAGCACAGTAAATTCAGGATTGCAACAAATAACCCTCGTTTCTTTTCATTCGCGCCGTTTACCAAGGCGGCAAAATATGCTATAATGAACGCAAATCATGGATAAAGGAAACGATGAAATTATGTTCACCGCAGATATGTGGAAGGATTACGAAGTACTGGATACAGGCGACGGCGAGAAACTGGAAAGATGGGGGAAGGTTGTCCTTCGCAGGCCCGACCCGCAGGCCATCTGGCCCAAGCAGCGCCCGGAAATCTGGAATAAAGTCGACGCACATTATCACAGAAGCGCCAAAGGCGGCGGCGAATGGGAGTTTTTCAAAAAGCTGCCCGAAAAATGGACGATCAAATACAGGGATCTGGATTTCTACGTCCATCCCACCGGTTTTAAGCATACCGGCCTTTTCCCGGAACAGGCGGTCAACTGGGACTGGATGCGGTCGCTCATTGAAGCGCGCGGCGGCAGGGGGGTGAAGGTGTTGAACCTCTTCGGCTACACCGGCGGCGCAACCATTGCCTGCGCCAGGGCCGGCGCGCACGTAACCCATGTAGACGCAGCCAAGGGCATGGTGCAGTGGGCGGGCGAGAACAGAAAGCTTTCGAACATCCCGGAAGAAAACGTGCGCTGGATCGTGGACGACGCGCTCAAATTCGTCGCCCGCGAGGAAAGAAGAGGCAATTTCTACGACGGCATCCTCATGGATCCCCCCTCCTACGGACGCGGCCCCGGTGGCGAGGTCTGGAAGCTTGAAAACGAGCTTTTCGGCCTGATCGAGGCCTGCTCCAAGGTTCTTTCCAAAAATCCGCTTTTCATGCTGGTCAACAGCTATACAACCGGCCTTCAGCCGACGGTTCTTTCCAACATGCTCCTTATGACAGTCGGTAAAAAGCACAAAGGCTTTATCGACTCCCAGGAAGTTGTCCTGCCCGTAACATCGGGCGGTGTCCTTCCCTGCGGCGCAAGCGGCAGATGGACGAGCATGGTATTGGAATAAAACCCATACAAACAAAGAGCAAATAAGCAATAAAACCCGTTCCCTGCAGAAAAAACAGGCCTTTCTTCCGCAAGGGACGGGTTTTTCGCTTCGCATATCGATACATTTCGCGAAAGATACAGCAAAGAAAAGCAATTTAACCTGTGTCTTATAAAAAAGCATCAGGCGATTTAACAGTAATGTATATAATAGGTTCGGACACAATATTTCAGAGAAAAGGGTGTTTTTTTGTGAATTACTTAAACGACCTTCTAAACGCCATCATCTCCTCCGAGGCTTTTATCGTCTTTATCATCGCTGCAATCGGATATCTGATCGGCGGCATCAAAATCAAGGGAATCGAAGTCGGAACTGCCGGCGTTCTTCTGGTCGCTCTGGTGTTCGGACATTTCGGATTCACCGTATCCAAGATTGTGGAAACCATCGGTATCGTTCTGTTCGTCGGCTCCGTCGGCCTGATTGCAGGTCCGAAGTTCTTCAGAAACTTTAAGAAGAACGCGAAAAGCTATGTGCTCCTGGGCGCGATCATCATCGTTTCCGGCGCGGCTACCTGCGCGCTGATTATCCTGATCAGCGGCATCGATGCATCCCTCGCCGCCGGTCTTTTCTCCGGCGCCCTCACCAGTACCCCCGGCTTTGCCGCAGCCAAGCAGGCAGCGGGCGAAGCGGGCGAAAGCCTGGTTGCCACCGGCTACGGCCTTGCCTACCCCTTCGGCGTTATCGGTGTTGTTCTGTTTGTACAGCTGCTGCCGAAAATCCTCAAAGTCGATATGGACAAAGAGCGCGAGCAGTTTAACGCAGCCAGCGGTGTTGAAGTAAGGAAATTCACCGGAAAGCTGTTTAACATCGACCCCATGGGCCTGTTCCAGTTCTGCCTCGCCATCGCCCTGGGCGTTGTGATCGGCTCGATCAAAATTCCGCTGCCCGGCGGCGCAACCTTCTCTCTGGGCACTTCCGGCGGTCCCCTGATCGCGGGTCTTGTCATCGGTCACTTTGGCAGAATCGGCAGAATCAGCCTTTCCTGCGACAAGAAGCTCCTTGAAACCTTCCGCGAGTTCGGCCTGATCCTGTTTTTGATCGGCGCAGGCCTTAAAGGCGGACAAGGCTTCGTTGAGACCCTTTCCAAGGAAGGCCCGATGCTCTTTGTTTACGGCGCGCTCATGACCGTTATCCCCATGTTCGCAGGCTATTTCTTCGCCCGCTACGCGCTCAAGCTTTCCCTGTTCAATAACCTGGGCGCCATCTGCGGCGGCATGACCTCCACCCCCGCGCTCGGCACGCTCATCAGCGTAACCAAGACCGACGATGTGGCCACCGCTTACGCCGCCACCTATCCCATCGCGCTGGTTGCCATCGTTCTCGCCTGCCAGTTTATCGTATTGTTCCTGTAATCCGTAATAGAAAAACCGCCCGGAACCGCATGCTGTTGCGGTTCCGGGCGGTTTTGTTATTTGCACTTTTTTCCGCATTCGGCGCAGTTTCCGCTGCATGCGCCTTTTTTCTTCGCCGCGTGTCTGACGGCAGTATACAAAAGAGCGAAAATCACAAGCAGAATTGCGTAATCGAGAAATTTCATAGTATTCCCCTTAGAAAAGCATGCCGATCTGATACACAATCAGAGCAACCAGCCATGCTACAACGCACTGCATAACGACGACGCCGATCATCTTGAACGTGGAATTCATCTCGCGTCTGATCGCGGCGACAGCGGCGACGCAGGGCGTATAGAGGAGGGTAAAGATCAGGAAGCTGAATGCGGAAAGGGGCGTAAAGATGGTGGAAAGCGCGTCTGTGAGGTTGGCAACCGATGTATTGAGAAGCACGGCCAGCGTGCTGACAACGGCTTCCTTCGCCGTAAAGCCCGTGATCAGGGACGTGGAAACGCGCCAGTCCGCAAACCCGAGCGGGCGCAGAACGGGAGAAATAAAGCGGCCGATTACCGCCAGCAGGCTATCGGTAGCATCGGTAACAACATTGAGCCGCGCATCAAAGGTCTGCAAAAACCACACGACGACGGTCGCAATAAAGATAATGGAAAACGCTCTCTGGATAAAATCCTTGGCTTTGTCCCAAAGAAGCAGCGCGACATTTTTAACGCTCGGCATGCGGTAATTGGGAAGCTCCATGACAAAGGGAACGGGCTGACCGCGGAAAGCTGTCTTTCTGAGAAGCAGCGCAACCAATATGCCCAGAATCACACCGGTCACGTAGAGAAGAATCATCATAAAGGGCGCGGTCTTCGGGAAAAACGCCGCGCAGAACACCACGTAAATCGGAATCTTGGCAGAGCAGCTCATGTAGGGCGTAAGAAGAATGGTGAGCTTTCTGTCGCGTTCGGACGCCAGCGTGCGCGTCGCCATGATCGCAGGCACGGAGCAGCCGAAACCGATCAGCATGGGCACAAAGCTTCTGCCGGAAAGGCCGATTTTTCGAAGGGGCTTATCCATAATGAAGGCCACGCGCGCCATATAGCCGGTATCCTCCAAAATGGACAGGAAGAAAAACAGCGTCACGATAATCGGAAGGAACGATAAAACGCTGCCCACGCCGGCAAACACGCCGTCAATTACAAGCGAGTGGACGACCGGGTTCAGTTCGTAAGCGCCCAGAAGCGCGTCGACTTTGGCTGTTACAAAATCGATTCCAAGGCTCATAAGATCGCTCAAAAACGTTCCGATCACGCTGAAGGACAGATAGAAAATCAGAAGAAGCACCATAAGAAATACGGGGATGGCGGTGTATTTTCCGGTCAGGAGCTTATCAAAGCGGACGCTTCTTATGTATTCCTTGCTTTCGCGGCACTTGGTGACGGATTTTTCCACGACGCTTTCAATGAACGTATAGCGCATATCCGCCAGCGCTTCGTTTCTGTCAAGCCCCGTTTCATTCTCCATTTCAACAACGCTGTGCTCAACCATGTCCCTTTCGTTGTCGTCAAGCTCAAGCCTTTTCGCCATCAGCGCGTCGTCCTCAATGAGCTTGGTTGCACAAAAGCGCGGAGAAAGATCGTTTATCTGCGCATGGTCCTCAATCAGATGCGCAACCGCATGAATGCATCTGTGCACGGGACCGGAAAAACAAAAGTCCGTAACGGAAGGATATACGCGGCCTTTCGCCGTTTCATAAGCGATTCGGATCAGCTCCGAAACGCCTTCACCCTTAACGGCGGAAATCGGAATGACCGGAACGCCCAAAAGGCGCGACATTTCTTTTACGATTACACTGCCGCCGTTTTCCCTGACCTCGTCCATCATGTTTAACGCGACAACCGTCGGAATGTGCATCTCCAGAAGCTGAAGCGTCAGATACAGATTGCGCTCGATGTTGGTTGCATCCACAATATTGATAATGCCGTCCGGGCGCGCATTCAAGATATAGTCGCGGGTGACGATTTCCTCCTGCGTGTAAGGACGAATGGAATAAATGCCGGGAAGATCGGTAACGGTCACGCCCTTGTATCCGCTGATGTCGCCGATTTTCTGATCAACCGTCACGCCCGGGAAATTGCCCACGTGCTGATTGGCGCCGGTAAGGGCATTGAAAAGCGTTGTTTTGCCGCAATTCTGATTTCCTACAAGCGCAAAATTCATTCGCTTTCCACCTCGATCCATTTGGCTTCGTCTATGCGCATGGTAAGTTCATATCCTCTTAAGCGAATCTCGATCGGATCGCCCAACGGCGCGACCTTGATCAGCGTCACATTGGTCTTTGGAATCAGGCCCATATCCAGAAAACGAAGCCTCAGCGCACCCTCTCCACCTACTTTTATGATTCTCGCTGTCTGACCGATTTTCAGTTCGTTCAAAAGCATGCACGCGCCTCCTCACAAGGTAAAAAAGCTCAGTTTGTGCTGGCTAACTTTTATGCTGAAAGAGTATCATTTCTGTTTCCATTTGTCAATGCTTTTCACGCGCGCACCAGAAATTAACCGGAGAAACGGAAAAAGAAAGCGCCTGACAAACAATCCTGGTATGGACTTTGCTTAAAAGAAATGTTATAATATAAGTTGGTTGATTATCAAAATGTGAAACGCACTGTAAACAGGAGGTCGCCGGATGATCGAAAGAGCCTATGATGTCGCGCGGGAACTGAACCGCGCCGGGGAAGGCCCTCAGGGAAGCGAATTCTATCTGGGCGACGCATCTGTGATCGCGGAAGAACTCAGAAACGCCTATCAGGACAAAGTCAGCCTCATTTATCTCGATCCGCCGTTTCAGACGGGCAAACGCTTCGAGGTTCGCGTGCGCGTGGGCGAAAGCGAATGGAAAACAGGGCGCGGCAGCCTGGTGCTTGAAGGCTATAATGACGATCTTCCCAGAAACGAATATCTGGATATGATGAAAAAGGTGCTGGTAAACGCCAGGGCGCTTTTGAAAAGCGACGGCCTGATTTTCGTTCATATCGACTACCGCATCCATCCGTACCTCAGAATCCTGATGGATGAGATTTTCGGCGAGAGCAATTTTATCAATGAAATCATCTGGTCGTACCACACCGGCGGCTGCGCAAGGCGGCATTTCCCGAGAAAGCACGACGTCATCCTTCTGTATTCCAAGACGAAGAATTATGATCTTCATCTGGAAGACGTTGCAGAGCCCAATCCCGAAGGGCGCGTAAACCACATGAAAAAGCATGTGGACGCGGACGGACGCGTGTACAGAAGCATCCGCTCGGGCGGTCGAACCTATACCTATTATGACGACGACCCCGTGATTCCCGGCGACGTGTGGAACGACATGAGCCACCTTCAGCAGAAGGATCCGCAGAGAACCGGCTACGACACCCAAAAGCCGCTCAGGCTCCTGGAGCGCATCGTAAAATGCGCCTCCCGTCCGGGCGATATCGTCATGGATCTTTTCGCCGGAAGCGGAACGACGCTGGAAGCCGCCTATATCAACGACAGAAAATTCATCGGCGCGGACCTTAATCCCCTTTCCATGCAGACGGTGCACAGACGGCTGAGCGGCGCTGAGTGCCTGTATCATTTTCCTCCGTTTGCGGGCGAACCTGAAATTCATGCGCGCGCCGAGCGCGGCGTCGCCTTTACGCGCGTTGAGCTTACGAAATTCGCTTTCGAGCCCGGCGTTTCCGAAAGGGAATTTTCAAACCTTGACGGCGTGGATTCCTGGGCGGTCGGCTATATGAAAAACGGATTGTTCCATTCCTTTGAGCGCGAAGTGCGCACGCACGCCAAGCCCCGCCTCACCGGAAAAATTGAAATTCCCGTGTTTGAAGGCGATCTCATGATGCGGATAACAGACGTTTTCGGAAGATATTTTTTCTATCATATTTTTGTAGATGAAAGCGTATAAACCCGGATGAAGCAACCGGAATAAAAGAACTGGAGATAGACAAAGAAGATGATGCTTTCGGTCGGTGACATTGTTCAGATGAAAAAAAAGCATCCCTGCGGAAGCGACAGGTGGACCGTCACGCGCGTAGGCGCAGACGTGAAAATCCGATGCAGCGGATGCGAGCACGTGGTGATGATGGATCGCCCGGATTTTGAAAAAAGGCTTAAAAAAATCCTGATTCATACGGAGGAGGAAATCCATGGCGAAGAAGAATGAGAAACCCAGGCGCAGAAGACGGCGCGCCCGCCGCGTCTTTTTGTCCCTTTTGATCCTCCTCTCGCTTTCCGCTCTGGCGGTCCGCCTGATCGTCGCAGAAACATATCTTTTCTCCTCCGATGCGATGAAACCCCTGTACAGAAAAGGCGATATCGCTGTTATGGAAAAGCTTGAAATGCTGACGGAGAACGAAGTTGAGCGCGGCGATGTCGTGCTTTCCATGTTTGAAAGCGCAGACAGGCGCCTTGTAAGGCGCGTAAGCGGCATGCCCGGCGATCTGATCGACGTTCGGGGCGAGGAAAAATATCTTGTATACAAAGACGCAGAAGGCGTGATGCGCGAAAAAGCGCTGGGCAAAGCGCCGGGTCTTGTATACGGCACGATTCCGGAGCACGCATATCTTCTTTTAAGCGACAATTTCGACGCCGAAGCGGATGACAGCAGAACGCTGGGGCTTGTATATCTTACGGACATCACGGCAGAAGCGGGGATGATTCTCTGGCCGCCGAGCCGCATGTTTCGCGAAAACTAATCCAAAGGAAAGGCAAAAAGAAATGGAAGAAATGAACGAAAAAAAGATCATCAACGAACAGGCCGAGGGCGAAAACAACGGCGGCTCTTCTGTGAACGAGCAGGCAGAGAGCGCAAAAAAGGACGCAAAAAAGGACGCAAAAAAGGAAAAGCTGACCGGCTGGCCGCGCGTTATGAAGGAAATCAAGGAATGGGTCATCTCCCTCGCTGTTGCGGTTCTGACCGTCGTGATCCTGAAAGAATTTCTGCTCCTTCCCATCATGGTCGACGGAAATTCCATGAACCCCACGCTCACAGACAAAGAGCGCCTCTTGGTTACGGTGTATGATGTAAAGATCGTAAACAAGCTTGAAAAGGGCGACGTCATCATCTGCAACTACCCCGGCAGAACCAATAAGGATCCCTTCGTCGGCCTTATCACCATGGACACCAACTTTGTCAAGCGCATTGTCGGCGTTCCGGGCGACACGGTTTCGCGCGTAAACGGCGTTACCTATGTAAACGGAGACGCGCTCGACCCGCTTGCGAGATCCATAGTCTCTGCCGTCGTCAAGGAAGTTTCCACATTTGAAAACGGCGAAACGCGCATTCTCGCCGAAATCAACGGAACCGAGCGTGAACTGACCCTTGAACAGTCCAGAAGATTCAAGTTCGACTATGAATACGTGCTGGGCGAAGACGAATATTTCGTCGTCGGCGACAACCGCTACAGAAGCCACGACTCCCGCATGTGGAACGGCCCCGAAATCGAGCGCGTATTCGTCAACGATGTTTCCGGCGACGTCGGTCCCATCACGAAAGACATGATCGTCGGACGCGCGAAATTCGTCTTCTGGCCGATGAGCGAATTTGAAAAAGTGGAAACCAATCCATATTATGCATACCCCGGCGATCCTGCGCCTGAAAACATCGGAGGCAAATAAATGAAAAAGAAGACTGACAAAAGAACCTTGATGGCGCGGGCCCTGTGCGTTTTCCTCGCCATCTTAATGGCGGGCGGCTCCATCCTCACGCTCATCTACTATATTCTCGGAGGATATTGATGAAGCGTTTTTTCCTTGCGCTTATTCTGATAACCGCGTGCGCTTTCGCGCAGGCGGTTGTCTGTTTTTCGGAAGAAAACATGCCTACTTCCTATGAAATGGAAATCGTGCTTTTCGAAAGCGAGCAGGCGGCAAACATATCATTGCGCGTTACCTATTGCAACACCACCGGGGAACCGCTGAATCATCTCATGTTCTCACTATACGCAAACTGCTTCCGCCGGGAATCCACCCTCCCCTATGACAACGACACGCTCATAAAAGCGTTTCCCTACGGATACGCGCCCGGCGGCATGGATATAAAAAGCATCCGCGTTGACGGGGAAGAAGCGATGTGGGCGGTATCGGGCGAAAACGAAGCGTATCTGCGCGTGCCGGTCGCGCTTGAAAGCGGCGACACCTGCGTGATCGATTTTGAATACACGCTGCTTCTTACAAAAAACCATGCCTTTCTCGGCATGAGCGACACAGACATTCGCTTTACCGGCTTTTATCCGTCGCTGTGCGTATACGAAGACGGAGACTTCGCCACCAACGCGCTGACCCGCGCGGGCAGAAGCCTCTATTCCGGCCTGTGCAATTTCAATATCCGCCTGATTCTGCCGGTCGACTACGATATCGCCTGTGCAGGGGAAATCGCCTCCCTTGATGCGGGAGATCGCAAAATCATTTCCTTCCGCATTGAAAACGCGCGCCAGGCGGCTTTTGCCGTCAGCCGGAAATTCCACAAGAAAACGGATACTTCCGCCTCCGGCGTCTTGGTATCCGCATACGGACAGGCAAGAAGCGATCTTAAGGAAGCTGCCGGATATGCCGCAAGCGCAATCGACTTTTTTGAAAAAACCATCGCGCCCTTCCCTTATTCTTCCTTCACCCTCTGCTTTTCGTCTCTTGCGGGGCAGAATCTCTCCGCAAGCGGCATTGCGCTTTTGGCAAGAGACGGCTTTGACAAAACGGAAATCTGCAAACAGGTCGCGCTTCAGTATTTTTACGACCGCGTGCATCCGAATCCCGCGATGGAAGCATGGCTTTCGGATGGGCTTGCGGAATACCTTGCGATGATCTGCATCCGCGAAACGGAGGGCGATTCGGCGTTTGCCCGCCTTCTGAATTCGCGCGTCCTTCCTTCTCTTCAGATTACCATTCCCGGCGGACTAACGCCGGCATCCGAAAGCACGCGCTTTCAGACGATTTCGGAATATGAGACCGTCATATCCCTTCGCGGAGCAGCTGCGCTTCACGAAGTGGAAACCGCCATGGGCGAAGAAGCGTTTTTGTCGGGCATCAAGGAATACTTAAAAGAAAACGCTTTCAAAACGCCCGTTTCCGACGATTTTGTCCGCGCCTTTGAAAGGGCGACCGGGCGAAACTGGGCCAACGCCATTTATCACTGGCTGTACACCATCGATGAGTATGCCGGTGAAAACCTGTACGAATACAATTGAGAAAGGAACCCTTGCGGCATGCGCATCGATAAAAAGATCTTTCCTTCCGAAATTCAGAAAATTATCGGAAACAGCGCCGTCGAATCCGATGATGTCGGGCGCTCCGGCGCGCTGGTTGCGTTTATCGGAGACGGGCTGGTTTTAAAGAAGGCCGAAAAAGGCAAGCTGAAAAATGCAAATCTCATGCAGTCCTTTTTCCACAAGCACGATCTCGCGCCGGAAGTGATCCACTATTCGTCGGACGATTCCGATTATCTGATCTCGGCGCGCGCCGAAGGAACAAGCGCCATCGCCCCAGAGAATCTGCGCCATCCGGCTTATCTTGCCGGCGCGCTCGGCGAATTTCTTTTAAGGATCCATTCCCTTCCCGCAGACGACTGCCCGGTTCAGAATCTCACAGACAATCTGTACAGGGAGTTTGACGGGGCGCTTAAAAGAAACGAAGGCGTTTACGGACACATTTCAGACTATATCCATATCCGTACAGCGCAGGAAGCCAAAAAATTCGCCGACGGCGCAAGAGCATATCTTAAAAACGACACCGTTTTGCACGGCGACTACTGCCTTCCAAACATCATGCTTTGCGGTATGACCGGAAAACACATCATCGACGTCGGAGAGGGCGGTACGGGAGACAGGCATTTTGATCTTTTCTGGGGGCTTTGGTCGCTTTCCTATAATCTCAAGACCGATGTTTACCGCTCGGAATTTATAAACGCATACGGAAAAAGCCGCATCGATGATGCTCTGATTCATGCCTGCGGCTGCCTTTGTGCCCTGATTTAATACGGTTTTATACCATTTTTTTCAAAATTGTTTCTTACATTGGCGAAATTTGCTTGCTTTTATGCATAAATCGTATTATAATGTAACATGAATAAAGCCATGCAAATGGAAAGGTGTAAAATATGCGTATTAAGAAGATTCTTATATCCTGTCTTGCAGTCCTTTTAATTCTGGCAAATTTATCTGCGCTGGCCATCGATTGGTTTGCTGTTGTTACCGGCACGTCCAGGGTCTATGCTTCCGCAGACAAGTCTTCCAAGGTGCTCGGCACCGTCGAAAGAAACCAGAAGCTGTATCTTCTGGAAACCAAAAACGGCTGGGCGAAGGTCGAGCTGAACGGAAAAGTCGGCTATATGAATTCCAACTGCGTCAAAAAGACCACCAAATCGGCCTATGTTGACGATGCAACGGTCAAGGTATACGCCTCCAATTCCACTTCTTCCAAGGTATTGGGCACGTTTGCCTACGGAACAAAATTCACCATTGAAGCGATCAGCGGCAGCTGGGCCCGCCTGATCAACGGAAAAACCGTCGGCTTCTGTAAGACCTCCGCACTTACCTACACCGACCCCAACACCATGAAGACCACCGTCTATACGCAGTCCAACGACGTCAAAGCGTATAGCGCGCCCTCCTCTTCCGCAGACGTAATCGGCACAGTTAAGGTCAACACCAAAATGACCTGCCTCGCCATATACGGCGACGAATGGTGCCGCGTAAAGTACAACGGCCATATCGGCTTTATCAAAAAAGACGACCTCGCCACCAAGAAGTGCGACGGCATTTCCACCGCCAAAATGGCTTCCGGCAAAGTGTATGAAGCCGACTGGTGGACCAGCGGCATCGCTTCCCGCTTCGGCCGCGGCGAAACCGCCATCGTCACCGACGTAGCCACCGGCATCACCTGGCGCGTATACCGCGGCGGCGGCACCAACCATGCCGACGTTCAGCCCTATACCGCAGCCGATACCGCAGCCATGAAAAAAGCCTGCGGCAGCAACTACAACACCTGGGCCCGCCGCGCCATCTGGGTCACAGTTGACGGAAAACGCTACGCCGCCAGCATGAACTGCATGCCCCACGGCGAAGGTTCCATCAAAAACAACAACTTCGACGGCCACTACTGCATTCACTTCACCAATAGCCGCACCCATGGCACAAACAAGGTGGACGCTCAGCATCAGGCCGCTGTCAAAAAGGCGCTAAGAGCCGGCAACTAAACGATCGAAACGAACTCATCCGCTGCCCGGTCGATACAGATCCGGGCAGCTTTTTTTCCTTTTTCATTTTTGAATGCTCTGTTTTGGTCCGATTTTTTTCTGCATTTTCTTTATTTATGAAAAAACAGATGCTCTTGCTTTTTTTCCACAAAGATGTATAATATAAGTGGAGACATACTACTTCATATCAGGAGTGATTTCATATGATTCAGGTTATCGCAGGACACAAAGGCAGCGGAAAAACCAAGAGACTGATCGATACCGCCAACGAAGCCCTCAAGGTGGAACACGGCATTATCGCTTTCATCGATGACGACAAAAGATACATCTACGACCTTCGCCACGAAATCCGTTTTGTGGACGCCAGCGATTATACGGCGGTCAAGGGCTGCGAAGCAGATGTATTCTTCGGCTTCTTAAGCGGCATGCTGGCTGTAAACTATGACCTTTCTCTGGTCTGCATCGACGCGTTCTTGAAGCTCGTCAAAACCCCCATCGCCCAGATGGCCTCCTTCTTCGAGCGCTTAAACGCGCTGTCTGAATCCAGCAAGTGCTCCTTCGTGATCAACATCAGCTGTGATACGGAGGATCTCCCCGAGTTTATTAAGCCCTATGTCATCTGAGAAAAACAGAGAAACAGGCGGCGCATCCATATGGATTGCCCGCCTCATTTCCTTTGTGCTGATCGCGCTCATTCTTGTTTTCTTCGGCCGGACATGGTTTTCGGGCGTGCTTTGCTGTGCCCGCATGTTCGAAGAGGCGTCCTATGAAGATCAGGATGAACTTGCCCGCGAGCCGGCTTCAACGCCGATTCCGCCCTATGAGCAGTTTTCCGATTCCGCCTATGACCAGGTGTATCCCGACCTCATAGAGCCGACGCTTGAGCCGGACTGATATCATCAAAAGTCGCCGCGTTTTACACGGGTGCTCATAAGAAAGGAATTGAAAGAATTACAATTATGGCATCTGTCAGACGGGGTTGGTAGACAAGATAACGGATATTCGACGAAAGCCGAGTACCCGTTATTTTTTTGCCTGTACGTGAAAGCAATAGATTTATTCCCATTTTTTGTGTTTAATTAACTTTTATCTTTCCTATCCTTTCCATTCCAAGATTTTTCCGAAAATCTCAAAATATTTCGGAAACATTGGAACAATTCAACCTTTCTCACGCCATATATTTATCCCATACATCCGAATGAAGTTTGAGCAAAACGGGCTTGGCTTCCAAAATCTTTACAACATCCCGCAGGGCGTGGAAGTGCCGTGGCTGACCTATCAGCAGTTCAGCAATCGGATCGGAAGTGTCACCCATATGGTAGTTTCGGAGCAGGAATGGAAGCCTGTGATTGACGCGATATGGGAAAACCGTACCGTAGAGGACTACGAAACTACAAGCAGCGCCGTCAAGACCGACTTCATGCGGAAGCGGCATCATAACCGTTCCGGAAAGCCGATCTCTCCGGATGAAATGATGGAGAGCGAGGATGGGGATATTTTCGATGTAGCAGACCCCCGCAGCATTTTGAGAACTCTGTCATATCCGAAATGCAGATCGCTTCCTTTGCAGAAAGCACCATCACGGAGAAAGATCGGGAAATATTGAAGCTGCGTATGGAGGGCTACACCGAGCAGGAGATCGCAGACGCTTATGAGGACTTTGTGACAGCGGAATATCAGAAGTAGAGTTGCTTATGGCGAGAAATACGATCCGATAATGCACGACAGCAAACGTGATGTGGCAAATCTGCTCCATGAGGAAGCGGAACCACACTCTATCCGTGAACGTTTGCATCAGAAACAGCAACAGCAGGCACGGCAAAGGCAGAACAAAACCAAGCATCACGAACAGGAACGATAAAATTTCAATGGGAGTGCATTTTGACCGATGCACTCCCGCTTTTTGCGTGATCCACATCACGGTGCTTCAGTTGTGTTCAATGCTATCGAACCGGAAATTGTATTTTTTTATGAATACTCTTGATTTTTTTAGAAAAACGAGTATACTGTAATTATCATTACAGAACGCTCGTTACAGAATATAGATTACAGATAGGAGGAGTATTATGCCGCCGAAAGCAAAGTTTACAAAGGAACAGATTACCAAAGCAGCACTCACAGTTGTTTCTGAAAAAGGTGCGCAGGCACTGACCGCCAAGGAGCTGGGAGCCGCTCTTGGCACATCCACCACCCCGATTTTTACAGTGTTCAATTCTAT
>JAEDIV010000203.1 GCA_016296675.1 Clostridia bacterium
CGTCCATGCTGGACGGCGCAAACAGCGCGCAGGACCTTATCCATGTGGTGCTTCCGCTTTCAAAGCCCGTGCTTGCCGTAGTGACGCTTTACTATGCGGTCGGTCACTGGAACGACTATTACAGCGCGCTTGTCTACATCACAAGCCCGAATAAATACCCGCTTCAGCTGGTCTTAAGGGACATTTTAAGCAATGTCACCGTGTCCAGCGAAAGCGCCTCCACCATCGAAGACAAGGTGCGCCTTGCCCATACACTCAAATATTCTTCCATTATTGCCGCCATGATCCCGGTTCTGATGCTTTACCCCGTCATTCAGAAGCACTTTGTCAAGGGCGTCATGATCGGCGCAGTGAAGGGATGAAACAGATGCAAATCGGCCTTAATGTATTCTGGAACAAATATGAGCTTCAGAAAAACAGCGAGATCATGCTCGCGTCCGGCGCAAAGCTTGATTTCGCTGTCTGTCATCTGAACGTCATTGACAAAACGCTTAAAAGGGCATGCGAGATCGCGGAGGATATTTCGGACACGTTCAAAAAGTACGGCATTCCCTATATCGCAAACTTTGAGCAGGCGAATTTTGCAAGAAACTGCAAAGGAGAAGACGGCTTTGAGTGGGCCAATCACCCCGACGGAACGCACAGAATGGTGTTTCCCGAAAGGCTTGTAAAGGCGCTTGACAAAAACAACAACCTGATCGGCATCATTTATGACGAATTTGAGCACATGATCGTCAACCGGAACGCCGGCATTGATCTGAATGCGAATCTCAATGTATTTCCGCTTCCCGAAACAGCCTCTGTCCTGAAGGACGGTGAAAAGCTCAGGCGCGACCTGCGTTCATATGCAGAGGATATCAGGGAAAAGGGCGCAAAGCAGTTTGCGGGCGAACATGTTTTTCCGGTGCTCTATCATATCTTCGCTTCCTGCGGAATAACGCCCAATTTCAAATCCCAGAAGGAATCGTTTTCCAATATTCAATATGCCATTGCCGCGGGCGCCGCGTATCAGTATGACCTGGAACTTTGGAACTGCGTGGATATGTGGTTTATGCGCTCGCATCCGGGTCACAGCGCAAAGGAAATGTATAACAACATGGTCTTTGCGTACGAAAGCGGCGTAACAAAAATGTATGTTGAAAGCAGCGCCGCCATGGTGACAAATGATCAGATCAATGCGTTCGGAAAAGAATTTATCCGCTTTACGCAGGAGTATCACGGAAAACAGCGCTCGTTCGGCGTAAAGGATCTGCGGCCGGCCATCGGTATCATACGCTATGACGACACATACTGGGGTCAAAGCGGAATTCTTCTTTGGAAAAAGATCCTGTTCGGAGACGAAAGGCTCAGGCCGAATAAAAAGCAAAAAGAATACCTTCGGGTATTTCACCTTCTGACGCACGGCGAGACATGTGTAAACGGCATCAATTGGGGCCGTCTTACGCCGTGGTCGCTTAAAAAGCACCGCTCGTTTGCGGCGATGAATTCTACGCTTGTATTTGATGAAAATGTAAGAAAGGAAAAGCTTGAAAGCCTTGAACTGTGCTTTTTGTGCGGAGAATTTATATCGCCCGAAACGCTTGATGATATCCGGATGCTTGTGAAAGAAAACGGTCTTATGGTTGTAACGACCGCGCGCTTTCTGCCTTATGACCTTAAAAAACGTTATTTTTTTCCGATCAGGGTGATGAAAGAAGGAAAAGGGCAGTGGATTGTCGTAAAAAGCTTTAGGGATGTATGGCTTAAACGTCTTGTCGGCCGATGGCTTGGAAAAAAGCATGAACTTACACTGCGTTTTTCGGAGCATGAAAGCACTTTAAGGATTTCAAAGGACGGAGAAGAACTGACACCAGTCTGACGAACAAGGAGGCGGAGGAATGCAGTTTCATTCACTCAACGAGGCAAAAAAACCTCTTTCACCAGCAAATCTGGATGAATGGGAAAACATGAAGGAGGAGCTTTTAAAGTCCATCCGCTTTTCTTCCTCCATCGATCTTCTTGCCCACGACGCGCCCCTGTCCCCCGTCATTTTCGGGAAGACGGAGTTTCAGGATTTCGTGGTGGAAAAGGTGATTCTTCAGACGCTGCCCGGCTTCTATCTTTCCGGAAACCTCTATAGACCCAAGGATACCTCAAAAAAATATCCTGCTGTTTTGAATCCGCACGGCCACTGGGAAAAGGGGCGCGTGGACATGGATCCCCTGGGCATGCTCCCGACGCGCTGCGCCAACTTTGCCATGCGCGGCATGGTGGCGTTTATTTATGACATGGTGGGCTATAATGATTCCAATCAGGTGGAACACCATTATGCGAACGCGGAGTACGACAACTGGAACTTCGGGCGGTTTTCCCTGCAGCTCAATAACAGCGTAAAGGCGCTGGATTTTGTTTCGTCCCTTCCCTACGTGGACAAAGAGCGCATCGGCTGCACCGGATGCTCTGGCGGAGGCACGCAGACGTGGTTTTTGGCGGCGATCGATGAAAGGATCAAAGCCGCCGCGCCGGTAAATATGGTTTCCGCCTATATGCAGGGTGGATGCGTTTGTGAAAACGCGCCGTTTCTGAGAAACCGCTTCTGCTCCGTGGACTATGCCATGTGCATTGCTCCCCGCCCGCTTTTCCTTGCGGCAAGCGACGGCGACTGGACGAGTCACTCCCGGGAAGTGGAATTCCCGGCGGTTCAGAAGGTGTATGATCTGTACGGCGCGGGTGATAACCTTGAAACCTTCTATCAGTCCGCGCCGCACTGCTACAATAAACCCGCAAGGGAACGCGCCTATGATTTTTTCTGCCGTGCGTTCGGTATCGAAAACCCGTCCAAAGACGAATTTGAAATCGAAATTGAACCTCAGGCGCTTTTAATCGGCGACATCCGGCCATATGTACCGGCGGAAGGGTTTGTCGAAGGGGAAGAGATGCTTTTTGATGTGGTCAAAGGAATCATGCGGGAAAATCTTGCAAAACTGAGCGAAACGGACTGCATGCGCATTCTCCGGCGGGTGTTTCCGGATATGCCTTCTGAGAATCTGGACATTCCCTATATGCTTGAAGATCCTGAAAGCGGGCCGGTGATTCATCTGGCGCCCCAGCCTCCGAAGTACGAAATTCCGGAAATCCGGCATATGCACGCCTATAATTACGGGTTCGATACGCGGCGCGTGTCCTCGCTCATGGCGCTTTTGAAGGCGCATCCCGAGCGCACATGCCTTGCAAGCGGTAAAAGCGCGTATCTTGCAGGCATCGCAAGCGCGATCATCCAAAAAGAGAATGTCAGATTGGAAAATCCCGAAAAAACGGACATTGACATTCCGGGAATTGAGCTGGTCAGGAACATGCCTTTGTCATCCGTTAAGAAGATTTTATAAATTTGAGCAAAAAACAGGGCTTATGCAGCATTGGCTGCATAAGCCCTCAGATCATCAACAAACTCCAGAGAGAGGTTTGGAGAGGGAACGCATTCCCTCTCCATTTTCAATCGATTTCGGCGGCATGCACGGCGAAATCGCGCGTTTT
>JAEDIV010000049.1 GCA_016296675.1 Clostridia bacterium
TGTACTTTGGCAAGATGGTTGAGCTGGCTGATTCCGACGAGCTTTTCAAAAATCCCCTCCATCCTTATACGAAATCCCTTCTCTCTGCGATTCCGCTGCCCGACCCCGTGTATGAGAAGCAGCGCACGAGAATTATCTACAATCCCATTGTGGAGCACGATTATTCCGTAGATAAGCCCACGTTCCGCGAGATTGCGCCGGGCCATTTCGTGCAGTGCAACGATGAAGAAGAGAAAAAGTATAGGCAGCAGATCAAGTAACAGTACGGACGGTTTAAACAGTGAAAGAGCAAACGAAAGCAACACTTAGGAACTACGGCATTTGCGCTTTGATTGAGGTGCTGATCGCTTTCCTCGTAATTTGGTCAAAGGGTTTCTTTGCGCACAGCCTTGCGGTGAATATCCAGATTCTATCCGACGCATTCTTTGTTTCGGGAATCCTGATGACGCTTTTTGCCGGACTTATGTTTGTAAGCCAGGAGGGCGCATTCATCGGAGTAGGATTTGTCCTGCGAAATGTGGTGCTTGCTTTTATCCCTATGGGCAGAGCGAGACACGAACTCTATGCAGACTACCGTGCGCGCAAACTCAAAAACGCCAAAAAGAGCAGCAATCGCTATTCGCTTGTGACGGGGCTTGTTTTCCTTTTCATTGGAATTGTTTTTACGGTTATTTGGTACAAAGTGTTTTACAATGCGTAAGATGCCTAAAGAGAACTTCTGATGTTTTCCATAAACGGCGCATTTGGTTATGACAAGAATGTGGTTACATTGCATGGAATCCAAAGGATGATTTCAATTTGAATTTCCTCGGCTTTTTCATAAGGAGAGACGAAGAAACCAATAAGCAGCGCTTTCGATCGTTGATCGAAAGCGCTGCTTATTTCTATTGGATGCGGGAGAGGAAACGCGGCGCCTATGGAATCGAATGCATATATTTGCGTTTGAAACATCACAAAATCAGCGGGGAAAGGATTTCCCGGTCCGCATGATCATATAATGCGTATAAAATCATGAATAAAGTGCACGGAAGTATAAAAGTTTCAATTTTGTATAGACTTATTGCGCGTTATGTGCTATAATTGGATTGTGTAATATTGTCCGGGAAGGCGGTGTACCATGAACGATAAGATTAGCGCAACCAAGCTGTTTCCTGTGCAGGGTCAGACTCCTGAGTCCGCGGAGGAGATAATTCAGTATGTCTATCAGGCGCTCAAAGCAAAGGGACATGATCCCATTATGCAGTTGGTCGGGTACATCATCTCCGGCGATCCCACTTACATTACAAGCTTCAATAACGCCCGCTCCCTGATCAAGCGCGTTGAACGCGACGAGATCCTGGAGGAGTTTGTGCGCTTTTACGTGGAACAGCACGAAAAAGGCTGATATAAGGCGTTTCATGCGGAAGTTCGCCCGGCATGGTTATGCCGGGTTTTTTAACGGAGGAAAATGTGGTTAAGCGTGTATTGGCGCTGGATGTGGGCGATAAACGCATCGGCGTTGCAGTAAGCGATCTGCTGGGCATCACCGCGCAGGGCGTGGAAACCATTTTCACAAAAGGCATGGAGCGCGACCTTGAGCGCGTTCAGGAGCTTTGCAAGTATTACGACACAAACAGAATCCTGATCGGAGATCCCAAGCGCTTAAGCGGAGAAGAGGGAGCGCAGGCGCAGAAGTCAAAGGCATTTGCCGAAAGACTTTCTCAAATGGGCTATGAAATCCGTTTTCAGGATGAGCGTCTCACTTCTGTCAGCGCGGAACGCGTTTTGATCGGCGCAGGGATCCGGCGCGAGGATCGGAAAAAAGTCATCGATAAACTTGCCGCGACCTACATTCTGCAGTCCTTCATGGACGCAGGCGGCTGGGATAGAAAAGAACAAAACGCCGATGATTTCGGCGAAAGAGAGGTATTCAGACTTATGGAAGGCTACAATATGGAACAGGACAACATCGTTCAGCTCGTCGACGAAGACGGAAACGAAGTTGATTTTCAGCATCTTATGACCCTCGAACTGGACGGCAAGACCTACGTGGTTCTGGCTGCCGTTGAGCCCAGCGAGGAATTCGGCGAGGACGAGGCCATCGTTCTTTCCATCGAGCAGGACGCCGAGGGCAACGACGTCTACGCTTCCATCGAAGACGATGACGAGCTTGAAAAGGTGTTCAACCGCTATCTGGAGATTGCCGAGAACGACGAGGACGAATAAATAAGTTAACGAATACTTGTTTGCGTTTTTCCCGTTTTCGTGATATGCTAATAAAGCTGTGATGGGGAAGAGTAATCGGATAAACTTTCTTTCAAAGAGAGGCTGCGCCTTGGGCTGAAAGCGCGCCAGAGAATTCCCGATGAAGTTCGCCCTGGAGCTTTCGCGCTGAAAAAAACAGTAGGCGCGGACGGAGTCATTTTCCGTTACAAAAATGTGAGGCCGGATGGAAACATATGCGTCCGGTGAACCGGGTGGTACCGCGAGCAATGCTTCGCCCCTGCTTTATCGCAGGGGCGTTTGTATTTTTCCAGAATGGAAAGGAAGAGAAATCAAATGCAGGCAAAAGTTTTAGAAATTACCAATAGCACGCTGAATGAGCTTAAGGGCATTTCCGATTCTCAGGCGCTTGAGCAGCTGCGCGTGCGTGTGCTGGGCAAAAAAGGCGAACTGACCTCTATTTTGCGCGGCATGGGTCAGGTTGATCCCGAAATGCGCCCGAAGGTCGGACAGTGGGTCAACGAGGCGAGAGCCACCATTGAAAATGCCATCGTAGAAGCGCAGAAAGCGATTATCAAAAAGGAAAAGGAAAAGCGCCTTGAGAAGGAAGCCATCGACGTAACCCTTCCTGTGAATGAAAGAAGCGCCGGCTCCCTTCATCCGATGACCATGGTTCTGGAAGAGCTTCTGGACATCTTCACCGGCATGGGATTTGAAGCCGTCGAAGGCCCGGAAGTTGAATACGATCACTACAACTTTGAGCTTATGAATATCCCGAAGAACCATCCGGCAAGAGACGCGCAGGATACGTTCTATGTGGACGACAATATCGTTCTCAGAACCCATACTTCTCCGGTTCAGGCGCGCATCATGACCACCCGCAAGCCGCCTATCCGCATCGTTTCCTTCGGCCGCGTATACAGAGCCGACGAAGCGGACGCAACGCATTCCCCGGTTTTCCACCAGCTGGAAGGCCTTGTCATTGACGAAAATATCTCCATGGGTGACCTTAAAGGTACGCTGGACACTTTTGCCCGCCGCCTGTACGGCGAGGGCGTAACCACGCGCTTCCGCCCGTCCTTCTTCCCGTTCACCGAGCCCTCTGCAGAGGTTGACTTAACCTGCGCCGCCTGCCGCGGCAAGGGCTGCCGTATCTGCAAGGACACCGGCTGGATCGAGGTTCTGGGCAGCGGTATGGTCAATCCCAAGGTTCTTGAAATGTGCGGAATCGATTCCAAGAAATATTCCGGCTTTGCCTTCGGCATGGGCGTTGAGCGCCTTTGCAACCTCAAGTACAATGTTCCGGATATGCGCTATCTTTATGAAAACGACATCCGTTTCTTAAAGCATTTCCGCGGTTAAGGAGGCACGATAATTATGAAAGCGCCAATGAGATGGCTGAACGAATACACCAAAATCAATATGCCGGCAGAGGAATATGCCAAAAAAATGATCATGACCGGAACGGCGGTTGAAGGTTGGGAGAATACCTCAAAGTTCAACAATGTCGTCATCGGCCTTGTAAAGACCTGCGAGATGCATCCGGACAGCGACCATCTGCACGTCTGCACCGTGGATGTCGGCGGCGAAAATGATCTTCAGATCGTATGCGGCGCGCCCAATGTACACGCCGGCGCACGCGTTTTCTGCGCGCTGGAAGGCGCATCCCTTCCCGGCGGCGTAACCATCAAGCACGGCAAGATCCGCGGCGTTGAAAGCTTCGGAATGCTCTGCTCCGGTCCTGAGCTGGACATTCCCGAGGGCCTGTATCCCCACTGCGGAAACGAGGGCATCGTGCTTGTCAAGGAAGACGTTGCCGTCGGTACCGACGTTCGCGAATTCCTGGGCCTGGGCGACGACGTCATTGAGTATGAAATCCTTGCCAACCGCCCGGATTGCTTAAGCGTTTGGGGCGTAGCCCGTGAAAGCGCGACCGTTCTTGGCGAACACTTCGTCATGCCCGAAATTACCTTCAAGGAAAACGGCAAGGGCACCTTCTCCGACTATGCCACCGTTAAAGTCGAGGACGAGGAAAACTGCCCCCGCTATTGCGCAAGAATCATTACCAACGTAAAAATCGGCCCGTCGCCCAAGTGGATGAGAGAATACCTTCACGGCGCAGGCGTTCGTTCCATTAACAACATCGTCGACATCACGAACTTCGTCATGCTCGAAACCGGACATCCCATGCACGCTTTCGACCTGAGCAAGGTTCGCGAGCAGACCATCGTCGTCCGCCGCGCCCACGAAGGCGAAGAACTGACCACACTTGACGGCAAAACCCATATCCTTTCCAGCGACATGCTGGTCATCGCAGACAAAGAAAAGGCCACCGGCCTTGCAGGCATCATGGGCGGCGAGGAGAGCGAAATTGTAGACGATACCGCAAGCGTTCTTTTCGAGTGCGCGGCCTTTGAGCGCGGCAACAACCGCGTGACCGCGCGCAAGCTCGGCATCCGCACCGAATCCTCCGGCCGTTTCGAAAAGGGCGTTTGCCCCGAAACCGCTATGCAGGCCCTCGACCGCGCGTGTATGCTGGTTGAGCAGCTCGAGTGCGGCGAAATCGTGCCCGGTGCGTTCGACAATTATCCGAACCCCAAGCCTCAGCGCGTCATCACCGCCAGCTGCGACAGAATCAGAAAGCGCATCGGCGTGAACGTTGACAACGAGAAGATGGAAGACATCCTTCTGAGCCTGAATATCGACACCGAGCTTTCCGGCGATACGCTCACCTGCACCGTTCCCGCCTACCGCGTGGACATCGAAGGCGAAGCAGATCTGTCCGAAGAAATCCTGCGCCTTTACGGCTATGACGCCATTCCCTCCACGCTCATGAGCGGCGAGACCATGGCGGGCAAACGCAACGAAGCGCAGTCCTTTGGCGCGGGCATCAAAAAGACGCTTGTCGGCATGGGCTTCTACGAGGCGCAGACCTTCTCCTTCATTTCGCCCAAGTGGCTGGAAAAGCTGGACCTTGCTGAAGGCGATCAGCGTCTGAATCCCGTCGTCATCCGTAACCCCCTGGGCGAGGATACCTCGGTTATGAGAACCAGCCTTGTTCCCTCCATGCTCAACGCGCTGTCTCTGAATATCAGTCGCGGAAATCCCGAAGCCAAGATCATGGAGCTCTCTCCTGCCTTCATGCCTGCAAAGAACGAAGGCGACCTGCCCGAGCATGTTCCGACGCTCGTAGTCGGCATGTACGGCGAAGGTGCGGACTTCTTTAAACTCAAGGAAGTTGTCATGTGCCTGACGGCGGTTTACGGCCTTAAGCCCTTTGTGACCGCCGGCGGAGACAACTACTATCATCCCGGCCGCAAAGCGGAGCTCACCCTTCGCGGGGGCAGTGTAAAGCTCGGCCAGATGGGCGAAATCCATCCTGATGTAGCGGAAAACTTCAATATTTCCGGCCGCGTATATGTAGCTGAAATCGATATCAATGCCCTTAGAAATTGCGCAGTTGCGATTCCCGCGGTCAAGCCGCTGCCCAAGTTCCCCGCCGTCAGCCGCGACATCGCGCTGGTGATGGACGAATCCGTTCCTGCGGGCACGGTTATGATGGCCATTGAAAAGGCCGCCGGCCGCCTGTGCGAGGGCGTCAAGCTGTTTGACGTTTACAGAGGTGAGCGCCTGGGCGAAAACAAAAAGTCCCTTGCGTTCTCCATCTCCTTCCGTTCGCCCGATCATACGCTTACTGAAAGCGAGATCACCGGCGCAATGGACAAAATCTTAAAATCTGCGGAAAAGACCTGCGGCGCAGTCATCCGCGCGTAAAACACCGGTTTCAAGGCGGATTCCTTTCATAGGCGTCCGCCTTGTTTTTAGAGGAGGATAAGTATGCCGGTTCTTTTTGACAATGAGAATAAAATTATTCATCTTCAGGGAAAAACGGTGTCTTTATGCCTAATGTGTCATCCGGAATACGGCCTTTTGAACCTCTACTGGGGCGCAAGGCTGGAGGACGGCAATGTTTCCTATCTTCTGGATGCGGTTTACGACGGCGCGAGCTTTGACCCCAAGCACACACGCTTTCCCTATGATGAGCCCGTGCGCGGCGCAGGATATTATCAGACGCCCTCTGTCTGCGCAATCAATGAACGCGGGGATGATGTTGTAAGGCTCAAGTATGAATCGCATGAAATTTTCAGGGGGAAAAAGGCGCTTAACGGTCTTCCCATGGTCTACACGGAGTCGGCCGACGAGGCGACGACGGCAGTAATCACCCTGAAAGATCCGCTCACCGGCCTTTGCGTTCAGGTTTCCTATACGCTGATGGAAACGCTCGATGTAATTACGAGAAGCGTGAATATTGGAAATGCGGGCTGTGAAAAGCTCGTACTGACCCACATGATGTCTGCCAGCATGCCGATGTACGGATCTGATTATGATGTGATCAATTTAAGCGGCGGCTGGGCGCGGGAGAGATATGTAAACCGCACACCCCTTGCGCATGCTTCCTTCCGCGTGGAAAGCCAGAGAGGTTCGTCCTCCCATGAACAGAACCCCTTTATCGCCCTTTGCGAAAAGACGGCGACGGAACACAACGGCCAGGTGTGGGCGATGTCGCTGGTGTATTCGGGATCGTTCTTGGCGTCGGCGGATGTAAACAATTTCTCAACCGCCCGTATGTCCATTGGCTTAAATCCCGAGGTTTGCCGCTGGAATCTTCTGCCCGGCGAAAGCTTCCAGACCCCGGAAGCCGTGCTTGTATATTCGCCCGACGGCTTTAACGGCATGTCACAGCGCTTCCACAAGACCATCCGTACGCGCATCGTGCGCGGCTACTGGCGCGATCAGCCGCGTCCGATTCTGATCAACAACTGGGAAGCCACGTATTTTGACTTCAACGAAGAAAAAATTGAGAAAATCGCTTCAAAGGCTGCGTCCCTTGGCATTGAGCTTTTCGTTCTGGATGACGGCTGGTTTGGAAAACGCAACACGGACAACTGTTCTTTGGGCGACTGGGTGGTCAACAAGGAAAAGCTCCCCGGCGGCATCAAGGGTGTTTGCGATAGGGTAAACAGAATGGGCATGGCCTTCGGCCTATGGTTTGAGCCGGAAATGGTTTCGCCCGACAGCGACCTGTACAGAGCCCATCCCGACTGGTGCCTGCATGCCGAGGGCAGATCGAGAACTGAAGCCAGACAACAGCTGATTCTGGATCTTTCGAGAATAGAAGTTCAGGATTATATAATCGAGGCGGTTTCAAGCGTACTCAAATCCGCAAACATTGCCTATGTCAAATGGGACATGAACAGAAATATGACCGAATACTATTCCTACGGCCGCGAGGCATGCCGTCAGACGGAAACGCAGCACAGATATATGCTGGGCGTGTACCGCGTGATGGAAACGCTGACCAATATATTCCCGAAGGTGCTGTTTGAAGGCTGCTCTGGCGGCGGCGGACGGTTCGATATGGGCATGCTGTATTACATGCCTCAGATCTGGACGAGCGACGACACCGATCCCGTGGAACGCTTAAAGATCCAGTACGGCACAAGCTTTGTCTATCCTGCAAGCGCCATGGGCGCGCATGTGAGCGCAAGCCCGAACCACCAGACAGGCAGAAGCACCTCCGTTAAAATGCGCGCAGATGTTGCATTGGGCGGAAATTTCGGCTTTGAGCTTGACTTAAATACGCTTACAGACGAAGAAATCGAGAGCGTAAGAAGCACGGTTGAACTTGTAAAGCGTGTAAGGGCTACGCTTCAGAAAGGTACGTTTACCCGCCTTGAAAGTCCGTTTGAAGGCAACTACGCCGCCTGGCAGTTTGTATCGGACGATGGGGAGGATGTCATTGCCTGCGCATACAGGAAAATGACGATGCCCAATCCCTATCCCAAGAAATTCTTCTTAAAAGATCTTGACGAAAAGGCAAATTACAGGCATGCGGAAACCGGAAACGTCTATACAGGCAGCGCGCTTATGCATGCAGGCATTGTGTTTTCCGGCGCCTGGGGCGATTATCAGAGTGCGGTTTACACATTCAGGAAAATCGGATAAGAAAATGAAGGCGCTGTCTCAAAATACATTCAAACTCCGTTAATCGTGTATCTCCATGAAATGATCAAAGATTACGGGACGGGAAACCCGTCCCCTACATAACGAAGAAGCTGTTTTCTTCCTGTAGGGGACGGGTTTCCCGTCCCGCTGTGTTGCTTTTTGAGGTTTTATTCTTAATGAGACAGACCTTTTTACGCTTGAAACGTTTGATTTAACGTGGTATACTAATGATGGCTGTTTAGCGCCATAACGCGAGAAAGGACTTTTTCGTATGTATACATCTAGGCTTATGAATGAAGAAACCGACATGCTGGTGGATGCGATTTTGAAGCTTGAAAGTCGCGAAGAATGCTATAGACTCCTTGAAGATCTTCTCACGATCCGTGAGGTGAACGATCTTTCCCAACGCATTCATGTCGCAAAACTCCTTCAGGATAAGGTGACCTATACCGAAATTACCCAGCAGACAGGCGCTTCATCGGCAACCATCGGCCGTGTCAACCGCGCGCTTGTTTACGGCGCGGACGGATATAAAATGATTCTTCAAAAGCTGACTGGCGAGGATACTGATAAATGATCGATCTTACTCTATTAAACCCCGAGCAAAAGGAAGCCGTTCTGACCACAGAAGGTCCGCTTCTGGTGCTTGCAGGCGCAGGCTCGGGAAAAACGCGTGTGCTTACTTACAGAATTGCGCATCTGATCGAAAAGGGCGTTCCGCCGTGGGCGATTCTTGCGATCACATTTACCAACAAGGCGGCGCGGGAGATGCGCGACCGAGTGACGATGCTGTCCGGCGAAAAGGCGGATGACGCATGGGTGCTCACGTTCCACGCCTGCTGCGCGCGGATTCTCAGGCGCGATATCGAAAAACTCGGCTACAAGCGGGAATTCGTTATCTATGATGATGACGACCAGATGACGCTCATCAAGCGCATTTTGAAGCAGCTGGACATTAACGACAAGAATTATCCGCCCCGAAGCGTCAAAAGCGTTATTTCAGACGCCAAGAACAAGATGCTTTCGCCGGAGGAATGGTATAAAGAGAATGCCGATATGCGTTCAAAGCCCTATTACCGCGCGTATCAGGAATATGAAAATCAGCTCAAGAGCAATAACGCGCTGGACTTTGACGATCTTATCTTGAAAACGCTGATTCTGTTGTCGGAGCATCCGCCGGTGCTTGAAAGCTACAGACGCAAGTTTTCCTACATTTTGGTGGACGAATATCAGGATACCAACCTTGCGCAGTACATGCTGATAAAGCTCCTGGCGGGAGACAAGAAAAATGTATGCGTGGTCGGCGATGACGATCAGTCGATTTACGGTTGGCGCGGCGCGGATCTTAGAAATATACTGGAATTTGAAAAAGACTACGGCGGATGCCCGGTAATCAAGCTGGAGCAGAACTACCGTTCTACCGCCAATATTCTGGATGCAGCCAATCAGGTGATTGCCCACAACTCCGGGCGCAAGGAAAAGGCCTTGTGGACGGAAATGGACGGCGGCGACAAAATCAGGCTGTATCATGCCCTGGATGAAAGGGACGAGGCAGCATGGGTGTGCGACGGCATACAGAGCCTCATGAGAAAAGGGCTTCCTGCGGGAGATATCGCCGTTTTATACAGAACCAACGCCCAGTCGCGCGTTCTTGAAGAAGCGCTGGTCAGACGCGGCATCCGCTACGGCGTATACGGCGGACTCAAGTTCTATGACCGCAAGGAAGTCAAAGACGTTATTGCGTATTTGAGACTTCTGATCAATCCGGATGACGACGTATCGTTAAGGCGTGTGATCAATGAGCCCAGACGCGGCATCGGCGACAGCACCGTGGATGCGCTTGGCGCTTATGCGCGTGAAAACGACTGCTCAATGGTCAACGCAGTTCTGGACGCAGACAAAATCTCGCTTTCCGCCCGCGCGCTCAATGCCGTTCGCGCTTTCGGCGATCTGATTGTGGATCTGACGGGGGAAATGCTGGATCTTTCGTGTGCGGATCTGGTAGAAAAGGTGCTCGAAAAAACGGGCATTCTTAAACAGTATGAAAACAGCAAAGACGAGATGGATGCCGCCCGCGTTGAGAATATCAAGGAACTTGTCGCGGCTGTCGTTGAATACGATAAGCTCAATCCCGAAGAGGGGATTCTGGGCTTCCTTGAAAATGTAGCGCTCGTTACAGATACGGACAGCCTTGAAGAAAAAACCAGCGTTGTTACGCTTATGACGCTGCACTCCGCCAAGGGCCTTGAATTCCCGGCGGTGTTCTTAACCGGCCTTGAAGAGAATATTTTCCCGATTTCGCGGGCGATGTTTGACGAAGATCAGCTGGAGGAAGAGCGCAGGCTCATGTATGTGGGCATCACGCGCGCTAAAAAGCATCTGTTTTTGAGTCATGCCGGAAACCGCATGCTGTACAATGCCAGGCAGTCGAACGAAATGTCCCGCTTTGTCAGCGAAATCCCGGGTAGGGTTTTGGAGGACAACCGCATGCGTTCAGGCGCTGCGCGCCTTGCACGGCCCATGCAAAGGCCGATAGCAGGCGGCAATTATCCAAAGCCGTCATTGCCTTCGGTAAGCGGAAAACCCGGTTTAAACGGCATTCCAGGGCTTCAGAAGGGCTTTGGAAATACAAACTTTGTCGCGTCCAAGGCGGCTTCCTCGCGCGGAACCAATCTGTTCAAAGAGGGCGACAAGGTTGCCCACAGAACGCTTGGCACCGGCACTGTGAAACAGGTGCGCCAGACGGATCAGGGCGTTCGCGTGGATGTGGATTTCGGGGGCGAAAAGGGCGTTCGCACCTTCCCTGCGGACACCGCGCCCATTATCAAAATCGGATAGAATAAAGAGGTTATCAGGATGAACAGGATGCGGGAGCTTGTCGATCTTTTAAACAGATACGGCTATGAGTATTACGTTCTTGATGCACCCACGGTTTCGGACAAGGAATACGACAGGCTCTATGATGAACTGGTTTTGCTCGAAAAAGAGACGAGTGAAATCTATCCCGATTCGCCCACCCGGCGCGTAGGCGGCGAGCCTTTGAAGGAATTTGCGCCGCATACGCACTTGAACCGCCTTTACAGCATGGATAAGGCGCAGAGCGAGGATGCGGTGCGCGAGTGGATCAAAAGATGCGAAAAGCTGCGTAAAGAGGCGATCGACGGCGGAAACAAACTTCCGCGTCTTCAATATGTCATCGAGCATAAATTTGACGGTCTTACGCTGTGTCTGACCTATAAAGAAGGCAAGCTTGTTCAGGCTGCCACGCGCGGAAACGGCGTGACGGGCGAAGCAATTCTTCCGCAGGCGCTGACCATCAATTCGATTCCTTTGTCCATTCCCTTTATGGGCACAATCGAAGTGCACGGCGAATGCTATATGCGTTTAAGCACGCTTGAAAAATACAACAAGACCGCAAAAGAGCCTTTAAAAAACGCCAGAAACGGCGCGGCAGGCGCGCTGCGCAACCTCGATCCGCAGGTGACAAAATCGAGGAATCTGGATGCTTGCTTTTATAATGTAAACTATATCGAGGGCAAAACCTTTTCGTCGCAGGAGGAAATGCTTGATTTCCTGAAGGAAAATCATTTCCCGGTTTCGGACTGCGAACTGTTCGCCGACAGCGAAAAGGAAGTCATTGAAAGAATCCGCGAGATTGAGGAAAAGCGCGGAGAACTCGACTACATGATTGACGGCGCAGTCGTAAAGGTGCGCGATTTTCAAACGCGCGAGGCGTTTGGAAGCACGGAGAAATTTCCGCGCTGGGCCGTCGCCTTCAAGTTTGAAGCCGAGGAGGTTACATCCCTTCTTGAAGACGTGACGTGGGAAATCGGCAGAAGCGGAAAGCTTACGCCGCTTGCGCACGTAACGCCCGTTGAGATCGCCGGCGCAACCGTCAGAAAAGCGACGCTCAACAATTACGGCGATATCCTCAGAAAGCGCGTCAGAATCGGCGCGCGCGTGTGGCTCAGACGCTCAAACGAAGTCATTCCCGAGATCATGGGCCGCGTGGACGAATATGTGGAAGGGGAAAGGGACGTTCAAAAGCCCGTCGTCTGCCCCGGCTGCGGCGCAATGCTTGAGGAAAGAGGCGCGCACATTTTTTGCCCGAACCGGCTCGGCTGCACGGAGCAGATCGTCATGCGGCTTAAGCATTTTTCCGGCCGCGAGGCGATGGACATCGAAGCTTTTTCCGAAAAGACGGCGCGTCAGCTAATTGATGAGATCGGTATTTCCGAGCCCTCGGATTTGTATAAGCTTACCTTCGAAAAGCTTTGCGCGCTGGACAGGTTCGGAGAAAAGAAGGCGCAGAATCTTCTGGATGCGATTGAAAAAAGCAAGTCCGTGAAGCTGGATTCCTTCATCTTTGCGCTCGGCATTCCCAATGTAGGAAGAAAAACCGCGCGCGATCTGGCCGAACGGTATTTGGAGCTTGATGCATTTATGAAATGCACCGAGGAAGATCTTTTGGCGATCGATGAAATCGGCGTAATTGTCGCCAAAAGCATCGTAGAATATTTTGAAAATGAAGATACGAAAAGCGAATGCATGCGCCTTCTGGATCTTGGCGTTTCGCCCGTCTGGGAGAAAAAGGCATCCGGCGGCGCGTTTGGCGGCATGACGGTAGTTGTGACCGGTACGCTATCGAGCCTTTCAAGAAGCGAAGCGGAAGAAAAGATCCGCGATGCCGGCGGCAAGGCGGCGTCCTCCGTATCCAAGAAAACAAGCCTTGTCGTTGCGGGCGAAAGCGCCGGCAGCAAGCTTCAAAAGGCGATGGATCTGGGCGTTCGCGTGATCGGGGAAGAGGAATTTCTTTCAATGCTTGATGAGGCGTGATTTCCATTGAGAATTTCATTCTTCGATAACACAAATGCTTTCAAAGTGTGATATAATAAATCGGATTAAGATTGATTGAGAGGCGTTAAGCACTTCATGTATTCCATGACTGGTTATGGCCGAGCGACCAATCAGGCGGACGGCCGCACATTGACAATCGAACTGAAAAGCGTCAATCACCGCTTTCTGGATCTGAACTTCCGCATGCCGCGCTCGTTCGCGTTTTTGGAAGATACCGCCAGAAAGACGATTGCAAATAAACTCTCCAGAGGCCACGTAGACGTATTTGTTACCTACGTCAACCTTCGTGAAGATTCCAAGGTCGTTACTGCCGATATGGGCCTTGTAAAGGCGTATATGACGGCGCTTGACGAAATTGAGAAGGAAACGGGCCTCAGGGACGATCGCTCGCTTTCCGTGATTTCCCGCCTTCCCGACGCGCTTCGCGTTACCGAAAACGCGGAGGACGAAGAGGCGCTTAAGGAGCTCATGGTTTCAACCATGAATGACGCGCTTGACAATCTGAACGCCATGCGCCTCAAAGAAGGCGAAGCCATGAAAGCGGACATGCTTTTGAAAATCTCTGAAATCGAGAAGGAAAACGAGTTCATTGAAAAGCGTTATCCCGAGACGGTTTTGGAATATCAGGCAAAGCTCAGGGCGCGCGTTGAAGAGCTTTTAAACGGTCAGCTGGACGAAAACCGCCTTGCCCAGGAAGTCGCCATTATGGCGGACCGCGCGGCGATTGCGGAAGAAACGGTCAGACTCAAAAGCCATATCCGTCAGGCAAGAGAAAAGTGCGCTTTGTCTGAGCCCGTTGGAAGAAGTCTTGATTTCATCGTTCAGGAGATGAACAGAGAGGTCAATACCATCTCTTCAAAGTCGCAGGATATTCCCATCACGCAGTCCGTGATCGCCTGCAAAAGCGCTATTGAAAAGCTGCGCGAACAGCTTCAGAATGTAGAATAAATTCATCCATTCGGATATAAGGAGGAACTTCCCCATGATGATCGATCCCCCCATTGGCGAACTCTTAAAGCGCGTTGATTGCCGTTACACCCTGGCCGTTGAGGCCGCCAAGCGCGCCCGTCAGCTGATCGACGGCGAGCAGCCCCTGTTTGAAACCAAGGAAATCAAACCCCTGTCCATTGCGATCGAAGAAATTCATCGCGGACTCATTACTTATTCCCGCACGGAAGAAGTGGATGAATAAAAACGCCCTTAAAACGGTAAATAACGCCGAAGCGAGCTGAAAAATGGCCTGCTTCGGCTTTGCGCTATTCTGAATGACAGTTTAGGAGGCACTATGCTCACGGGAAAGAGAGTTGTTGTCGGCGTAACCGGCGGCATTGCTGCGTATAAAGCGTGCGAACTTGTGCGCCTTTTCAAGAAGGCAAACGCGTCTGTCCGCGTTGTGATGACGGAAAATGCGAAGGAATTTGTCCAGCCTTTGACCTTTGAAACGCTTTCTGGATATCAGGTGTATACCGATCAGTTTCACAAGGCGTGGGAGATCGGTCACATTTCGCTTCAGAATTTTGCGGACCTGACTGTCATTGCGCCTGCGACGGCAAATGTCATCGGCAAGATGGCATCCGGCATCGCAGACGACCTTCTTTCCACCTCAGTCATGGCGATGACTACGCCCGTTCTTGTGGCGCCTGCAATGAACAGCGGTATGTGGAGAAATCCGGCGACGCAGGCGAATATCCAGACGCTGAAAAACAGAGGCGTATACTTCGTCGGCCCGGCATCGGGAGAACTGGCATGCGGAATCACAGACGTAGGCCGAATGTCGGAGCCTGAGATTATTTTTGAAAAGGCGAAAGATATTCTTCTTGCCAAACGCGATTTTGAGGGAAAGACAGTGCTTGTTACTGCCGGCCCTACGCGCGAAAAGCTTGACCCCGTGCGTTTTCTGACCAACCGCTCCACCGGAAAGATGGGCTATGCCATTGCGGAGGCGGCAAGGGAAAGAGGCGCGCATGTGGAATTGGTAACGGGCCCGGTAACCATACAGGCGCCGTCGGGCGTATGCGTTACGCAGGTTGAAAGCACACAGGATATGTTTAACGCCGTAACCGAGATTGCCAAGCGCGCGGATGTTGTCATTCAGGCTGCAGCGCCCGCTGATTTTACGCCTGAAACCGTAAAGGATCAGAAAATCAAGAAAACCGGCGACAGCATGACGCTCACGCTCGTCTCAACGCCGGATATTGCAAAGTATCTGGGCAGCGTGAAAAGAGAGGGACAGATTTTGGTGGCATTTGCTGCCGAAACCGAAAACGCTATAGAAAACGCCAAAGGCAAGCGCGAAAGAAAGAACGCGGATCTGATTGTCGCAAACGATGTGAGCAAACCCGGCGCAGGCTTTGGCGTGGATACCAATGTGGTCAGCGTGTTGTCAGAAGAAGGCATGACGGAATATCCCAAGATGTCCAAAAAGGACGTTGCGAACAAGATTCTTGATCATGTGGAAAGGATTTTTACGTGCAATACGCGGAAGTGATTGTGTTTCTCTCAGCGCAGGATGTGGACAAAACGTTCACATACGCTGTGCCGGAGGGGATGAATGTATCGCCTGGTGACATGGTGCTTGTCCCGTTTGGCCCAAGGACGCTTGAGGGATTTGTGATCAGGGTAAAAGAGGATGCCGGCTTT
>JAEDIV010000050.1 GCA_016296675.1 Clostridia bacterium
CTCGTTAAGATGCGTAAGGTTTTCTTCAAGGCATGAAGCCATCGTTATCATTTTGAACGTCGATCCGGGTTCATATGCATCGGAATATACCGTGTTTCGCATAAGCGAAGTAAGAAGCTTTACATCGCCTCTCGGCGGATCGTTGGGATCGTAATCGGGTTTTGAAACAGAAGCCAGGATCTCGCCGGTTTTGGGATTCATGACAAGAATCCTTACCGCCTGCGCTCCGTTGACTTCCATGGCTTCCCGCGCGGCTTTTTCAGCGTACCCCTGTATGGACTCATCTATTGTAAGAAACACATCCGAGCCATCAACGGCGGATACATATTCGCCTGAAGAATTTCCAAGCGCGTTTCCTTTTCCGTCGATCTCCTGAACGATTCTTCCGGTTTTTCCGCTCAGATAATTGTTAAGCGTGCTTTCAAGTCCGCTTTGTCCAACGCCGTCTATCGTCGTTAGACCTATAAGCTGCGCTGCAAACGCGCCGTTTGGATAATAGCGTTTACTGTCATTGTCAAGATAGAGACCGTGAAACAGCGTTTCACCTCGCCTCGCGCTTTCCGCCATCATGATCTTGAGCGTCTGTACCGTTTCTTCATCCAATTGCCTTTTAACGGTAACGCCGCCCTTGGTCGTGTCCGATATGCGCGCATAAACGGCATTTTCGTCCATCTCAAGCAGCGGCGAAAGAACGCTCGCAAGCGATATTTTGTTTTCTATTTGTCTTGGACTTGCCGAAAGCGTATAAGCTGTCGCGCTTCTGGCAAGGGTCTTTCCGTTTCTGTCGTATATGGTTCCCCGTATCGGCTGTATTACCGCTTCCATCGTCCACTGATTCTCCGCCTTTTTCTTAAGCGTATCGGCTTCAAGAATCTGAATCTCAAAAAGCCTTACAGCTATTATCAGGAAAAGGCAAAAGAACGAAAAGATGGTGATTACGATTCGGCGCCTGATCTGAGGTCCCGTCGGAACCATATCCCGCCTCCCGATCTTTTATTTACGGCTTGACACCCGCTCCTGCCGTATGAGTCGTATCGGAAGTAGCTCTTTTGACGTTGCTGAGTACATGAATGCTTGTTTCATCGGGATCGATCATGTTCAGCTCCGTCTTCGCAAGGAAAATAATAGAGTTGTCGCTGGACAGATTGTTAAGGCGCGTTTCGCTGATGCTGATCTGGGCAATCAGCATCTCATTGACTTCGCCGGTCGCAATGTAATCCTGCTTGATGTGAGAGATGCGGTTGAGCTTGCCGATTACCATGGAAAGCATCAGAACCAGAATCGCAACCGTCGCAACCTCAAGGAGAATCAAACGCATTTTTTCATTCTGTTTTCTAATTCTGTCTATCTGCCTCGCAGCCGTAACCGTTTCCACGCGGAAGGCATTGCGGTCGCGGGTCTGGTAACGCGCACGGCTGTTATTCCCATTGTCCCAGCTGTATGGCACTGGCGCTCTGCCGGTGATCTGCTTCTGCGTACGTTCCATTGCTTACCGCCTCCTTTATTTTGTATAAAGCGTAATGCCTTTCTATGCCTGCGTTTTGGAAAAATATGTGTCGTTTAAGTATTTTAAAGTATTCTGGACAAGTTCATCGGTTTCAATCTGCAGTCCTGTGCATTTCGCAGGATGCCAAAGTTCGAGATTGTCGCCGACGCCCATGAATTTGGCTTCCTTGGCGCCGTCAAGAAAATCGTCTCTCAGATCCGTCGGAATCAAGACTCGACCCTGATTGTCCAGGTTGGAATTTGCATACGCATGGGAAAGAATGTATCTGATGTAGTTTCTGCCGACAATATCCGTCTCAGGAATTACGGACAGCTGCCTGCACTTTTCATCCCATCTCTCCTTGGGGTAAAAGGCAATGGTTCTCAAATCGTTGTTGAGCCCGATGGTAAAGTCCTCCCCCAGTGCGTCGCGGTAGTTGGCAGGGATGAAAATTCGGCCTTTGGGATCGAGGGTATGCTTCGCAGAACCGGTAAACCAGTTCATAATCATGTCCGATCCCTCCATTTCATCTCCATTTGCACCACTTTGCTCCATTATTATACCACGGCCATTGCTTTTTTGTCCACATCTATTGCCTCTTCCACACAAATAAACCCCATATTTTATACGTTAATTTTATGTTATTTTTATAAATCAGCAGATTTTCACACAAAAAAAAGAACGTTTCCCGAAAGAAACGTTCCTTTTTCAAAGGCTGCCGCCTTATTCAATTACGATATGCAATTTAAAGTCAAGTCCGTCGCAGGATACCTGATGATAGGTTACGCCGTCGTGTATGCCTCTGAACGCGCCGAACAGCGCTGATCCATGAAGATGGCCGTACACCACGTGACTGCAGCCGAATTTACTGATCTGACGGGTAACGGGCGTGTCGCGCATGCTGTCTGTAAGTGGTGGATAGTGGAGCATGCAGATCAGTTCCTTGTCGGGCGCAATACGCCTTGCGTGCTCAAGCGACATGGTAAGCCGCTTGACCTCGCGGCTGAAAATCCGCTTGTCGTCCTCACCGACCTCTTCCGTCGGCAGTATCCAGCCGCGCGTTCCGGCGAAAACATATTCATCCAGAACCACAGCGTCGTTCTGCAGCGCGAACATGTTTTTTCCAAGCTTATCCCTCACGCGTCCTATGGAATTCCACCAGTAATCGTGGTTTCCCCTCGTGATGATCTTTCTGCCCGGAAGTCTTTTGATCGCGTCCAGATCCTGACAGGCATCTTCGAGCTGCATTGCCCAGCTGAGATCGCCGGGAAGAAGCACGATGTCCTCGTCCCTGACGCGCTTTATCCAGTCCTCACAGATGCGTTCAAAGTGTCTTTCCCAATGCTCGCCGAAAACATCCATGGGCTTGTCGCTTCCGGCAGGCAGATGTAAATCGGATATCGCGTATATTGCCACGCTTACTCCTCGTCTTCCTCGTCTTCGTCATCCAGGTCGTCATCGCCGAAATCAGGCTCTTCGCCGTCGAAGTCCTCATCGTCTCCGCCGGGCATATCGATGTTGATTTCGTCCATCGCGCTAGGATCGATGTTGAGATTCGGATCCTCAGGATTGATGATGGTGCCCTCTTCGCCGGTGGCAACGGAAGATCTTCTCTGCATTTCCTTAAGGCAGTACATGCAAAGTTCCTGACCGGGCATTGCGGGATGCTCTCCGCATTCGGAGCAAAGCTCGAGGATCTCATCCACTTCGGCTTCACCGCGAACGTCGCGCTTGCACACCGAGCAAATCTTCTCGTTTTCGTAAATGTAATTCAGTTCACAGCGGGGACATTTGATCAGTTTCATTAAGAATCCTCCCATATTCAAAAGCCAATAAGGCAATCTTTCCCTTGGCTAATAATTGACAATTTTGTTGATATTCGCTGCCTTGAAAGCGTATGATAACGGCATACCCGGTATACGAAAGGAGCGCCAAACCAATGAAAACAACAAAAAGACTTTTATCCCTGGTTCTTATTGCCGTTTTCCTCATTCCCTGCGTCCTTATGCCGCAAGTCCGCGCGGAAAGCACAAATCTAGAAATGATCATGCTTTCCCTTGTAAATGAAGACCGCGCGCGCTACGGAAAAAGCGCGCTAACCCTTGATCCCGAGCTTTCGAGAATTGCGCGCATCAAAGCGCAGGACATGCTTTCAAACGGTTATTTCTCCCACACGTCGCCGACCTACGGAAACATAAGAACAATGCTTACGTCCTTCGGCGTTTCCTATCGCGCAGCAAGCGAGAACATCGCCCGTTCCCGTTCCGTTTATCATGCACAAGCCGCGTTCCTCTCATCCTCCACGGGACACAGGCAAACGCTTCTGTCTTCCGCATGGACGAAGATCGGCATCGGCATCGCCGTGACGCCGCAGGGATTTGTGTACGTTTCCCAGGTGTTCGCACGCTGAGCATCCTTGAATAAACGCAAGTTATATCATACACAAATTATGTGTATTGAAAACCCCACCGGGCATATTTTTCAGTTAATTTTGTTATACATTTTTCGTAAAAACTGTGTATTGACGATGTTTTCTGCCGTCAAAGCGCAAAACCAGGCGCTCGGAGCGCAGATTTCGGGAATCAACAACGGAAATCTCCGCCCGGTCAAGCCCGTCCTTTTTTGCGCCGGATAAAAACGCATCAATCAGCGCAAGCACTGCGGGCGCAGAAAAATGTTCAGAACTTGTAATCAGAGTTGCCGCGCGAAGAATCCCTCCGTCCTTTTTAAGAGAAACGAGATATCCAAGGCTGACGTTTCCGGAAAATGCAATATAGGAATGCTTCGTCTCGATAAAAGGCCGTATTCTTTCAAGCATGAGCCGCATTTCATTTTGCGGCGCCTCTTTGGAAACATCCAGAATGCGCTTTATCCAATCCGTTGAAAAAAGGCCCGTATTCATTTTCATGATTTCAACGTGAAATCTCTCTTCCGCTTTCCGCGCTACTGCGGAAAGCGGGTTTTCTTTTCCAAGCTCAATCTCATAGGCGCATTCCGTCTTAACAGGCAAAAAGCCTTCGCTTCTCAATATCCCGCACTGAAAAGACGCGTCGGGGCCGGTAAATATCCCTCTGGGACCCGAAAAGTCGCCCTCGCCTGCGCCCATGAAAAAGCCGCTGCCATCCGGAGCGATCGGCCCTATCACGCGCTTCATTCCCCAATTGCGCTGTTTTTCCATCACTGCTTTAAGAATCGCGCGCGCCGCCTCCTCATCCTTTTCGCCGTCAAACACCGAAAAGTATCCCTGGGGGCATTCCTCTTTCCGGACATAGCGCATATCAACGCCTGTGAGCACGCGGAAAACGCTTTTTCCGTCGCGCTTGGCCACAACAAAGGACTGCGGACCGTTTTGACTTAAGAGGCTCAAAGGCGAGAAAGCATACATTTCAAGATACTTTTCTTCTTTTTTTGTATACCCGGACCGCTTCGCCGCCCGAAAAAACGCGCGCATATCCGCGCGCGTTTTTGCTTCAATAATCTCAAGCATTTTCCCGCATCCATTCCCCGAGTCTTACAACATCCTCGGCGTAGATACTCTTGATCGACGGATTATAAATCATGCTGGCCGGATGATACATCGGATAGATAAGCATGCCGTCCTTCTCGATGAATTGTCCGTGTACATCCCCGATCGTATATTCATTTCCGGCAAGCGCTTTGAGCGGCACATTGCCGAGCGTGCATACGCATTTTGGTTTTACAAGTGCAATTTCTTTTTTGAGCCACGGAAGGAACAGGGCAATTTCTTCCTTCGTGGGCGGACGGTTGACAATGCGTCCGGCGGGAGAAATCCTGGTCGGCCGGATTTTCACGGTGTTTGTTATATACAAATCCTTTCTTTCAAGCCCGGAAAGGTTCAAAAACTCCGCAAGGTTCTTCCCCGCTTTTCCGACAAAGGGCTTTCCCTGGATCGTCTCCTGCTCGCCCGGCGCTTCGCCGACCATGACGAGCTTCGCATTTGTCTTTCCGTCTCCGTATACGATGGAGCGCATGTTTCCTTCGTAAAGGCTCAGAAAATGATCAGCCATTTCCGTTTTGAACTTCTCCACCCTTTGAAACCTCCAAAAGCTTTGCCTTTACCATTTTAAAATCTTCCCACGCCTCGCGTTTCTTCTCCGGCGCGCGCAAAAGAGCGCTGGGATGATATGTAGGCATGAACCAGACGCCTTTTCTCAAAATCCAGTTGCCTCGCAGGCGCGATATGGGCGATTCATCGCCCAGCACATAGCGGCAGGCCACTTTTCCAAGCAATACGATGATTTTGGGCGAAATCAGTTTAAACTGGTTTCTCAGATACGGCATGCACGCGGCAGCTTCGTCGGGCTCCGGATTTCTGTTCATGGGTGGCCGGCATTTGACGACGTTTGCGATGTATACTTCCGTCCGTTCCATGCCGATGGCATGAATCATCCTGTCCAGAAGCTGACCGCTCGCACCGACAAACGGCCTTCCCTGCAAATCTTCATCCCTGCCCGGTCCTTCCCCGATAAACATGATATCCGCGTTCGGGTTGCCTTCGCCGGGCACAACTGTGGTGCGTTTTTCACAAAGGCGGCATTTTCTGCATTCATTGATCTCCGCCGTCAAATCGCCCCACGCTTCATGCATGCATGCATCCCCCTTTTAGTGCATCGTTAACGCCTTTTTGATGATATCAAAAAAGATACCGAACGTTACGGGAACATCCGCCTTCACCCAGCTGTACAAGGAGGTGATCAGATAGACACACAGCACAATCACAAAAAACGACACAATCGTCATCACGAAATCAAAAAGGCCGGCCGCTACCTGATAACGGATGCGCCTTTTTCTGTATTCGCGTTTGGTGATGATTCTGGGCATTTATCCAGCCTCCTTCCTGTAAATAAATTCTATCACAAACATAAAGAAATTTCAATCAGACGTAATCTTTCCATTCGCCCGCTTCGGGCGTTTCAAGATGATGCAGTTTGCCGCTTTCCTCAAGGCCCTTAAATTCCTGCTGCCTGAGCGCTTCATACAATACGACGGCTACGGAGTTGGAAAGGTTCAATGAACGCGCCTCTGCGCGCATGGGAATTCGGATACATCTTCCGTAATTGTCCTTAAGCAGCTGCTCATCCAGGCCCTTGGTTTCCTTGCCGAACACCAGATAGTCGTTTTCAGCATACGAAACAGACGCATAATCCCTCGGTGCTTTGGTCGTCGCATAATAAAGGTTCGCGCCCTCGTTTTTCTCCAAAAAGTCTTGCCAGGATTCATACACCGTATACTCCATCAAGAACCAGTAATCAAGCCCTGCACGCTTTAAATACCTGTCTTCCAGAGAAAAACCCAGCGGTTTGATCAGATGGAGCTTCGCTCCCGTCGCCGCGCAGGTTCTTGCAATATTACCCGTATTCTGAGGAATCTCCGGCTCTACAAGAACAATGTTCATATCGTTTCCTCCGAAAGCGCAAATTTCTCAATCGCAATCGCCGCGCCATCTTCGTCCACATCGGGCGCAATGTATTTCGCGGCCTTTTTCAGTACCTCAACGGCATTGCCCATCGCGACGGGAATGCCGGAAACTTCAAGCATGCCAAGGTCGTTTGACCCATCGCCAAGCGCCATCACTTCATCCATGGTAATGCCCATTTTCTGAGCCAGCGCGCGTATTGCCCTGCCCTTTCCGCCGCCTGGCGAAAGGATTTCAAGGTTGAAGGGAAACGCGCTTGACACGGATAAGCCCATGTCTGAAAACTCTTTTCGAAGCTTATCCATCAGGTTTCTGTCATCCGAATACGCTTCATATTTATAGGGAGCAACGGTGCCTTCCTTAAGAAACCTTTCTTCGTCATCCATAATCACATAGTCAAGCCCTTTGACCGCTTCGCTTTTCCATGCGCATTTGGAGCCGTATCCGTTGGTTTCATTCAGAACATATATTTTCTTACCGACATAGCTGGTCATAAAGCATCCGGCTTCCTTAAGCCGCCTGTACACCTTCATGGAAGTTTCTTTCTCCAGCGTGTCTTCATAAAACGGCGCATCCTCTTTATTGATGTCCAGATCCAGCCGGCCGCCGTTTGCCGAAATCACAGGCGCATTCAGCCCCGCCTCCACAGCCAGTGCGCGCGCGCCGAAAAATGTTCTGCCGCTTGCAAGAACGATGGGAATATTCTTTTTTTCGCATGCTCTGAAGGCAGATTTCAGCCTTTCAGTCACCTTTCCCGATTTTCCGACCAATGTGCCGTCAATATCGGAAACAATCAGCTTTACCGGCATAACATTTTCTCCTGTAACACGTTTTCCATCAAAAACAGTCCTACGCCGCCTTCGGTATTGACCGGCGCTATATATTTTGCTATCGCCCTGACTTCCTCAACCGCGTTGCCCATCGCAACCGGATGACCCGAAGCCATAAGCATATCCAGATCATTGGTATAATCGCCAAAGGCCATGACCTCATCCTTCTTAAGGCCAAAGTGCTCCCAAAGCCGCCTGATCGCGCTTCCTTTGTCAATGCCCCGAGGCATCACTTCAAGGTTGCCGCTTCCTGAGGAACAATGCTTAATGCCCCTTTGGTCAAGCAGCTTTCTTGCCCTTTGAAACGCTTCCTCGTCTTTTGTGAAAACCACAAATTTATATGCAGTCGACGGAGCATATCTTTTCATTTTTTCAGGATCATATTCGGCCTTGACGTCCCCTGCCTGCACGTTCATCTGAAGCGACCGGATGTGTCTTTCCGGCGCAAGTTCCGGATGGACGACATAATTGACCTCTCTCGTGTACGCTTCAAAATTCACTTCCGCTTCCAGCATGGCATCCATCACTCGCCTGCCCTCGTCCTCTGTAAACGTTCCTTCAAACACCAAAGGTCCATTTGCCGATGCTTCAATGCGCGCGCCGTTGGCGGAAACAATTGCGCAGTCAACGCCGATGCGTTCGGCCGTGCGCCGAATGAACGGAAATCCCCTTCCGCTGACAAGCGCAAGGCGGATTCCTCTTTTTTCGCATTCTCTGAGCGCTTTTATATTCACATCCGGGATCTCTCCGGCATGCGCAAAAAGCGTTCCGTCCAGATCCATGCATACAAGCTTAATGTTCATTGATCCGTCTCCATCATATAGATTCTGGAAGTTTCCTTCCACGGATGAACGCCTTCGCCGATGTATTTCCCGCCGTATCTTTCATAAAAGGATGTGTGGTCGGTCGCAAGGTATATGCGCAAAAATCCATTTGCCTTTGCATATTCCCGGACTTTTTCAATCAGCTTTCCTGCGATTCCGCGCTTTCTTTTGTCCTCATTCACATACAGCGCGCAAAGCCACGGCATAAGATCCATGCGGCTGATAAAATCGTTGGTTATGATTCCGGCGCATCCGACAGGTACATCGCCCTCAAAAGCGACAAACCACTCAGGCAGGCAAAAAGAAGCGTTCACCGCATGAGAAATACAGTCCTCATACAATCGTTTTCCTTCCTCGTCCGTCCATTTGGACGCGATATAATCGGAAAACGCCTGCCATTTTTCGGGGTTTTCCCGTACAGATTCAATCCTTATTGCATGATTTTCCATTGTCCCGCTTCACCTTCAAACCAAACGCCCTCGTATTTTGAAAGACCTTCCGCGCCGGAAATCATCATCTTTACGCATTTCAGGCAAACATCGGTTTGTGAAAGCTTTTTGTTGACCGCGCGGTTTCCGTATTTGTCATCGCCCAAAAGCGGCCGTCCGATATGCGCAAGGTGCGCGCGAATCTGATGCGTGCGTCCGGTAAAAATGCGCACCTCAAGATCGGAAAATAAGACATCCGACACCGTTTTTTCATCAAGCACAGTATACGCCGTTTCAATAATCTTGCTCCCCGGCGCATTTACGTCCTCGACAAATACGCGCGCTGCCGTCGATTTTTTGGTAAGATATGCTGTCAGGCTCTGGGTTCTCTTCGGCATTTTCCCGATAGCCAGCGCCCGATAGATCTTTATAACCTTGTGGTTTTTAAATGCGTCCAGGAGCTTTTTTTCCATATCGCGCGATTTGGCCGCCAGCATCACGCCTTCTGTACCTGTATCCAGCCGATGGACAAGATACGCTTCTCCATACGTTTTCTGAAGCCTTATAAACACAGTATCCTCGCCGATGCCGTCCTGATCCACGTCGACCGGAAGGCCGGATGGCTTTATAAATGCAAGCAGCGCTTCATCCTCAAATACAACTTTCAAAGGCTTCGGCTCATATTTCTTCTCCGTATAAACGGCAATTTCATCCCCGGCCCACACTGTTTCGTCCGTGCCGATCCTTTTTCCATTGATACGGATATCTTTTTTCTTAAGCGCGTTTCTCACGCAAAACCCGGGAAGCAGAGGAAACGCACGGCACAGATATTTTGAAACCGTCATGCCCCCGCCGTTTTCGGGAACTACAGATTGAATCACGCTTCCACATCCTTTTTGGGAATCATCACAGCCGCAATACACGCTATGAGCGCGGAAATTGCCGTAAACATCATGCCCCAGGAAATGCCCATCGACGATTCAACCGCGCCGAAGAAGGGCGCATACACCGTCTTTCCGAGGAAATGGAACATGAGCAAAACGCCGGAGGCCAGAAAGCGATCCTGCGGAGCCACTTCACAGGCCATGCTCAGTACGATCGGAATGATCGGGCCGCAGGCCAGCATGCTTATGATCATGCAGACAAGGGAAACCGTCGCGTTTCCCATAACGGAAGCCGCCGCCAGGAATGCAAAGGAAACAAACAGAGCAATCCGGACAAATTTGAGTTCATCCACCTTCACAAAGCTCATCGCAAGGCGGGAAACCGCAATTGAGAAATACAAACACGATACGACAACCGCTTCATATTTCTGATATTTCATATCCATAAAACGTCTGCCCCAATCGAGCACGCCGTTAAAGTACATGCCCAGCGCAAAGAGAATGACGATCATGGGAACTATGCTCTTATTGGTAAAAAGGCGCTTAAGCGCAGACACGGAAAAGCGCATGCTGTCCGCATCCTCCGCCTCAAAATCGCGGAATTTTCCTTTCGTCACAGCAAGCATAAGGATGGATACAACAATCGCAACAATGCCAAGCGGCAGATACGCCGCCTGGAACCGACCCGCGCCTTTGACCACCCATCCGTACGCAAAGGGCATGAAGAATCCTGCAAGGCCGTACACCGCATGCATCGCACACATCATCTGCGCGCCCTTTTTTCCGGTATACAGATCCGACATCGTCGCACTTGCCACAGAGTCGATGCATCCGCAGGCAAAGCCCGAAAGCGCAATCAGAAAAATGAACACAGGGAAAGAATACGTACCGGTAAGCGTAATGAGCGCAAGCGCCGAACCCAGCGCGCCGACAAGAATGATCAGCGGCTTTCTGATTCTTCCGATCATGAAAATGACCAGCATGAACGCAGTCATGCTCAGAACCGTATTCATCGAGCCGGGCAGGCCCTTAAGCGCGCCTTCCAGCGAATAAAAGTCGATGACAGAGGTATTCAGATATCCCATCGCCGCATGCGTAGCAGACAAAACCCACATGCTCAAAAACACACAGGCGGTGTACAGATAGATTTTCTTCTTTCCTATTCTTTCCATGCTAGATACATCTCTTCCATTCGTATTGGTTCAATTTTGCCGTCAGTTGCGGATACAATATCGCTCACAAACTTTTCTTCATCTTCGCATTTCACAATCAGCGTCATGACAATCGCATCCGAAAACGCCTTGTCCTCTATGATGACCGGCTGCGACTTCAAAAAGTACTCTACCCTTCCAAGAGACGGATAAGGTATTTCCATGATATAGCGCGCCGTCGGATGAATTACGCCAACGCCGCAGGCATTGACTGCAGCCGCCGCGCCCTGGGAATATGCGCGCACAAGGCCGCCCGCGCCCAGCAGAATACCGCCGAAATAGCGCGTAACAACGACGCAGCAATTCGTCACTCCCCGCGCCTTCAGTACCTCAATAATGGGAAGCCCCGCTGTTCCGCCGGGCTCCCCATCGTCTGAATAGCGCATAATGCCCATATTGGATCCGATGATATAGGCATAGCAGTTGTGCGTCGCGTCCTTGTGCTTTGTACGGATTTCATTTAAGAATTTAAGGGCCTCTTCTTCCGTTTCCACGGGACAGCCGTATCCGATAAAGCGGGATTTGTTTACAATAAACTCGTCCTGGGACCTCTGCATGAAGGTTTTGTATGGTTTCAGCGCCATATTACTTTTTGAGCATCAGAACGTGGTAGGCTTTCTTGCCGCGTCTGATTAAGAGGCCTTCGCCGTCGATCATTTCCTTGGTGATTCTGGTTTCGGGGTCGGTGACCTTGTCATCGCCTACATAGAAGCCGCCCTGCTGCATGGCTTTTCTGGCTTCGCCGTTGGACTTGAAAAGGCCGGCCTTGGCTGCCCAGGCAAGGAGTCTGTTTTCCTCGGCGAGCTCTTCTTCGGTAATGTAGGTCGTGGGCGCGCTGCCGGCTGCGCCTGCGCCGCCGAAGAGCGCTTCAGCCGCTTCCTTGGCCTTGATCGCTTCATCTTCACCGTGGATGAGCTTGGTAACTTCAAAGGCAAGCACGCGCTTGGCTTCGTTGATCTGGCTGTCCTTAAGCGCACCGAGACGCTTGACTTCGTCCATCGGAAGGAAGGTCAGGAGCGCAAGGCACTTTTCAACGTCGGCGTCGTCCACGTTTCTCCAGTACTGGTAGAAGTCGTAGGGAGAGGTCTTGTTGGCGTCAAGCCACAGAGCGCCCTTTTCGGTCTTGCCCATCTTCTTGCCTTCATGGGTCAGAAGGAGCTTGAAGGTCAGCGCAAAGGCGGGCTTTTCGAGCTTTCTTCTGATGAGGTCAGCGCCGGAGAGCATATTGCTCCACTGGTCATCGCCGCCGGCCTGCATGCAGCAGCCGTACTTTTCGAAAAGCTTCAAAAAGTCGTAGGACTGCATGAGCATGTAGTTGAACTCAAGGAACGTGAGGCCCTTTTCAAGGCGCTGCTTGTAGCACTCGGCAGTCAGCATACGGTTAACAGAGAACAGCGCGCCGACATCGCGAAGGAATTCCATGTAGTTAAGGTTACGGAGCCAGTCGGCGTTGTTTACGATGATCGCCGCGTTTTCCTTTTCGGGATCGAAATCCAGGAAGCGGGACATCTGCTTTTTGATCTGTTCAACGTTGTGATCGATGGTCTCAACGGTCATCATCTTGCGCATATCGGTCTTTCCGGAGGGATCGCCGATCATCGCGGTGCCGCCGCCCATGAGGGCGATCGGGCGATGACCGGCTCTCTGCAGATGCGCCATGGCCATGATCGGAATGTAGTGACCGATGTGAAGGCTGTCCGCAGTCGGGTCAAAGCCGGTGTAGAAGGTCACAGGGCCTTCTTCAAAGGCCTTGTTGAGCTCGTCTTCAAAAGTAACCTGCGCGATAAATCCGCGTTCTCTTAAGATATCAAGTGCGTTTTTCATTTTGTTCTCTCTCCTATATTACATGTTCTCTTTAATAACTTTTGAAAGCTTCTCCATGCCCTCATAGATCTTGTCAACGGGGGAATTGGAGAAATTGAGGCGGATGGTATTCAAGTGTCCGCCTTCAGCATAAAAATGCGTTCCGGGCACATACGCAACGCCCGCGTCCACCGCTTTTGTAAGAAGTGTAAGCGTATTCACATGCTCCGGAAGCTCCGCCCACACGAACAGTCCGCCCTCCGGCGCGTTCAGCTTCGTTCCTTCCGGGAACGCCTTGAAGCCTTCAAGCATCGCGTTCATCTGAGCGCGGTAACCCTTCGTGATTCTTTCAATATGCGGTCTTAATAGTCCCTTTCTCAGATAAGAATCGACGATCGCCTGCGTAATCAGCGGGCAGTGAAGGTCGCTGGACTGCTTTCCGATGACGCATTTGCGCATCAGCTTCGGGAAAGAAATCACCATCGCGCCTACGCGCATGCCGGGCGAAATGAGCTTGGAGAAGCTTGAAAGATACACAACCCAGCCGTCCTTGTCAAAGCTCTTGATGGTCGGAAGCGCTTCGCCCGTGTACCTCAGATCACGGTAAGGATCGTCCTCCGCGACAATCACGCCGTATTCACCGGCAAGCTCTGCAATGCGCCTGCGCCTCTCAATCGAAAGCGTCGTTCCGGTCGGATTCTGGAACGTGGGGATGATATAAGCAAGCTTTGGACGATACTTTTTCATCGCTTCTTCCAAAGCTTCCGGAATCACACCCCTTTCATCGCTTTTTACCGGCACGATCTTCGCGTGATACGTATTGATCGCCTGAAGCGCGCCCAGGAACGTGGGATCCTCAACCAGTACCACGTCGCCCGGATCAATCAGCGCCTTTAAAAGGAGATCCATGCCCTGCGTGGAGCCGCCGGTCGGAAGAATCTCTTCCTCTTTGCAGTCAATGCCCTCTTCCTTCAAAAAGGCGTGAATGCTGCCCTTAAGCGGAATAAAACCTTCCGTCGCGCCGTACTGAAGAATGGGCGCGCCGACGGTTTCAATCACTTCCTTGGCAATGGGCGCAATCACTTCAGGCTCCAGTGCCTGATTTGAGGGATTTCCGCCGGCAAAGGAAATCATTCCGGGCTTTCCCAGAAGCTTAAAAATATCTCTGATGGCGCTTCCCGAAATCGGCGCCATGTGCTTTGCAAACAAGGATTCACTAAACTGCATCAAAACACTCTCCTTAAACAAAAACGCCTTCCCCACCATTTCGGGGAAGGCGCATAAAACGCTGTACCACTTCCGTTCATCGGTGAAACACCGACCTCACACGCGCGTTCACGGGCGCACCCGGACGGAACTACACACCAAAAGGCTTCGCCCCGCCAACTCAGGGATGTATTCGCGTTCCTCTATCCTTCCGCCTCGCACCAACCGGCGTATCTCTTGAGAACTCAAAAAACGCTACTTCTTCCCGTCTCAGCAATTAAAAACACTATACCACATTCATTTTGATCTTGTCAATCGAAATTCAATATTTAACCGCGGAAAACAGAGTAAAGCCCCATCATTCTATCGAATAACTATTTCACGATTGACGCTGAAGTATGTATCATCTTAAGCAAGGAAAGGAAATTAGAAGTCTTGCCGCCGGGCTGAGCGATATTCTACGAGGTCGAACTAATAGAGATCATCGCAGGAACCTTCTTTATCTGCGCTGACCCGTGGGAGAGCGAACACTTTGAATGCCTGACCGATGATCAGACGAAGGAATATGCTGAACAGTTTATAGCCGCCCTGTCCGCAGTGAAGCCCTTTTCTTCCAGCTGCTTAACTACATAATCGAGCTTTGCAGTGCACCATCATCAAAAGAAAAGGAGCTACCCTTATAGGTAACTCCTTAATGCATTACATTCTGGAATAGTTCGGCGCTTCCTTGGTGATGGAGATGTCGTGGGGATGGCTTTCTACGAGGCCAGCGGAGGTGATGCGGATGAACTCGCCGTTTTTCTTGAGTTCTTCGATGGTTCTGCAGCCGCAGTAGCCCATGCCGCTTCTCAGGCCGCCCATCAGCTGGAAGATGGTATCGGTGATCGGGCCCTTGAAGGGAACGCGGCCTTCTACGCCTTCGGGAACGAGCTTCTTCTGGCCTTCCTGGAAGTAGCGGTCCTTGCTGCCCTGCGCCATGGCGGCGAGGGAGCCCATGCCTCTGTAGACCTTGAAGGAGCGGCCCTGATAGATTTCGGTTTCTCCGGGGCTTTCCTCGGTGCCGGCAAAGAGGCTACCGAGCATGACGGCGCTTGCGCCGGCTGCGATGGCCTTTACGATGTCGCCGGAGTACTTGATGCCGCCGTCAGCGATGACGGGTTTTCCGAACTTGGCAGCTTCTTCTGCGCAGTCCATGACAGCGGTGACCTGAGGTACGCCAACGCCGGCGACCACGCGGGTGGTGCAGATGGAGCCGGGGCCGATGCCGACCTTGACAACGTCCGCGCCGGCCTGGATGAGGTCGTGGGTAGCGGCGGCGGTGGCGACGTT
>JAEDIV010000051.1 GCA_016296675.1 Clostridia bacterium
AGAGGAAGTGCGCTCCCTCTCCATACCTCTCCCGGAGGTTTGTTGATGATCTGAAGACGCCCGGCTTACAGCTTGTATGCCGGGCGTCTTGTTCTTTTGGTTTATACGAGGCGGATGGTTACGATTTCGTAGGGCTTCATGGTGATCGTCAGCTTGTCGCCTTCAAATTTGGCTTCGTTTTCGTCGTCTTCCATGAGAGAAGTGAAGACCGCCTTTTCGAAGGGGGCTTTTACGGTAAGCGTGATGTTTGTGCGCTTTCCGAAGCACTCGTACATTCTGAGGATTGTGCCCTCGCCGTGCAGCGCGCCCTTGACCGTTTCGATCATGACGTTTTCGCTGTCGACAGATGCGAACATTTCGGCAACAGAAGCGTTATCGCCGTTTTCGGCCTTTTCGGCAGCCACGGGGATGTTCATTTCATAAGCGGCCTTGGGAACATTTGCACATCTCCAGTCGCCTGCGTGCGGGTAGATCGCGTAGGTGAACTCGTGCTCTTCCTGGTCCGCCGTCGGATCGGGATCGGTGGCAGATTTTAAAAGGGTAAGCGCGATGCCGTTTTCGTCGACCGAGTAGCCGTATTTGCAGTCGTTCATGATGGCAACACCGTAGCCGGGCTCGCTGACGTCGGCCCACTTGTGGGCGCAGACTTCAAATCTTGCAACGTCCCAGGAGGTGTTTTTATGGGTGGCGCGCTTGACGTTTCCGTACTGGATGTCAAACTGCGCGTCGTTGTAGAACACATCCACCGGGAAGTGCGCCTTTAACAGGCCATGGGGTTCCTTCCAGTCGACATGGGTTTTGAAGTCGATCTTCTTAAGGTCGGCATAGAAGATGACATCCTGCGTGATCGTGCTCATGGAAGTCAGATACTTCATGCGAACGATCGATACAACGGGGCCTTCTGCGATCTTTTCGACCGAAATGAGCTTGTCCATATCCCAGCGCTTTTCGTCGTAATAGATGTTGATATCCCATGCGTCGTAGTTGTGGGGGCGGTTTTCGTAGTGAACGATCTTGTTGAGCGCTTCGCCCTTTTTGACGACTTCGCGATTGTTTTCCTTGTCGAAGAGGCTTACGATTTCGCCCATATCGTTGAATGCGCCCTTGAAGAACGGGGTTTCAAAGCACTTTTCGCAGGCGTGTACGCGCGCGGGCGCTTCTTCACCATATACATACCACATGTGGGTCGCGCCCATGGGAACAAGGCCTTTGACGAAGGATACGCACTTGCCTTCGACTCTCTGAACCGGGAAAAGATCGCCCTTGGCGTTTTTAAGATGTGTAACGCCCTCGGGCGCGTCGAACCAGACGACGTCGTTTCGTTCGTGGGAGAGGGAATTGAAGAATACCTGATCGCCCGCGGCGTCCTTCATAAGGGCGTCCATTGCCTCGGCGCGAAGCTTTCCTACGCGCTTAAAGAGGTCGGCGTAGGTTTCGTTGGAATCGGTGTAGACCTTATGGATGGAGGAACCGGGCAGGATGTCGTGGAACTGAAGGGTCAGCATGCTGCGCCAGATTTCGCGAAGCTCGTCCTGCGGATAGGAAACGCCCTTCTTTTCGGCGAGCGTGCGCCAGAATTCGACGTCGCGAAGTGCGATTTCAAGCTTTCTGTTGTTTTTTTTGTTTCTGCCCTGAGAGGTGTAGGTGCCTCTGTGGTATTCAAGATAAAGTTCGCCCGACCACTTGGGCAGGTTCTTTTTGCCTTCCACGCGCTTTTCAAGCTGTTCAAAGAAGTCGCGGGAGAAGGTCTGCTTAACTGCCGGCATCTGCGCCACAGGGTTTTTCATGCGGCGTGCGTTTTCGATCATATCTTCGGTCGTTCCTCCGCCGCCGTCGCCAAAGCCGTAGGACATGATGTAATGGTTGTCCACGCCCTTCTGCTGGAAGCGCTGCCAGCCGCCCTTGACCTGGCTGGGATTGAGCATGGAGTTGTAGGTGGTAAAGTAGGCAAGGTCGGTGTTTGCGTCGCCGCCGAAATCGCGGGAAGGGGTGAAGTGGGTGAGCACTTCGCTTCCGTCGATGCCCTTCCACATGAAGGTGTCGTAGGGCGAGAGGTTGAATTCGCTCCAGGAGAGCTTGGAGGTCATGAAGTAATCGATTTTGCTCTTTTTAAGGATCTGGGGAAGCGCGGCGGAGTAGCCGAATACGTCGGGCAGCCACAAAACCTTGCTTCTCTTTCCAAATTCGGTCTCGAAGAATTCGTTTCCGTAGAGGAACTGACGAACGAGGGCTTCACCGCCGGAGAGGTTGCAGTCGGCTTCGACCCACATGCCGCCTTCGGGCTCCCACTGGCCGCGCTTGACGGCTTCCTTGATGCGCTCAAAGACTTCGGGGGCATCTTCTTTTACAAACTGATAGAGCTGGGGCTGCGAAGACATGAATTTGAAATCGGGATACTGCTCCATGAGCTTGAGCATCGTGGAGAAGGAGCGAACGGCCTTATGTCGCGTCTGATAGATATCCCACAGCCATGCAACGTCGATGTGCGTGTGACCGATGGCGTCGGCAATGGCCTCGGGTTCGACGTTTTCAAGAGGTTTATAGTAGTTTTCACTCATATAGTCGCGCGCAGCCTGGATGGAGGCGTGGAAAGCGTCGGAGAAGGGCACGCGCAGATCCAGGAGATTGATTGCGTCGCTGAGCGTACGGAGCGTAAGCTCTCTGTCGCGGTTTCCGTCGGGCAGCATGAGCGCGGCCTGATGCGGAACGGAGAAATCGTAATAAAGCTGCTGAACATCGTCCATTACGTCGATTACGCTTAAGCTCATGCGCGCAAGCTTGATGCCCGCAGCGCCGTTTGCGCCCAGGTGATACGCCTGCATGAAAATGTCAAACGTTTCGCCGGGCTTGGCCGTTTTCTGAAGCACGAGCTCGGTATGGCGGGTGTCAAAGGCCTGTTCGATTTTGCCGTTTACCCATACGACTACCTGCGGATGCGTGGCTTCCCATTCGCCCTCCATGCCGGTAAGCATGGAAAGACGAACCTGCCCCCTGTAATCTTCAGGCACCTTTACGGTGAATCTGAAGTCGTACCAGTTGTCGCCCTGCTTCTGGGCCCAGAGTCCCCCGTTTTCAAACGGGACAAAATCCTTGCTATCGCGCGGAGCGATTTCCACGTTTTCGATCATGGTGCGCTTGCGGATGCGAAGACTCCAAAGGTCAGAGATGATCTTGCGGACGCGCGCGTCCAGCTGATGAAGCTGCATAAGTCCATTCTCCTTTATATGTAAATCTACTAAAGTTTATTTTTCCAGATTCCGGTAAAGCTGATTTCGGCAGGTCCGGTCATGAACACGCTGCCGGAAGGCGTCCATTCGATGAACAGGTCTCCTCCGGGCAGGGAAACGGTGGCGGATCTATTGCATGCGCCCGCATGCGACGCGGCAACCAGTGTTGCGCACGCGCCGCTTCCGCAGGCCATGGTGGGGCCGCTTCCGCGCTCCCAGATGCGGGCCTTCAGGTGCGAAGAGTCCAGAACCTCTAAAAACGATGCGTTCACATGCGTCGGAAACACGGGATTTGTCTCCGCAAACGGGCCGTCCGAAAAGAACTGGGCGTCGCTTTTCTGCGGCCTGTCCAGCGTTACCGCGTGGAAGTTTCCAAGGCTCAGATAGGTGAAATCCGCCCTGCCGCCGTCCGGGAAAACAAGGGTCTTCTTTTTAGGCTCAATCACGGGAACGCCCATTTCCACACGCGCGCCCGTGGCGACGCCGCCCTCGATCACCATTTCGAGTTCCCGTAAGCCGCCGCCGGTCATAATGCGCATCTTTTCTTTTTTTACAAGCCCGGAATCGTACAGATATTTGCCAACGCAGCGGATGCCGTTTCCGCACATGTTGCTTTCGCTTCCGTCCTTGTTGAAAATGCGCATTCTGGCGTCCGCGCCGTCTTCGGGCAGGATCAGAATCAGTCCGTCCGACCCGACGCCCGTATGCGGCTTTGAAATCTCGATCGAAAGCGCAGCCGGATCAGCCGGCGCGGGGTTTTTAAAGCAGTCCACATATACATAATCGTTTCCGATGCCGTGCATCTTGATAAATTCCATGTTTGTCTCCTTAAAAAATTCTGCTTCCATTATACCGTTTTGAACCGTGTTCGGTCAATGGGCAGATGAAATTTTGCTTTGGAAACCGAAAAAATCAGCAAAAAAGTTGTAATTTTCAATTGTTATGGTACACTATAGAAAAAAGCACAGGAGAAAAGGAACATGCTCAAATACATCTGCTACCCCAAATGCACCACCTGCCAGAAAGCGGAGAAGTGGCTTATCGATAACGGCGCTGAATATGAACTTCGGGACATCAAACGGAATAACCCCACTCTTTCAGAGCTTACCCAGTGGTACAAAAAAAGCGGCCTTCCGCTCAGAAAATTTTTCAACACCTCCGGGCTTCTTTATAAATCGCTCGATCTCAAAAACAAGCTTCCTGAAATGACCGAGGAGGAAATGCTTTCGCTTCTTTCAACGGACGGGATGCTGGTCAAGCGTCCGATCGTGATCGGAGAAGATTTTGTCCTGGTCGGATTCAGGGAAAATGAGTGGACGGAGAAGATTTTAAAATGATTTCGGACACGATAGGGGAAATTTCCCTTCGGATGAAGACTGATAGCGATCTTTTTTCACCTTCCGGGCTTGATCTTGGCACACGCGCGATGCTGGAAGAAAGGCCTGTGCAGGCGGGGGAAAAGGTGCTCGATCTCGGCTGCGGCGCGGGCTGGGTCGGAATCTATGCCAGCAAAATTACGGGCGATGAAAACGTCGTCATGTGCGATGTGAGCGAAAGCGCGGTGGCATATTCAAAGGAGAACGCTGAATTGAACGGCGTTTCGCCGAAGATTGTTTTGTCCGATGGATTTTTGAATCTTTCGGATACCGGGTTTCAGGTGATCTATTCCAATCCCCCTTATCAGACGGACTTCAAGGTCGCAAAGCATTTTATCGAAAAGGGATTTAACCGCCTTCAGTTGGGCGGTCAGATGGTGATGGTCGTAAAAAGGCGCGCGTGGTATGAAAATAAGCTCAAGGCCATTTTCGGCGGCTGCCGCGTGATGGAAAAATACGGTTATTTTGTGTTCGTGGCTGAAAAGCGAAGCATGCAGTATGCAAAAAAGAAATAGACGGAAATACAGGGAAAATGAATTTCCAGAGAAAAAGGGGCTGTTGCAGAAGCAAAAAATCTGCAGCAGCCCCTTTTTGTGTAATCGTCAGCGGTAGATCTTGACCTGTGCGATGGTGTAGGCGGGAACCTTGAAGGAAACTTCGTTACCCTTTTTGCAGCATTCGCCAAGCACGTTTTCATCAAGATCGGTAAGCACAGCCTTTTTGACTGGCATGCCGGGATTTACGGTGATTTCGTCGTCCTTTCCGCATGTTTCAAATACGCGCACGGTGAGCGCGCCGTCCTTTGCGATCTGAATGGCGCTTACGATGGAGGAAGCGGTTTTAACGTCGATGAGCTTCATATTGGGCGCGAGCTTGCCTTCATGCGCGCCGGTGGGTACGGCGATCATGTTGCGGGTGAGCGCCTGCGCCTGGGTCTTCAGACGGAAGGGGCAGGGCTTTTCGATGAGCACATAGAGGTTGATCGCGTGGATTCCGCGCTCGGGATAGAGGTCGGGCGTGCCGGCGGTGTTGATGAGGGTTACGGTCAAAACGTCGTCCGCCAGGCGGAAGCCGTATTTGCAGTCGGTGATGAGCGCCGCAGTCTCGTCTTCGGTGTTTGCGCAGCCATAGGTGAGCGCGGGAACGTCCATTTCGCGCTGCGGACGGAGGGCAAAGCCGGCGGGAACGTCGTTTAAGATTTCCTCCGCGTCCTCTTTGAGCGGCAGGCGGTAGGTGAGAACGGGCAGGGCTTTTTGGCCCTTGCAGGTTTCGTGCCAGTCGATCTTAAACGCGTAATGCAGATTCTTTGCGCCCTTGTCGAGGGAAACGGTCAGCTGAACATCGGAATGCATCACCGTCTGCCTGAAGGTCGCGCTCTTTCGAAGGGCGTTTTCACGGACGGATACATTGTAGGTATCGGTCACAGGGGTGATGGAGAAATAGCGTCCGATGCGCCATGCGCTCATGTCGCTGTCCTGGGTCATGACGAGGTTGAGACCCGCCGGGGCTTTGAGCATTTCTTTATTGGTTTCCTTGTTGATCAGAGACTGCATCTGGCCGCTTCCGGTGTCGAAGGTGGCCTTGATGAACTCATTTTCAAGGATGATTTTGTCCTGCGGCTCTTCCACGCGCTCATCAATCAGAAGGTGCGTCGGATAATCCGTGATCTCCTTTTCGCGAAGGGCGTATACGCGGTAGCCCAGAGCCGGAACGCTGGCGTCAATCAAAAAGCGGGTGTAGTAGTGCGTCCAGTAATGTTGGGGCGTATTGTCGAGGCGCACAAAATTGACAGGAGCGCCTGTTTCGTCCACGATTTCTACATGACCCGGATCGCCCGCATAGTCCCAGACCGTGATTTCGACCATTTCGTTTCTTTCGATCTGGCTTGCGTTGAACACGGTGTACACGCGCGTTTTTCCTGCGCCGCGCTCGGGATTGGGAACGCCGGCATAATTGTCGATGCCAAAACCTACGCCCGCGCCCTCGGCCATGGAGAGGGAAATGTCGTCATCGGAGGCAAAAATCGAGGTATCGATGTTTCTGGAAATGGCTTCGTAGGCCTTAGTTTCCTCGGTCTGCGCATAGCCGACGGCTTCGGCGAGCCTGCCCATGGCATGCTCTCGGCTTTCCTGAACGTCGGAGCCCGTGATGATATCGTGGAAGTGGCAGAAAAGCGTCTTCTGCCAGCCTTTTTCAAACTGCTGAGGCTTAAAGGACGTGCCGAGCGCATTTGCCGCCAGCGCGCTCATCTTTTCCGCGCCCGTGAGCGCATTTTCCGCGCGGCGGTTTCCGAGCTTGATGCGGCTTTGCGTCGTATAGCAGCCGGTAAAGATGGCATTCAGTTCATGATCGATGACGGGAAGTTTTTCGCGGACCGCTTCGGCCTTTTTGAAATACTCGTGAAGCGAGGAGAATTTGAGCGCCGGGAAAACGGGCCACGCTTTCATTTCGATCATGTTTTCAATGTCGCGCCTGGTCGCGCCGCCGCCGTGGTTTCCGACGCCGTAAACGATCATTGAGGTTTTTAGGCCCTTGCATCTTCTTTCGATCTCAAATACGCCCGTTCCGTTGTCGGGGTTGATGCCGCTGTTGTACCAGTAGGGCTCTTTATACATAAGAAGCTCTTTGCCGGAGGGCGCTTTATAGCGGTACAGCGTCAGATCGTCCTGGAAGCCGCGGCAATGATAGTAATAGGGCACGTTTCCGAAAAGATCGATTTCCGGAACAAAACGGCTGTGTCCGAAGGTGTCCGGGGAGAAATCGACCTTGACCGAGCCGGGCGCAACGCCCCAGTGCTCATGAAGATATTTGCGGGTTTCGGAAATATGCCGGATGAGGGATTCGGTATCGGGCATGTTTTTGTCCGTTTCGACCCATGCGTTCGCCGTGACCTCCCAGCGTCCTTCCCGGATGCGCTCCATGATTTCCGCCATCATTTCGGGGTCGTGATCTTCCACGATCTGATAAACGCTTGCCTGCGACTGAGCAAAGGTGAAATCCGGGTATTCCTTCATCAGGTTCAGCATCGTTCTGAACGTCGAAAGCGTGACGGCGACGGTCTCCTGCCAGCCCCACATCCAGTTCATGTCGATGTGCGCGTGGGCGACATACAAAACTTCGTAAGCCTTGGCTTCATCCTGCAAGGAAATCAGCGCCTGTTCGGCTTCTTCGCACTTGGAGGCGGCTAAAACGCCCTCTTCCCGGATCGCGTTTTCGAGAATCGAAAGCGCCCGGTCGATATGGGAATCATATTTGTGTTCGCGGTTTTCCGAAAGCTTGATGGCAAAATCGATTTCGGATAAAATGCGCTTGTTCCATTTGGACATGCCGGTGATGTTGTTCATCTCCGCCCTGCTCGGTCCCATGGTATGCTCAAAATGCGCCTTTTCGCGGTTTCCGGGCACGAGGGTTTTGAGGGCTTTGAAACGCGCGTACAGATTCATATAGCCTTCCTCCTTTTATAAATGGGGGATAAAGGTCATTTTAAGTTCCTTTTTCTCGCCCGGCTTTAAGCATTCAATGCCCTTTTTTACGGACACGTCGCCGGCAAAGCCCACTTCGTCGTCCACGCCGAACCACGGCTCGACGCAAACGTATTTAAGATCCTCCCGCGCTCTTGACCAGATGCCAAGCCATGTGACCTTGCCGTAGTCGAGCGTGATGTCCTTGCCGTTTTGGCGTTTGAGGGTGCATCTTTCGGAGGAGGGAGATTCAAAAATCATGGCGTCGTCCTTGAAAAGATCGCCCGAAACAGGGATTTCGGAAACGAATTTTCCAAATACGCCTTCATTCAAGAGATGCTCGGGCATTTTAAGCCGCCTTACCAAGAGCGTTTCATCCGCGTCAAAAACGAGCGTATCGCCTTTTTCTGCGATAAAGCCGGGATGTCCGCCGAGGGAAAAATACATGTCCTTATTGTCCTCGTTCGTGACGGAGCAGGAAACGGTCAGATTTTCATTGGTAATCTGATATTTGATCCAGAGGCGGAACCGCCACGGAAACACGGGCAGCGTTTCGCTGGTCGCCGGCAGGCAGAAGGTGACGGAATCGGGCTTGATCGATTCGATCACGAATTCTTTTATGCCTGCAAAGCCGTGGGACGGCATTTCATATTCTTTGCCGCTGAATGTATATTTTCCGCCGTTTAATTTGCCGATGAAGGGGAAAAGCCAGGGGGATTGTCTCTTCCAGATTTCGGGATCGCCCGTCCAGATATATTCATGGTTTTCCTGTTTGTCAAAAAGAGAGCTGAGCTCCGCGCCGAAGACTTTTATTGTGGCCTTTAAGCGCTCAGATTCGATCGTGATTCTGTCAAGCATAGTGTATCTCCTTCAGTCTTCCTCGATTATGGGCATGCGAACGATGTCGCCGTCGGTGAATACGTCTGTTTCATCCGTCGACCGGGTGGAAAATTCGCTCACGACCGCGCCCTCTTCTCCGCCCTGAAACCAGTGGTTCGTTCCGGGATAGAGGGTATACTGCTGGCCGGGCTCAAGCACGATTTCATGAAATACCGTAACCTTGCTCTCGGGCAGGTTTGCCTGAATTTTTTCCTTTTCGCCTTCGCCGTCAACATATAAATAGACCTTGCCCCAGCGGCAGCGGAAGGTTTCTTCCTTACCCTTCATACCGTAAGAATCCACATGCCTGTGCTCGGGACAGGATTGGCCGGGGAAAAGCACCATTTCCTTTGCGCACACGCGCTGGGTGTTGATATAGGTGATCAATTGAAGGCCGACGTTTTTCACGCGGTTCAGGCCGAAATCGGCGACCTCGATGTTTGCCTTTTCGGCATCCGTCAGGACGATGCCTGCCTTTTCATAATAAGCGATGGCTTCCTTCTGACAGGCAAGGATTTCGCTTTTTTTCATTTTATATGTTTCTCTCCCATTCGCCTATTCTCTTTTTAAGCTCGTCCATCGTCACCATGCCGCTTACGGAATCCGCGCAGGACAGGTTCGCCGCGCCGGCAGCATTTGCAATCAGAAGCATTTCTTCGGCGTCTGCGCCGTTATAGATGGCTGCAAGACAGCCGGCGGCAAACGCGTCGCCCGCGCCGACGCTGCCTTTGATGTAGCCGTCCTTTAGGCGGAATGTGGGAACGCGCGTGAATTTTCCGTCCGGCTCCAGGCAATATCCGGCCTCCGGACAATGGATGACCGCGCGCTTTTTTACGCCTTTTTCGATGAAGGTTTCAAGGGCTTTTTTGATGTTTTCTTCAATAAGCGCGCCGTTTTCGCCCCTGGGTTCAAGTCCTGCCGCCGCGCAGCCTTCGATTTCGTTCATGATGGCATAGTCGGAATACCGAAGCGCAGGCAGCACCTTTTCCTGAAAAAGGCCGCTTTTGTCGCTCACGACGTCGATGGAGGTTTCAATGCCGCTTTCCTGCGCGCGCTTGAGATACCTTGCCATTTTGGTTCCGTACTCTTCGTCCGCTTCGTCGAATTTGTCCAGAAGCAGTATGTATGCCGTATGAAGAATCCGGCAGGAGAGCGATTCGACGGGAACTTCTTCCGGCTCGAAATTGGCGTTTTCGCCCCTGCAGTGGAAAAAGGCGCGCTCACCGGTCGTGATTTTGGTCATCACATCGCTGAAGCCCGTGATGCCGCCGGGGATGATATGGATGTTTTCGGTGTCCGCACCGGTTTTGGCAAGCTCATTTACTATGAACCGGCCGCCTTCATCGTCGCCCATTCTGCCGACGGCGGTAAGCGGGATGCCTGTCTTCATGCGGGCAAGATTGATCAGCGTATTGGGAACGCAGCCTCCGACCGCTCTTTCAATTGCCAGTACATTGGCCAGCATGCCCATATCCGGGTATGCGTCGATTTTTTTGATGGTATCGACTACGATGTTTCCCGCGATTGCAATTCCTGTGCGCGTAATGGCAAAACACCTCTTTTCAGTGGAATACAGTTATGTTAAGTATAATGTATGCTTTAAGTACTGTCAACAAAAAACGCGCATTGCCGGACACAATAATGAAGCGAAAATTGTCATAAAACGGGGGAAGGCGCATATATATGACTGAATACCCGAAAGGAGTCAGAATATGGCGTTACGAATCGAAACCCCGTTTACAAATGAGCATTTTGCCGCGTTTTGTCAAAAAATGGTCGGCCAGCCCTACTGGTACGGAACGACCGGAAACCGCGCGACGGAAAGTCTTTTAAGGCGCAAAACCGCGCAGTATCCGTCGCACTATACATCTTCAAGAAAGGCGCGCTATGTAAGGGACATTCAGAACAAGGCGATCGTGTGCGACTGCATCGGCGGATCAAAGGCCTATGCGTGGACCGGCGGCGGAGACAGTCTTATCAAAGCGCTTTCATCCGGAGAAAGCTTTTCGTCCAGATACGGCGCAAACGGCTGCCCGGACAAAAGCGCAAACGGCATGTTTTCCTATGCGAAATCCAAGGGCATGCCGAACGGCGCGATCAAAACGCTTCCTGATCTGCCCGGCGTTGCCCTCTGGAAAGACGGGCATGTGGGCTATACGGTCGGAGGCGGCTGGTGCGTGGAATGGCGGTCGTTTTCCTACGGCTGCGTGAAGACGAAAATCGCCCAGCGGAATTTTCAGCACTGGTTTTATCTTCCCTTTATCAATTACGGCGAGAGTGAGATTGTCCTTCGGGATGTAAAGCGCGGCATGACGGGCGCGGATGTAATGAACATGCAAAAGCGTCTGATTGCGGCGGGCTATCCGCTCAGCATGTACGGCGCGGACGGCGATTTCGGAAAGGAAACCGAGGAGGCGCTTAAAAAATTTCAGGCAGACAACGGCCTTAAGTCCGACGGCGTTTACGGGGAGGCTACGCGCGAAAAAATGGATGCGCTTTTAAAAACCGAGCCGGAAACGCCGAAAGAAGAGGACGCAAAAAGGCAAAAGATCGTCGTGATCCGATCAAACGGAGGAAACGTCAATGTGAGATACGGAAACGGAACAGAATATGAAAAGGCGTTTGAAGCGGAAAACTACGCACAATACGAATTCGTTGCCGCTTCTGAAAACGGATGGAACGCGATAAAGACGGAAAACGCCGTTTTGTGGGTTTCGGGCAAATATTCGTATCTTGAAGAAAGATAAGCATATCGCGCATCTTCCGGCATATATTTTTCCCGCCTGGAGGTGGAGAAAGGTATGAAAAAAGGGATGTATGCGGTTTTGTCTTTGGTGGTTGTGATGTTGCTGTCTGCGTTTTTCCTGCCGGAGCGCGCCGGCGAGGAACCGGCGGAAAAGAAATTTTTCAGTGCGCTTCCCTCGATGTTCTATATGGAAAAAGGGGAAAAGGAAGAGGCAGAGGATGAAGGAATCAGGATCAATGTCTATCATCTGAAGGAAGACAAAATCCGCTCAGTTCCGCTTGAGGACTATGTCGCCGGAGTCGTTGCCGCGGAGATGCCGATGAGCTATCAAAGTGAAGCGCTGTCGGCGCAGGCGGTGGCCGCCAGAAGCTATGCGCTTTTTAAATCAAAATATCATTCGGGGGAAGGGTGTCTTTCACATCCGGGGGCCGACGTGTGTTCGTCGCCAGGATGCTGTCAGGGCTATTGTCCGCCGGACGATCAGCAGTATAAAAATGCCATAAAAGCGGCGAAGGACACGGAAAATCTGATTGTGACTTTCAGAAATCATCCGATCCGCGCGCTGTATCACGCCTGCTCCGGCGGGCATACGGAGAACGCGGAAAACGTGTATTCGGAGGCGCTGGCCTATTTAAGAGGCGTGCCTTCGCCGGGCGAAGAGGCGGAATACGAGAATTTTGAAACCAGGAAAAGCATGGATATAACGGAGCTTATGGAGGCGTTTTCAGATGAGGAAGACGTTGTGTTTCTCACGGATTATCCCATCAGCGAGCAGATGGAAATTCTGTCCTTATCCGATACGGGACGGGTGACGGAGATGCGCGTCGGACTTACAAGGATGTCGGGCACGCAGTTTCGGCGTTTGACCGGCATTGCCAGCAGCAATTTTCATATGGAATTTGACGATGAAAACGCTTGCGTCACGTTTTTTTTAAAAGGGGCGGGGCACGGCGTCGGGCTGAGTCAGGCCGGAGCGCAGGCGATGGCTTTGAAAGGAGAGGATTTTTATGACATTCTCACGCATTACTATACGGGCGCCAGCGTTACTGCGCTTAAGGATGTCGTTTTAAAAATGCCGGTCGATACATAAATTGACAAGCGAAAACTGAGATTGTATAATGAAAAGAAAGAGAGGCGGATTATTTTTTACCAAAGGAGCGGGATCAGAAGATGAAACTTAAGGTGCTGCTTGTCGGCGTTGGCGGTTATGGATCGGGCTATGTCCGTGCGCTTACGGGAAATGACTATGGTGCGGAAATTGCGGGTATCGTGGATGTAATGCCGGATATCGCAAATGTGTGTCCCGAGGTCGGCGCAAAGGGACTTAAAGTATATCGCTCCATTTCCGATTTTTATAAGGAAAATACGGCGGATCTTGCCATTCTGGCTTCGCCCATTCATCTGCATGTGCCCATGTCCATAGAGTGCATGAAAAACGGAAGCCATGTGCTTTGCGAAAAGCCGTTGTGCCTGACGACGGAAGAGATTGATGCGCTTGATGCATGCAGTCTGGAAACGGGCAAGTTTCTTGCCGTCGGCTATCAGATGAACTACAGAAGGGATGTGCTCGCGCTTAAAAAGGATATCCTGTCGGGAAAATTCGGCGCTCCCCTTCGCGCGCGGTGCCTGCATGCCTACAGGCGCGGAAGCCTGTACTATGCCCGCAACAACTGGGCCGGACGCATCAGCGTAAACGGCCGCGAAGTTTTTGACAGCCCCTTCACCAACGCCTGCGCGCACAATTTTCAGCTTCTGACCTTCCTTCTGGGGAAGGATCTCACAAGCGCGTGCGGCATAACGGGCGTGGAAGCGGAAATGTACCGAGGAAACGAAACGGTGGAAAATTACGACATCGCGTGCATGCGCTTTCAAACGGACGTCGGCGCAAGCATTCTGTATTACACCGCCCATCCGCTTTCTTCGGAGGTTCTTGGCCCGTATGCGAGAATGGAATTTGAAAAGGCCGTTATCGAATATGGAGAAGATCACCGGATATGCGCGCGCATGGAAAACGGCGAAATCATCGATTACGGCGAGGCGGACATGGACGGATATCATTATAAGCTCAAAGACGCCCTGAATTGCATTCGGGAAGGAAGTATTCCCGTCTGCACGACCAAGAGCGAAATCGGTCATGTCCGCGCTGTTCGCATGGTGCAGGCGCTGCCGATTGAAAATATCCCGAAAGATCATATCGATATTGTGGAGGATGAGCGCCGCGGCACGTGCTGTCATGTAAAGGACCTTGAAGCAAAACTGAAAACTGCGCTTGAAAACTGGGCGCTTCCGAAGGAAATCGGAATCGTGCTTTGATCGGGCAGCGGTTTTCAAATCATCAGTATACCTTGGAAAAAACAGGGAGAGGGAAAAAACAATCCCTCTCCTTTTTCCATCGATTTCAAATTTAAACCGTATTTTCGTTCGATCCTGCCTCTTGTTATTTCTCCTCGCGCTTGTTATAATAATATGGAATTGATTCGCGATTGGAGATATGCACGATGCCCAATACCAGGATTACTCTTCAGAAGTGGAAGGATCATTATTCTTATGCCAAAAAGGTATATATTATCGGCGCGCTGATTGCCGCCGGTGTTGCCAGCCTGATTTTTTCTGTCACCCGCTACGTTGCGCCCAATGAGCGCGCGGTCATCATCCAGATGGTCGACACATATGCCGACACCGTCAAGATGGACGGTGATATTCCTTCCCTGCTTGCCGCCGGCCAGGAATATGACGCTTCTTTGGAAGAGGTCTCCTTCCTGACCATCTCTTATACGGGCGACGATAATTATGAGGGCAGCCAGGTGTACACCGTTCAGGTATATGCCGGAGAAAACGACATCTATTTCCAAAACGATGTCCTTACCCAGCGCATGGTGAAAGAAGGCTACGCCGTGGCGCTTGAAGAGATGGAAGGCTTTGAGGAATTCAACGAAAAGTATTCCGAATACGTAATCTGGCAGGCGATCGAGAAGGACGAAAAAGAGCCGGATCCCGATCTGGACTATACGCAGCATGCCTACTGTCTGGACATTTCCTCGCTTCTTGGCATCAACCAGCGCGGCGCGTACGACGTCCGTGAAAAATACGCGCTCATCTGCATTTCTTCCGAAAATCCCAATACCAGCTTCAGAGTCCTGACAGAGATGTTTGATATGTTTACGCTTACGGAGGAAACCGAATGAAAGCAAATCAGCTGGTAGGACAAAATGAAGTGAGCAATAAAGCCGGCATCGTCATTGTGCTTGCATCGCTTGCCGCTTTGTATCTGATTTCTTCGCTGGCTTCCATCTTATCCTCCATTGGCCTTACTCCGCTTTTTACGTCCATCATTTTCTGGGGTCTGGGCGGCACAGTCTGCGTAATCGTGTATTATTTATTCATCATCCGCTATCTTTATTCCGTTGACGGCGTAAAGGTGACGATTGAGCGCGTGTACCACAAAAAGCCCCGGCCGATGATTGAATTCATGAAGAGGGATATCCTTTTTATCGGCTGCGCGGAGGACGCAATAAAGAAACACGGCAAAATCAAGACGCACAAAGCCATCCGGAGAACCAATCCGAACAAACCCGTCGCCGTCGTCTTCAAACGCGCAGGAGAAAAGCAGATGCTCATTTTCCAGCCGAATGAAGAAATTTTAAAAGCGATGAGCGAAAAATAGAGAATAAAAGGGTCTGTCCTATTCAGAATAAAACCTCAAAAAAGCAACACAGCGGGACGGGAAA
>JAEDIV010000204.1 GCA_016296675.1 Clostridia bacterium
TGTATCGTTTTCAAGGATCGTCGCTGTCGTTTGCGCTGTTCTCGCTGACAGCTTGACTATAATACCACGTACCTAATCGTTTGTCAAGCATTTTTTTAAATAAATTCATTTCTTAACAGGAACACTTGCAGAATCAGAGAAATGCATATATAATGTAGAAAAACCTTCCAAAAGGAGAAGCGAATATGAATTTCGAAAAACTGACCGCATATATCGATAATCTGAAAAACGAGGGCATCCCGGGAAGCGATCTGATTGTATTCAAGGATCACGAATGTATCTATCGTCATTTTACAGGGCTCAGGGATCGCGAAAAGAATATCCCGATGAACGGAAAAGAGCTTTACTGGATTTATTCCGCATCCAAGGTGCACACGTGCACAGCCGCCTTGCAGCTGGTTGAAAAAGGACTTATCGGCCTTGATGATCCGGTGGGCAAATATCTGCCGGCGTACAACACGCTTTCGGTCATCGAAAACGGACGCGTGCGCGCAGCGTGGAAGACGATGACGGTCAGGCATCTTTTCGCGATGCAGGGCGGTCTTAACTATGACATTGAATCTCCGTCCATTATGAAGGCAAAGTTTTACTCCGGAAACAAGGCGGATACGCTGACGCTTGTAAACGCCATGGCGGAAGAGCCGCTTTCCTTTGATCCGGGCACACATTTTCTGTATTCCCTGTGCCACGACGTTCTGGCGGCGATCGTCGAAGTCGTTTCCGGTATGAAGTTCTCCGAGTATCTTAGAAAGAACATCTGGGACAAGCTGGGCATGGTAAACGTTGGCTTTACGCTGACGGAAGACATGATGGATCGCTTTGCCACTCAGTATGAATACGACGAGGCTACGCATACGAGCCATCTTTCCGAAAGGGGCATTTCGAACCGCTATCAGCTGACGCCCAATTATGAAAGCGGCGGTGCGGGCCTGATTACGAGTGTTGAGGATTATATCCTTCTTTCCGACGCTTTGGCCTGCGGCGGCGTAGGAAAGACGGGCGAGCGTATATTAAAGGAAGAAACCATCGATCTCATGCGCGAAAACCAGCAGACGGGCGATGCGTTTACAGACTGGCTCTCGCACAAGCGTCTGGGTTACGGCTACGGTCTGGGCGTAAGAACCATGATGGACACGAAGTATTCCAAGGGTCCGAAGGGGGAATTCGGCTGGGACGGCGCGGCATGCGCATACACCATGATCGATCCCGAAAACCACGTAAGCTGCTACTACGCCCAGCAGGTGTTCGGCTGCGGCTACGGCTATTATACGATTCACCCGAACATCCGCGACCTCATTTACGAAGCACTGGAGGAAAAATAAATGACGAATGTCGAAAAACTGTATGCCCTTGAAAGAAAAGTGGCAGCATACAGCCACGCCATGGGCATCCTTGAATACGACGGCGAAACCACCGCGCCCAAGGGCACAGGCAAAAACAGGGGAATGACGCTCGAAATTCTGGGCGAAGAATATTATAAATTGAACACCAGCGAAGAAACCATGGCCCTCTTAAAGGAGCTCAATGAAATCAAGGACACGCTGGATGAGAAAACCAGAAGAATCGTCGAACTCCGGATGGAGGAGATGGAAGAAATCTCGAAAATCCCGATGGACGAATATCTGGCCTTTCAGCTTCTGACGAATGAAGCGCAGGACGTTTGGCACAACGCGAAGGCGAACAATGATTATGCATCCTTTGCGCCGTATATCGATAAATTGGTTTCGATGCTCAAAAAATTCGCAGCATACGTGCGTCCCGATCTGACGGCGTACAACTACATGCTCAACCGCTTCGAAAAAGGACTCACCACAGAAAAGTGCGACGCGTTTTTTGGCCCGCTGCTTGAAACCCTAAAGCCCATCATTCAGCACGTAATTTCCGCAAAGCCCGTGGATGAGACGCTTTTGAACGTGCATTTTCCGATCGCGGATCAGAGAATTCTGTCTGACAAGCTCATGGACATACTCAAAATGGACCGAAATCACGTGGGCATCGGCGAGACGGAGCATCCGTTTACGACGTCATTCTCCAGATATGACGTTCGCATTACCACGCATTATTACGAAAACGCATTCGCTTCCAGCATGTATTCCGTCATCCATGAAGCCGGTCACGGCCTGTACGACGGGAACACCGCGGAAGAGCTTGCCTACACGAGCGCCGGCAGCGCGTCCACCATGGCGGTGCACGAAAGCCAGAGCCGGTTTTATGAAAATGTGATCGGCCGCTCCCGCGCGTTTGTGAAAATCATTGCGCCCGAAATCAGAAAGCTTTGCCCGGCGCTTAGGGATTACACGGACGAAGAAATGTACAGGGCGTTTAACGTGAGCAAGCCTTCTTTAATAAGAACAGAAGCCGATGAGCTTACGTATTCCATGCACGTCGTGATCCGCTATGAGATCGAGAAAAAGCTGTTCGCCGGCGAAATCGCGGCCAAGGATCTTCCCGAAATCTGGAACAGGCTCTACAAGGAATATCTGGGCGTGGACGTGCCCAGCGACACCGAGGGCGTACTTCAGGATTCCCACTGGTCGGGCGGCGGATTCGGATATTTCCCGAGCTATGCGCTTGGAAGCGCGTATGCAGCGCAGCTTTTTGAGACCATGAAAAAGGATTTCGACGTCGAAAAGGAAATTGAAGAGGGGAATCTTGAAAAGATCAACGCCTGGCTGCGTGAAAAAATCTGGAAATTCGGCTGCATGAAGGAGCCGGGCGACCTTATGAAGGACGCGTTCGGCGAATTCGATCCCAAATATTACACCGAATATCTCAAAAACAAGTACATGGAAATCTACAAATAGGGAAGAGGAATCCCCGGATGGCGCACTATATTTTCCAGCGGAACAACGGCTATAACGACCTTGATTTTATCCGGAATTTCGAAACCATGGCCATCACGGATTTTCCGCAGTTTGCCGCCCAGATTGAGGACAAGGACCTTGCGCATCTGGACATCGGATACTTAAATAGTCTGGGCTTTTACGCCGTAGGCATCAAAGCGTTCAATCTGCGCATTGACCCGCGCCTGAAATACCGGCCCTATGCCCGCGGCGCATACAAGTCCGCTGTCCTTCCCAGAAATCCGCGCGCGCACACGTCTCCCAAAACCAAGGCCAGACCCCGCAAAAAGGCATCCTCCCGCGCGCCGCATCCCATTCGCCCGGAAGAGGTTCTGGGCGCGATTCTTAACACGCTCATCCTGCCGAAAAACGCCCCGAAACCGCCCAAGCCCGTGCGCGTGCCCAAGCCCAAAGGATGGGGGAGAAGGTAATTCCGTTTCTCCGCAATTCATATCGTGAAAATACGCTGGCAGTCTTTGTGACCGCCAGCGTATTCAGATCATCAACAAACCTCCGGGAGAGGTATTAAGAGGGAGCGCACTTCCTCTCCATTTTCAATCGATTTTGGCGGCATGTACGCCTA
>JAEDIV010000052.1 GCA_016296675.1 Clostridia bacterium
AATCGCGGCTGAAACGCTTTCCGATCCGCCCGTTTCCGTCGTTTTTGATATCCCGGACGATCCTATGAAGTACGGCTATGCGCCGGATGTCAAAATGCATTTATGTAATTGTAAATTATGCTCTTTGGGCTGGAAACCAACGATGGATCTAAAAGATATGTTTTTGAAAATGGCGCAGGATATCCAGGATCAGAATTAACTGATTATGAAATATCGAGCGGCGTGCATCATCATTGCATGCCGCTTTTTCTATGCTTTTAAATGAAATTTGAATTATTTTGGAAATAGTTATTGCAATTTTGCGCGATTCGTGGCATAATGAATAACGCAGGTGGGAAAACGTGCATATACTGCCCTGTAATGAAGCGAAAATGAAGGAGAAATGCAAAAATGGCATTGACGATCTCCCAAAAATGCAAAAATATTCAGCCGTCCGTCACGCTGGCGATCGATTCCCGCGCAAAGCAATTAAGAAACATGGGTCTTGACGTCATCGGATTCGGCGCGGGCGAGCCTGATTTCGATACTCCCAAATACATTAAGGACGCGGCGCGCGATGCGCTGGATGCGGGCATGACCAAATATACCCCCGTCGCCGGCACCATTGAATTGCGCACCGAAATTCAGGAAAAGCTTTTAAGAGACAACAACCTTGATTATGAACTGACCGATATCATTGTTTCCACCGGCGCAAAGCAGTCGCTGTTCAACGCTTTGAGCGCCATCATCGATCCCGGCGACGAAGTGCTTTTGCCCTCTCCCTGCTGGGTCAGCTATCCGGAAATGGTGCAGATGGCGGGCGGCGTTCCCGTGATGGTCAAGGGTGACGAAAACAACGGCTTTCTGGTTTCCGCCGAAACGCTTGAAAAATACGTTACCGATAAAACCAAGGCGCTCATCATCAATTCGCCCAACAACCCCAACGGCAGCGTCTATACGCGCGACATGCTCGAGAAAATTGCGCGTCTGGCCATTGAAAAGCGCTTCTACGTCATCTCCGACGAAATTTATGAAAAGCTGATCTACGACGGGGAAAAGCATGTTTCCATCGCCTCCCTGTCCGACGCCATCAAGGCGCAGACCATCGTCATCAACGGCGTTTCCAAATCCTACGCCATGACCGGCTGGCGCATCGGCTACGCCGCAGGTCCGAAGCCCGTCATCCGCGCGATGACCTCCTTCCAGAGCCACACGACCTCAAACCCCAATTCCATCGCCCAGCATGCAGCCGCCGTTGCGTTGACCAACGGCGAGAGATTCATGCACGAATCCCACACCGAGTTCGATGCAAGGCGAAAGCTCATGCATTCCCTCTTAAACGCCATCCCCGGTCTTTCCGCCGCTATGCCCAAGGGCGCGTTTTATATGATGCTGAATATCTCCGGAATGATCGGAAAGAGTTTAAACGACCGCGTTATCAAGGGAAGCGACGACTTCGCGGAAATGCTTTTGGAATCCAAGCTCGTTGCCGTTGTTCCGGCAAGAGCTTTCGGCGACGACCGCTACGTCCGCTTAAGCTATGCCACCTCCCGCGAAAAGATCTCCGTGGGCATCATGCGCATCGCGGAATTTGTCAAAGAGTGCAAATAGAATACAAATATTAAAGACGCAAGCCCGTCCTCTGCAATGGATACTATGTGTAATTCGTCGTAGGGGACGGGTTTCCCGTCCCCAAGCCATCAAAAAAGTACCTTTTTTGATGGGAAGGCCGATCGCCTGAAATCCTGCGGGATTTCCGGGCGGCGATCGGAAAGGGGAAGCGTTTTCAGTCGCTGCGCTTTGTGAAAACGCGCGATTTAGGCGTACATGCCGCCAAAATCGATTGAAAATGGAGAGGAAGTTATCTCCCTCTCCATACCTCTCCCGGAGGTTTGTTGATGATCTGGGGACGGTTTCCCGTCCCGTTTCTATTTGCTGATAAGAAAGGAAGACACCCATGTTCAAAGAGAAAGTCATCGTCATTACCGGCGGCGCGCACGGTATCGGTAAGCGCATCAAAGAGGATTTTGAGAAGGAAGGCGCGCGCGTATTTGTGATTGATACCGCGCCCGGCGACTGGTATGTAGGCGATATTTCAAAAAAAGAAACGCTGGAAGCGTTTGCAAAATACGTCATCGACAAAGCGGGCCATGTCGACGTTCTCATCAACAATGCCCCGCCCATCATGCGCGGCATCGACAGCTGTTCCTATGAAGAATTCTCAAACGCGCTTTCAGTCGGTGTTACGGCGCCTTTTTACTTGACCAAGCTCTTCAATCCCTATTTCGCTCCCGGCGCTTCGGTCATCAACATCTCATCTTCCCGCGACCGAATGAGCCAAAAGCAAACCGAGTCCTACACCGCTGCAAAAGGCGGCATCGCCGCGCTCACCCACGCGCTCGCCGTCAGCCTTTCCGGCCGCGTGCGCGTAAATTCCATCTCCCCCGGCTGGATTGATACTAAATACACTGAATATCAGGGACCGGACGCTTCCCAGCAGCCCGCAGGCAGAGTTGGAAATCCGGCGGATATATCAAGCCTCGTCCTTTTCCTGGTCTCAGAAAAAGCTTCCTTCATCGACGGGGAAAACATCGCAGTCGACGGCGGAATGACCAGACTTATGATTTATCATGGGGATCACGGGTGGAAATTGGATGAGTGATTGAAATGAAGCGTATGATCAGTCAGCGCGGGCGACAGGTGGAGTGCCTGCGCATTTTTTTGTTGTGTTAATTGTGTGTAAAACTGTTGCGATTCGCATCCAACCCTGTGCCCCTCGGGTCTAATGGGTGCATATGCAAAGAAAGTTCCATGGAACAGACGGGGGATTCGATGAACGAAAGAGAGTTTTCCAATCGGGTGCGCTCGATGCGCGACCGGCTCTGGCGCGTATCGTTTTCGATTGTAAGATCGGCTGCGGACGCGGAGGACGCGATGCAGGAGGCGCTTTTGAGGGCGTGGCGGAATGTGGATTCGCTTAGGGACAAAAGCCTTTTTGAAACGTGGCTTACACGCATTCTGATCAACGAGTGCAGGCGGCTGATCCGAAAAAAGCCGGATACGGCGGAAATTCCAGAAAGTCTGCCCACGCCGGAGGCGGAAAACCCCGGGCTCGGTAAGGCGATAGGGTCTCTTAAAATGGATTTGCGTCTGCCTGTGATTCTCTATTACATCGAAGGGTACTCCGTCAAAGAGACCGCTGGGATCATGCGAATCACGCAGTCAAGCGTGAAATCGCGGCTCATGCGGGCGAGAAAGAAACTTGAAGAAGCGCTTAAAAAGGAGGCGGCACAGGATGAATAACAAGGATTATCGCGCAGCGGTTCCCGATATGCCGTTGTCCTTTGCGAGGAAAATGGACGAGACGCTTGAAAGGATCGAAAACATGGAAACAAAGAAAAGAAAAATGAGTCCCCGCGCGCTGATCATCTGCGCCATTTTGGTTGTAACACTGATCGGAAGCGCCATTGCTGCGACGGAGTACAGGGTGTTTGATATCCTCTGGCACATGAACCCATTGGGCGGCGCGGAAAATCTTATTGAGAAAAACGTCGGCGTTTATGAAAATGAGTATGTCCGCGTTGCCATTGAGGAGGCCGCATATGACGGACAGGGCGTGATGCTCTATATCCGCGCAACGCCTTTGAAGCCCGAAACGCATCCTTTGTATTCCCCTATCATGAATACGGAGAACGATTCGGATTGGGTATATAAACACACGGAGTATGAAGACGGAAGCGGAATGATTGAGTTCTTAGGCAGATCCGACGGAAAGGATTTTGTGTCTTTCGGCGTGTCCGTTACTGTGGAAGATGAAAACGGCAAGGAAATCTGGCTGGATGCATGGGATGCAAAAAAGGAAGCCGATGGAAGCGTAATTCTCTACGCGGACGGCTTCAGCGATGAAAAGCTGGGCGATACCGCTGTTCTGACGGCGAAGGTGAGATCGCATCTCTGCGCGCCGGATGCAACGAGGAAAACTTCTTTCCCGGAGGGCGAAATCATCCACACCATGCCGAAGGTGGACGTCACGCGCAATTATAAGCTCATTCCCGTATCGGCGGAAGAAATTGCGCATTTCGATCTGATCGAAGGAGAGATTTCCTTCACGCCGGTTCGCGGCTATATGAAGATCCGGTATGCCTATCAGGAGAGAGAAGACGAGCCCATGGGCGTAACGTTCAAACCTTATTTTCCTGACGGCATGGAAATTGTAGACGGCAGCGGAGGGCAGACATTGCTTGGGGAAGAAAACGGATTTGAACTCTGGGAGGAGCTTAGCGAAATCCAGTCTTACGAAACCCTGCCCGAAACCATCACCATCCGTGTAAAAGTCATCGGTGAAGCGAGATATCTTTGCGATGTCGAGTGCAGGGTGGTTGCCCAATAGGCGGCACACAAGAAGTCTGAACCCTGCATTTTTGCTCCCTCGTTTGAGGGAGCATTTTTGTCGCTATTGAATGAGCTTGCGGGACGGGAAACCCGTCCCCTGCGGTGAGATTCGGCTTTTTTGTGACATGTACTGTGATAGATCTTTAAACTGCGGCAGGGAGGGGGCTTGCGGGAGCGATCCTTCACGCTACCGGGCATCAGAGATATATGTTTATGCACATAAAAAACGGGCTTACTGCAAAATGCAGCAAGCCCGTAAACAAATATTTCTTACTTCTTGAGGGTCTTCTTGGCGAGCGCGGCGATGTTTTCTGCGGTGAAGCCGTACTCCTTGAAGAGAACTTTGTAGGGAGCGCTGGCGCCAAAGGTGTCGATGCCGAGAACTTCGCCGTCGAGGCCGACGTACTTGTGCCAGCCGAGGGTGGCGGCGGCTTCTACGGCTACGCGGGCACGGACTGCGTTGGGAAGTACGCTCTCTTTGTATTCGGCGCTCTGTTCGTCGAAGAGCTCCTGGCACGGCATGGATACGACACGGGCGTCGATGCCTTCTTCCTTAAGAAGCGCCTGAGCCGCTACGCAGGGTTCTACTTCGCTGCCGGAGGCCATCAGGATGACGTCGGGGGTTTCCTTTTCGCCGTCCTTGATGATGTAGCCGCCCTTAAGCGCTGCGGGGCCGCTCTTTTCGTTGAGGGGGAGATCCTGACGGGAGAGGATCAGGGAGATCGGGCGCTTTTCGGTCATGGCAGCGTACCAGCCGGCGGCAACTTCCTTGCTGTCGCAGGGGCGGAATACGAGCATGTTGGGAATGGCGCGCAAGCCTGCCAGCTGCTCGATGGGCTGATGGGTGGGGCCGTCTTCGCCGACGCCGATGGAGTCATGGGTGAGAACGTAGGTTACGGGCAGGCTCATGATGGAGGCTACGCGCATGGCGTTCTTCATGAAGTCGGAGAATACGAAGAAGGTGCCGCAGTAGGGGCGCAGGCCGCCGTGCAGCTTCATACCGGCGATGATGCAGGCCATGGCGTGCTCGCGAACGCCGAAGTGGAGGTTGCGGCCGGAATAGTCTTCTGCGGAGAAGTCGCCCTGACCCTTCATGTAGGTCTTGTTGGAGGGGGCGAGGTCGGCGGAGCCGCCGATGAGGTTGGGGATGCGAGCGGCCAGGCGGTTGATGACTTCGCCGGAGGAGTTGCGGGTAGCGGCCTTGCCTTCGAAGTGCCAGTAGGCTTCGTCGTTAAGAAGGTCTACGGGCAGCTCTTCACTGTGCCATACGTCCCATTCCTTCTTGAGCTCGGGATAGGCTTCGGCCCACTTTTCGAACATTTCTTCCCAGGCCTTCTGCGCATTGGCGCCCTTTTCGGCGACAGCGGCAGTGACATCATAAACTTCCTGGGGAACGGCAAAGGACATGGGAACTTCGTCGCACCAGCCGAGGTTCTTCTTGAGGGCGGCGATGTTTTCTTCGCCGAGGGGTTCGCCGTGCGCGCTGGCCATGCCGGCCTTGGGAGAACCGAAACCGATGGCGGTGTGGCAGGCGATCAGGGTGGGCTTGTCGGAAAGCTTGGCAAGCTTGATGGCGGCTTCAACGTTTTCAAATGCGTTGGCGTCGGCTACGTCGATGACGTTCCAGCCGTAGGCGCGGAAGCGGGCCTGTACGTCCTCGCGGAAAGCGATGTCGGTGTTGCCTTCGATGGAGATCTCGTTGTCATCGTAAAGGGCGATGAGCTTGTTAAGCTTGAGCGTGCCGGCCAGAGAGCAGGCTTCGTGGCTCAGGCCTTCCATCATGCAGCCGTCGCCTAAGATAACATAGGTGTTATGATCGACAACCGGGAAACCTTCACGGTTGAACTTCTTGGCCAGATACGCTTCCGCCATAGCCATACCGACTGCGTTGGAGATGCCCATGCCGAGGGGGCCGGTGGAGGTTTCTACGCCGCGGGTGTGGGGATACTCGGGGTGTCCGGGGGTCTTGGAGCCGAACTGACGGAAGGACTTAAGGTCGTCCATGGTCAGGCCGTATCCGAACAGGTGCAGAAGGGAATAAAGGAGCATGGAGCCGTGGCCGGAAGAAAGCACGAAGCGGTCGCGATCCGCCCAGCGGTCGTCCGCAGGGTTGTGCTTCATTTCGCGTCCCCAAACGGCGTAAGCCATAGCGGCAGCGCCCATAGGCATGCCGGGATGGCCGCTCTTTGCCTTCTGAACCGCTTCGGCGGCCAGAATGCGGATTGCGTTGACAACCATGGTTTCGTTTTTCATACTTGGTCACTCCTGTACATTTTTTTACTTTTCCAATTGATCTATCGCGGCCCTCAGGGGCGTTAGGTCCAATTCCTCATTGTCCTTCTCGAGTACTTGGTAAAGCTCGGTAAGGATCTTTTTTAAGCCGCCCGGAACATCGCTTTCCGCGTTTACGGGCATGACCGGATCGTGTACGGACAGGCGCAGCATAAACCACGCGTTGTCCACACCGCCGTCCAGAGAAAACATGATGCGAACGCCTTCTCTGTTGTCAGTGGCGAGCCGCCAGGCAGGGTTTGTGAGCGTTTTGGAAAGAATCGCTTCGATTACGTAGCCTGCGGCCTTTTTGTAGTCCTCCTGAATGATGGGAAGGCGCACTTCCACATGTTCAACGGGCTCAGAGAGCTCTTCGATAAGGCTTGCAAGCGACAAGCCCTGCTTTTTGCGCCACATGCATTCGCAAACGACCTTGGTGGCAAGGTACATGCCGTCATCGATGAAATAGTTTTCCGCCATTGCGGCATGGCCTGAGGTTTCAATGGCGACGGGTACGTTGAAACCTTCGTTTTTGAGGCGCTTGGCCTCTTCGATGACGTTTCTGTATCCGCGTCTGAAGCGGTAGTGCGATCCGCCCCATTCGGTGATAAAGCGCGTAAGGCCGGAGGAGGTAACGGAGTCGGTAACAAAGGTGAGGTTCTTTTCGTCTTCCAAAAGGATGGCGGCGATTAAGGCGATCAGGCGGTTTTTGTTGATGCGCTTGCCGCTTTTGTCGATAATGGCCACTCTGTCGCCGTCCGCGTCAAAGATGATGCCGAGATCGGCCTTTTCGCGGATGACGGTTTCGGATAAAATCGTGAGCGCCTCTTCGCTTTCAGGACTTGGCGCGTGGGATGTAAACAGGCCGTCCGGGGCAAGATTGAGACTGCCTGTGGTATCGGCGCCTAAGGAGGAGAGCAGTTCTGCATAGAATCCGCAGGCGCCGTTTGAAGCATCCACGACCACGTGAAGTCCCTTTAAGGGTTCAGGGTCGTCGGACGCCATGAATTCGTGAATCTGTTTGGTCAGGTGGCTTTTGTAGGCGGTCATGAGGTCAAGGGGCTCAACGAGTCTGTGGGGAACCTCGACGCGGGAAGCCATTTCAAGGAGCATCTGAATGTCGTCTGCATTGAGCGCTCCGTCGGGGGTAAAGAATTTGAAGCCGTTCATACCGCTTTCGCGCGCGCTGGCCGTGACCATGATCGCGCCGCAGGCATGTACGTCGTCCAGTTGAATGCTCATCTGCATGGCCGGCGTGGTTGCCATGCCGCAATCGTATACATCTGCATCCGCCTGTGTGAGCCCGTGAATGACGGCGCGTGCGAGGCGCGGCCCGGAGGGGCGCGAATCGTGGCCGACGGAAATTAAGAGCATGTCGGGCGCGATGCCAAGGCGCTCGGAAAGCCAGAGCGCGAAGGAATAGCCCAGCTTTTTGGCTAAATCATCGGTAAGCAGTTCGTCCTTGGCGCGAATCATTGCGCCGCTTTGGAGCTTTTTAATGTCGGTAATCATACATTCTCCTTTCGGTCGAGGGGGGACCGCTTGGCAACCGGCCTTTGCCGATTCGCTATTGCAGAAAATCCATCTGCAAAGGACGTCTGTGCGCCTTGCCTTTCGGCGCACGCGCGTCCGGCGGCTGCCCGAATGAAATCGGGCGGGAAGGTATTTTCAGCGCCTGAGCGCGAAAAAACGGATGAATGAGGTGGGAAGAGGCACGCGGGACGGGAAAGTCGTCCCCTACAATTAAGACGATACATTTCGTTTATCTTGTAGGGGAGGCGTTTCGCCTCCCGAGGCTTTTGCGCGAAAAATCGGATAAATGCGATTGGGGAAGAGGTATGCGGGATGGGAAAGTCGTCCCCTACGGCGTATTTCTCCATTGATGCTTTGAACGCTGTAGGGGAGGCGTTTCGCCTCCCGAGGCGAACTTTACGGCATCTCGTCCACCGGCGTGAGCCTTTCAAAATACCGGTAGAGGGGGATAAGGCTTTCGTAGCCCTGAATGATCTCGTCGGCTAAAGCGGGGGATTTGATGAGATCAAAGTCCTTGATTTCTTTTTCTACGTAGAAGCCCTTGAGCGGATACCAGATTTTGATGTCTTCCGGAAGATTTTCCGGAATCGGCATGCGCTTGAAAGATTTCGCAAAGAGCCTGAAGTCCTTCGCCGTTTTGCGGACGATTTCGGTGAACTCGCCTGCGTCTTTTTGAAGTTGGATGCGGTGGGCGTTCATGAGGGGTTTGTTTTCATCGTAAAAGCCCATGCCGTAGCTTAAACCCGAATCGGACAGATCGACGTATACGCCGAGGGTAGTGCGTCTTTCTTCGCCGGGTTTTCTGAAAGCCAGCCAGATGTAATCTCGGTAGGGGGATTTGTCGTTGGAAAAGCGGATATCGCGGTTGATGCGCGAGACGACCTTGTGGGGCCTGCGTTCAAGATCGGGATCGATTTTTTCAACGGTGTCCATGAGGCTTTCTGCAAGGTCGAGCGCGGGGGTGCGGACGTGATTAAAATACCAGTCGTGGTTTTCATGGAAGAAATCACGGTTGTTGTTAAAACGGATTGCCATGAAAAATTCAAACGTCTGATCGGTAAAGCCGTTAAACATAATCTTTTACGGATTCTCCTTGTCGGGGTCTTTTGTGCGGATGGGGGCAAATTTGCTGGTTTTGCCCAGCGCGTCGTGCGCCATACGGCGGCGTTTTTTTATTTGCGCGAATTTGTAGAGGATGAGGAATACAATTGCAAGGGCCAGCAGGGACAAGCTTGCAATCAGAACAATTTTCGGAAGATGCGTCGCTTTTACCATGGCGTAAAGCGAAGCGTGCGCAGCGTTGGTCAGGCTGTTTTCAGCGTCCGGCTGGGGCGTAATCTGAGAGATGACGGGGGCGGCGGAGACAGAGAACGTTTCGCCGTTTTCTTCCCATGTGAGCACGAACTCAAATGCTTCGCCCTTGTTTACGTGAAGAATGGGCGAGAACGTGGTTTCGCTTGCTGCGCTGATGACGAGGAAAGTCTTGATTTCGCCGAGCGTCTTTTCACTGAGCACGGCGTTTTTAATGTTGCGGTTTGCACCGCTGATGACAAAAGTAAACGGCGCATTGCCATGGGCGTTGGATGTTACATACATGAGCGGATTGCGCGGCGCGCTTTCCGATACGGAGATGTTCATTTCACCTGCGTGGAAGGTTCGTTCGCTGCCGCCGGCTTCGCGCATGCTGACGCGGATGGGATAGACTGCGCTTAAAGTGACGGTCGGGGTTTCAACCTGCATAGTGATGGTGTCGCCCGGCGCAAGGGTTGCGTTGGCGATCGGAAATACGCCGAGGTTTTCGCCGTTTACCGAGATGTCGGAATAGGTCAGAAGCCCGCTGTTTTTGATCGCGATGGAAAAATGTGCGCGGCCGCCGTAATTGACAGACACGGTATCCGGTTCGATAGCGAAGGAAAGATTGTCCTGCACAACATTTATAGCCGTGCTTGCCGCGTGAATCACATAGGGCGTTTTGGACTCAGAGGAGAGGAAATTCAAGCGCGGAGAGGAGATGGCGCTTTCGGAGAAAGCGGCTGTGGTCCAGAACACCTTTTCTTCGCCGGGTGCAAGCGTGACGGCAGGGGAGGTATACTGAAAAGCCGGATCGAAGACGAAGGCTTCTTCAATGGCGATTGCGCCGGTGTTGAAAAGTCGGTATTCAACCTGCGTGCTCTCGCCTGAATACAGGGCTGTTTTAAAGATGCGCGCGGTAAGCGTTGCCGAGGCGACGTTTTCAACGCGCATTACTTTTGCAAAGGCCTGCATTTTCTGGGTCTTGTTTCCGAGTTTGTATGTGATGGTGACCGTGACCTTGCCGGCGTCCAGCATTTTCTTTGAAACCTGAACATCATGGGAAAAATGGACGGATTCGCCCGGCTCGATATCGCCGACGGCGGCGCCTTCCTTGTTCGGGTCCTGGGAAATGCGTACATTGATAATGGGTTTGGCGGATGCATTATGCAAGGTGACGGAAAGCTTTGATGCGCCCGGTTCAGTGAAGTCTGCCGGCGTCAGAGCGCATAGTACGTCCAACGGTTCATCGGCATATGCCGTCGCGCCGACTGTGAAAAGACACACAATGGCGCATAAAAATATCAGAATCCGTTTTGCCAGCATTTTCGCGAACATACCCTTCAAAGCATAATAATCCATCCTTTATTTTACCGTTTTACAATGCATCTGTCAAGAAACAATCGGTGAAATAGCGGCTTCGGAAGGAAAACAGAAGAAAGGCGGAGAAATATATACATGCAAGGAGTGAATTTTCAGTATGATGAATGCAATTGTTTCCGGCGGCTCGCGCGGAATCGGCGCGGCGGTAGTCCGGATGCTGACGGAAAGCGGCGTGCGCGTTGCCTTTTTATATGAAAAAAACGAGGACGCGGCGCGCGAAATTGCCAGATCTACCGGCGCAGTGCCATTAAGGTGCGATATATCCGACCGCGATCAGGTGTTCAGAGCTTATGAGGAAGCCAAAAAGGCCGTAGGCATGATCGACAGTGTGGTTTCCTGCGCAGGGATTGCGCAGCAGGCGCTGTTTCAGGATGTGACCGGCAGCGACTGGAACAAGATGATCGGCGTGAACCTGTCCGGCGCGGCCTATCTTGCGCAGGCGGCTTTGCCGGATATGATCTCTGAAAAGAAGGGATCGATCGTTTTTGTATCCTCTGTCTGGGGGGAAGTGGGCGCATCGATGGAAGCACATTATTCCGCGTCGAAGGCAGGCCTTATCGGCCTTATGAAGGCGCTTTCCAAGGAAGTCGGCCCGTCCGGCATCCGCGTAAACGCCGTGACGCCCGGCGTGATTTACACCGATATGCTCAAGTGTTTTGACGATGAAACCATGCGCTGCCTGGCGGAAGAAACGCCGCTTGGCAGAATCGGAACGCCCGGGGACGTGGCAAAGGCGATCCGGTTTTTGCTGTCGGACGACGCGTCGTTCATCACCGGACAGACGCTGGGCGTAAACGGCGGATTCGGGATGTAGAAACCCCGATATCAGAAAAACGGCAGAAAAATACGTCAGCGCGGGAGGCGAAACGCCTCCCCTACAATGGCCTCAAACGGTTTTGTAGGGGATGGGTTTCCCGTCCCGCGCTGATCTTTATCTAAAACAGGTTTTCGGAAGGATCTACGCCCCGAAAAGATCTGCTGCCTGTTTCATTCTGTCTGCGATTTTCACACCGAAGGGGCAGCGGCTTTCGCAGGCTTTGCAGCCGATGCAGTCGGCGGCTGTGGACTTCATCACACGGTAGTGATCCAAAATGGAGTCCGGAATACTGTCCTGCATTAAGGCAAGGTCATAAAGCTTATTGACCATGGCGATGTCGATGTCTTTGGGGCAGGGCTTGCAGTGGCCGCAGTAGGTGCACTGGCCGGTATAGGCGTGCATCGGGGCATGAGCGAGGGCGGAGGCGTAATCGCGCGCCTCAGCGGAGGCGGTTTCGTAGGAGACGGCCTCGTCCACGTGCTGCGTGGTATTGAAGCCGACCATGACCGAGCTCACAGCCGGGCGGGTCAGGCAATAGTGAAGACACTGAACGGGCGAAAGCTTTACGCCGAAGGGTGAGCGCTTTTCGTCGAACAGGCGGCCGCCGGCATAGCCCTTCATAACAGTGATGCCGACGCCCTTTTGTTCGCAGAGCTTATAAAGCTCTATGCGCTCGGGCGAAATGCCGTTCACAGCGGTAGAGAAATCATCTCCGAAATAAACTTCAGCGTCTCCGTTTACCGGCAGCATGTCAAAGGCGGGATTGACGCTGAAAAGCAGCATTTCAATGATGCCGCTTTCAACGGCCAGCTTTGCGATTTCAGGGTTATGGGTGCTCAGGCCAATGTGCTTTATGCGGCCCTGGGCTTTGAGATCATATACATATTTGAGAAACGGACCGTTTACGATTTCGTTCCAGTCGTCTGCCGCGTCGACATAATGGATCATTCCAAGATCGATATAGTCGGTCTCGAAGCGGTCGAGCAGGTCTTCAAACGCGGCTTTTGCCTGATCGATATTTCTGCTTCTCACATACTGGCCGTTTTGCCAGGTGGAGCCGATGTGTCCTTGGATGATCCATTTTTCGCGCCTGCCGTAAATGGCTTTACCGATGTTCGTGCGAACAGTGGGATTGCTCATCCAGCAGTCCAGGATATTGATGCCCTTTTCTTCTGCGTAATGGATGACCTTGGCGCATTCCTCTTGCGTGTGCCTTTCCAGCCATTCGCCGCCGAGGCCGATTTCGGAAACCATAAGACCGGTTTTTCCAAGGGGTCTGTATTGCATTTGAATTCTCCTTGTCAAAAACTATATAAAATGCGAAGCGGTATCGGGCCGCTTCGCGCGGTATCAGACGAGAAGTGCGCGCATGATTTCCTGAACGAAAACCTCGTGCATTTCTCTGGTCGGATGATTGATGTAATTGGAAAGATGAATATCCGTATCCACGCCGTTTTTTTCAAGCTTCTGCCATACGGCGTATGCGTCCGCGACGGGCACGTTCATATCCTTTGCGGCTTTTCTCGCCGTTTCGACATAGCGGGTGAGAATGCCCGTATTCTGAACGACGGCGGCTTCTTCGGCGATTGAGATAAACAGAGGCTCTGTCAGAAGCGGGGACACCTTTCTGTTCATATAGTTGGGCGTGAGAAGCAAGCATTCCGCGCCTGAAGAAAGGACTTTTTCAAAGATCGCGCGCATGGATTTGTCGTATGTCTCAAGGCCGCTTTCGATGTCCTTGTTCATGGAATCATTGAGGCCGAAATCCACGATTACAAGATCGGGCTTATAGGAAAGAACATCTCTTTCCAGACGCTCAAGGCCGCCGTAGGACTTGTCGCCGGATACGCCTGCATTGATGATCGCGGGCGCGGCATAAGGGAAATGGTTTGCAAGCGCTCTGTAAAGCATCATCGGATAGGCTTCGTCGGGACGGCAGGCCACGCCGATGCCGCCTTTTCCGTCGGGGTAGATTTCAAAGCAGCCGTGGGTCACGCTGTCGCCGAGGCAGGCGATGGTGACGGGACGGTTTGAAAAATAATCACTGTTACGTGCGGTGAGCTTTTCCATGATTTTCATAAGACTTATTCCTCCTCGCGGTTGTCGAGCCTTCGCATGAGCTCTTTCATTTCAAACGGCGTCAGATTGCGCCACTGGCCGAGCTTCAGATTGCCGAGATGGATGTTCATAATGCGCACGCGCTTTAATGTCTTTACGCGATACCCCAGTGTTTCGCACATTCTTCGGATCTGGCGGTTCAAGCCCTGCGTAAGAATGATGGTGAAAGCTTTTTCTCCGGTCTTTTTGATCTGGCAGGGAAGCGTGGTGGTGCCGAGAATTTTTACGCCGGAAGCCATCTTCTGGAGAAATTCCGTTGTAATGGGCTTGTCCACCGTCACCTGATATTCTTTTTCGTGCTTGCCCGCAGCGCGAAGAATTCTGTTTACGATGTCTCCGTCCGAGGTCATCAGCAATAGGCCTTCGCTGTCCTTGTCCAGCCGGCCGATGGGATAGATTCGCCTGTCGTGGTCGACAAAATCGACGACGTTCATCGGCTCTCTTTTATCGGTTGTGCAGACGATGCCGACGGGTTTGTTCAAAACGATATATACGTTTTTGCTCTGTGCTTTGACGCGCTCTCCCTGAATGGTGACCTTCATGCCGGGAAGCACGCGGTCGCCCAGAGAGCCTTTTCTGCCGTCGATGTATACGCGGCCTTCCTCAATCCATCGGTCCGCTTCGCGGCGAGAGCAATGTCCGGCATCTGAGATGTATTTGTTCAGGCGTATGCCTTTGTTTTCTTCCATATTCACTCTGTCCTTTTTTGTTTATGGGTCTATTGTATCATATGCAGGGAATGTAAAACATTTCGTTTTTGTGTCAAAAATATTGCAAAGGTGCGCGATTTCTGGTATGATATATCTAACGAATGCGCAGGCAAGCGCTGGTTGAATGCACAAAGGCCGTTAAGGAGGCAATACATACAATGACGAGACTTGAAATGGTTGAAAGAATCCGCGAAAAGACGGGCGTAACCTATGAGGAGGCCCGCGAGGCGCTGGAGAAGGCGAACTGGGATATGCTGGATGCGATTGTTACCCTTGAAAAGGATAAGCCCGCAGCCGAGCCCATTAACGAACCGGTTTATGTACAGGACAACGCGCAGGAAGCGCCCAAGCCTGTGAAAAAGCCTGTCCGCCGCGTAAATACCGGCGATATCGGCAGTAAAGTTGCCACAGCTCTTCGCTGGATCGGCAATCTCATCAAAAAAGGCGAGAGCAATCATCTGGAGATTTCCCATAAGGACGAAGTCATCATGGAGATTTCCCTGGTCTCCCTGATCCTCATTTTCCTCCTCTCCTGGTGGATTCCCTCCATCCTGATCGTAGTGGGCCTGTTTACCGGCTATAAGTTCCGCGTAACCGGCTCCGGCGCTGCAGGCCGCATCGTGAACAATGTTTCCGAAAAAGCCAGCCAGAAGGCTGATGAGATTGTCAATAAGATCAACGAGGAAGCGAAGGAAGAATAAAACCGTTTTTACAGAATGCCGAAGTTTATATCGGCATTCTCAAGCCATCAAAAAAGTACCTTTTTTGATGGGAAGGGCCGATCCCCTGAAAT
>JAEDIV010000053.1 GCA_016296675.1 Clostridia bacterium
TTTCAGGGGATCGGCCCTTCCCATCAAAAAAGGTACTTTTTTGATGGCTTGAAGCAGAACCGGCGCAATTGCACGCCGGTTCTGCTTTATAGTGTTCTATGCGTTTTTGTCGTAGATGAGCCTTAGACCTTTGAGAGTCAGAAGACCGTCGAGCACGTTGATTTCCGGGCATTCTTCACGAATGAGGACGGACATTCCGCCGGTAGCGATAACCTTGCAGTCGCTTCCGAGTTCTTCCTTCATGCGCTTGATCAGATATTTCACAAGTCCGATATGGCCGTAGAGGATGCCGGATTGAAGATTGGCAATTGTGTTTTTACCGATAACGGAAGCAGGCTTGACAAGCTCAAAGCGGGGAAGCTTTGCCGTTCTGTCAACCAGAGCGTCCGCTGTAACCTTAAGGCCCGGGCAGATTGCACCGCCTAAGAATTCGCCTTTTGGAGAAACCACGCCAAAGCTTGTCGCAGTTCCGAAATCAATGTAAATGCAGGGCCCGCCGTACAGCTCGTATGCGGCGACGGCATTTGCGATTCTGTCGCTTCCAAGCTCCTTGGGGTTGTCGTATTTGATGTGAATGCCGGTCTTGATGCCGGGCGCGACAAACATTGGCTGGCGGCCGATGTAGTCCATGCACATGTGTTCAATGGTAAAATTGATCGTGGGAACGACAGAGGAGATAACAATACCGGTCACGGAATTCATGCTGATGTGATTGAGCGTGAAAAGATTGCTCATCAGTATGCCGTATTCGTCGCTGGTCATGGTTCGGTTGGTGGAGATGCGCCAGTATGCCGCCATGCGTTCGCCGTCAAACAGCGCGGTCTTGATATTGGTATTGCCGATATCCATTGTAAGAATCATAATCAGCAGCTCCCGATGGTGACTTTTTTCACCTTATTCAAAGCGCCGACGATGGGAGGAATGAGGAAGCAGGATGCGAGTGCTTCAAGTCCGCCCGCGCCGGAAGCGATTACGCCGATGAAGCCGAAGAAGGTCAGCCCGTTGATTCCGAGCTTTTGAATGGGAGTGTTTACATCAAGCCCGGCGAAGCTGTAGAACAAAACCATCAGGCTCAGATAGAAGATGGTATTGGTGATGGAGCCGAGGAGAGCGGCAATGGTGTCAGGGATATAGGGGTGCGAATGATTATCCGAAAGCATCGTCTTTGTAAACCAGGTGACGATGGGGACAAGCAGGCGGGGAATAAAGCACATTGCGATCAGAAGCATTGGGCTTTTGGCGCCAAGAGCCGCTGCCAGCGCGCTGGGCGTAGTGAGAGAGAGACCGAATGCGCTCAGGGTTGAGCAAAGGCCGAAAATGAAGCCGAACAAAAGACCGCTTTTGAGGCCTAAAAACAGCGTTCCGGCAATGACAGGGATATGCAGTATGGTTACGTTGATTGCGCCTAGAGGAATGATACCGATGGGCGTCATGCCAAGAAGGAAGACGAGAGCGACGAAAAGAGCGTTGAGAACGAGCAGACGGATAGATGGATTTCTCATGTGTTTACCTCCGTTTTGGTTCCTTACAGGATACCATACGTATTATTGTGCCCGGGATAAGGAGAAAATAATCGGTGAGTGCAATTCTATCCAAAATAGATATCGTTCACCAAATACATTATAGCACAAATTTCTCATCTGTATTGCGTATAATATGTAAAATATGATAGAATAAGACGGAATGAAAAACAATGGAGGAATCATATATGGGATGCAACTGTGAAAACTGCGGCGGCATTGTTACCGGTCTACATCATATCGGCGTTCATGTCAGGAATGCGCGCGTCAGCGAAAAATTCTATGTGGAGGATCTTGGCTTTGAAAAGACCCACGAGTTCGTAAACGGACCGACGACGCTCATTTTCGTCAAAGCGGGTTCCTGCATTATTGAGCTTATTGAAAACGCAAATAAAGATGATCGCCCTGTCGGAACGATTGATCACATCGCGATGGAAGTCAAGGATATCGAGCCGTTTGTCTGCCGTCTGACCGAGAAAATGGTGAAGTTTGACACCGGTGTTATCGCAAAGAACGACTGGCTGTTCGGCGGCGCAAAAAACATTTTCTTCAAAGGCCCCGACGGCGAAAGAATCGAATTTTTCGAGATGCCGTAAATAGAGGAGGAGACTGAAATGGTAAACTACAGATCCGATCTGACGATTGAAATCAGAGAAGAAATGCGCGGCGGAAAGCTTCATGCCGAAATCACCAAGCTTTCCAAGGAGCTTCCGGGAAATGTTCGCCTGTTTGCAACCATCCGTCTGATCCCGGGCGCGTCCATTGGCTATCACGTGCACGAGAACGAGACGGAAATGTTCTACTTTGCAGAAGGAACAGGCATTGTCAAGGATGACGAGACGGAAAAGGCCGTTTGCGCGGGCGACAGCATGCTGACGTTCCCCGGACATGGTCACGCTGTAGAAAACAACGGCGACAAAGATCTCGTCCTTGTCGCCGTCATCGTGAAGGAATAGGATATTATTTTGTAAGCGCCAGCGCTGCGTTCTGAATGAAGCGTTCAAAATCGGGAACGCAGACGTTGTTTGAGAGGAACACGGCTACGCACGGGGGATCGGTAAAAATGATGCCGGTATCGTGCGTAGTCTCGTCGTCCTCGCCGGTTTTGTGCGCGGTTTTGATTCCGAGCGGACTTAAGAAGAAGGGCATCTTGCCCTTGAGACGCTGGTTTTTGAGAATCGAAAGCATTTCGCGGCTGGCCTCGGCGCTTACGAGCTTTTCTTCCATCAAAAGTAAATAGAATTTCATAACGCCAGCGGCAGTGACGGTATTCTGGATGCCGCGCGCCGCGCTTTTTGCATCAAAGAGCTTTCTGCGCAGGATGATTTCATCAAGGCCGTAGGAGGCAAGCGTTTTATTGATATTATCAATGCCGAGCCTGTCGATAAGAAGATTGGTAGCCGTATTGTCGCTAACGATGATCATGAGGGTGACAAGGTCAATGGCTGTCACCTCAAGTCCTTCGTGCATGTAGGTAAGCGCGCCGCAGGAGGGCATTTTGTCCTCCTTTCGGATTACGAACACTTCGTCCTTGGAAAGCGAGCTTTCTTCAAACGCGCGGAAAGCTTCAAGCATTACGCCGAGCTTTATGACGCTGGCGGCGATCAAGGGCATGTGTTCGTTATGAAGAAGGGGCATGCTTCCATCGAGCGGTTGAATGGCAACGGCGGTGTCTCCGGGAATATCCATAAGACGCTTGAGAATTTCATTTTTTTGCATGATAACAGCTCCTAACAAGAGGTGATAGTATGATTCTTGAGAATATTTCCTTTAAGTCGCCGGTAGACGGACTTATGATCGATGCACTTTTGGCGCTTCCTGAAGGCGAAGTCAAAGGCGTGATCGTCATGGCGCATGGTATTGCTGAGTACAAAGAGCGGTACCTGAAAATGATGGAGATTTTTACGGAAAACGGTTTTGCATGCGCAATGAACGACCACAGAGGATACGGAAAGAGCGTGCGCGAAAAGGACGACTATGGCTATACCTACGCAGCCGGTGCGGAGGGTACGGTCAGGGATTTTGCAGAGATGGAAAAAATCGTGTCCGCGAAATTCCCGGGTGTGAAGACGTTCCTTTACGGCCACAGCATGGGTACGCTTGTCGCGCTGAACCTATTGAAAAACGCTTGCACGCGCTTTTCCGGCGTGGTTCTGTCAGGCCTTCCTGTCAATACGCCTGCGGCAGCTGCCGGAAAGCAGTTTTTGAAGCTGAAACGCAAAATGAAAGGCGAAAAATATCGGGATGACAGCGCGAGAAAGCTTTTGTTCAGCGTGTATGATGCAAAATTCAAAAATGAGCAGATTGAAAATGCGTGGCTCAATACCGATAAGGAAGCGGTTAAGGCCTATAACGATGATCCGCTTTGCGGAGGATGCGCAACGGTGGACGGATATTTATCGCTGATTGATCTTCTGATCGGCGCATACAACCGGAAGGAATACCGGCTCATCAACAATCTTCTTCCAATCGATATTTTTGTCGGCGCATCCGATCCCTGCGTGGGCTTTGAAGAAGGCGCGAGGAAAAGCGAAGCGTTTTTCAAAAAGCTGGGATTTGTCTGCGTGAGCTTGCATGTTTTGGAAGGCAAGCGGCATGAAATTCACAATGAACCGGATGGCGAAAAGGTAATGCGCGAAATGGCCGAGGCGTTTAAGCGTTCGCTGTAAAGCTTGCGATGCGCATTTTTGCGCGGCTTTTAAGCGCGGCCGTTTCGTTTTCCACTTTTTCACAGATTACATCGTCCAGAAGTTTTTCAAGCACCTGTCCGATGAGCTTTCCCTTTGCGCCCAGTTCCATAAGATCACGGCCGGTGATTTTCATGTCGGCAAGCGTAAGGCAGGCATTTTCCTTGATGGCGCATGCGTATTCGCGCAAAAGCGCATCGGTGTATTTCAGTTTTTCAGGAAGCATAGCCGGGTTCTGTCCCATGAAATCCGCGCGGATCACATCAATCAGCAGAGGGAAAAGGTCTTTTCCGATTCTTGAAATCTGGCGGCGGATGTTTATGCGCTTTTCGGGCACGCGAAGGTCATGCTCCAGAACGAGCTTTGTCACTGTCTGGATGGTCGCGCGGTCGCTTTTTAAACGCAATAACGCCTTTTCAGCGATGTCGCGGCTTGCAAGGGGATGGCCGATAAAATGGTCGATGCCCTTTTCGTCCGTCGTTTTCTTTTGAGGCTTTCCAGCATCGTGGAAGAGCATGGTGAGTCTCAGGATGGGATCGGCAGGCGCGGCCTGAATGGTTTTTACTGTATGCGTCCAGACGTCGTAAGCATGGTGAGGATTGACCTGCGCAAGATTGTGCATCGGCCTAAGCTCAGGAAGAACGGTAAACAGAATTTCAGGATAGGAAATAAGGACGCGCTCGGCGCCTTTTCCGCAAAGCAGCTTTTTGATTTCGACAAAAATGCGCTCTTCCGACACGTTTTCAAGCGTCGGAGCCAGTTTGAGCGCAGCCTGAGCGGTTTCATCGTCGATCGTGAAATCATAGGTGGAGGCAAAACGGACGGCGCGAAGGATCCGAAGCGCGTCTTCCGTAAAGCGCTTTTCAGCATTTCCAACCGCGCGGATAACGCCGTTTTCAAGGTCATCCTTGCCGCCGAACAGATCGACAATGCCTTCTTCGGGATGTGCAGCCATGGCGTTGACAGTGAAGTCGCGGCGCATGAGGTCTTCCTTCAGATTGCTGACAAACTGAACCGAGTCCGGACGGCGGTGATCGGTGTATTTGCCGTCTACGCGGTAGGTCGTGATTTCATATCCTTCGCCGCCGAATAGAACCGTGACCGTTCCGTGCTTGATGCCGGTTTCGATCACGCGCTCGTGTCTGAATACATGCTTGATTTCTTCGGGCAGCGCGGATGTGGTTAGGTCCCAGTCGTTAGGCTGTTTATCTAAAAGTGCGTCGCGTACGCAGCCGCCGACGGCATAGGCCTCATAGCCTGCCTCGTTTAAAAGGCGGATGATGTGTTTGACGGCTTCGGGGAATGTAAGCATCAGGATAACCTCCTTGAGAAACTGAATTTAATCATAAACGCGAATGATAGTTTTGTCAATCGGGAAGGGGAGAGGGATATGAGAATTTTATCCATCGGCAACAGCTTTTCTGTCGATGCGCAGCATTGGCTCAGCGATATTGCAAAAGCGGGCGGAGACGATTTGGAAATTTGGAATCTGTATATCGGCGGCTGCAGCCTTGAAAGGCATATGGAAAACGTCGCCTCAGGCGACTGTGCGTACGATTTATTCATTAATGGGAATCAGGTTTCCCAAAGCAGCATCGCTCAGGCGTTGAAAGCCGGTCCGTGGGACTACATCACCCTTCAGCAGGCCAGCGGATTTTCCGGGATTTGGGAAAGCTATGAAAACACGCTTGTGCCGCTGCATGATTATGTAAAATCGCTTGCTCCGAACGCTGAAATTGTGATCCATGAAACGTGGGCCTACGAGAAAACAAGCACGCATCCGCATTTCGAGTGGTATGATCATGATCAGAAAAAGATGCATGAAGCGCTGAAAGGCTGCTATAAACGCGCGGCGGAAGCGATTGGCGCAAAAATCATTCCTGTTGGAGACGCCGTCTCTAAGGCGCGCGAAAACGCGATGTTTGATGTGGAAAAGGATGGAGAATCGCTTTCAAGAGACGGTTTCCATCTGTCCTTTGTTCTGGGCAGATATCTGGCCGCTGCGGTCTGGTATGGTTTTTTCACGGGAAAGGATATAAGGGAGAACGCTTTTGTGCCTGCAAGAAAACAGCTGTCCGGACTTAAGAACGGGCAGCCGGTATTTGAAAAAATTGAGTCGGACATTCCGCCCAAGGAAAAAATGGACATCATTAAAGAGATTGCTTATACAATTCTGAAGAGCTGATTCCATAAAAAAACGCAGCGCGCACGATGCAAGTCGTGCGCGCTGTGCTTTTTCATGAGTGCAGTTGAAGTATACACCCTTATTCTTCGTAAATATGCACTCTCTTTCCGGACTCGGAGGACTTGGACGAAGCGAAGAGGACGCGCATGGCGTGAATGGATTCGCTGGCGTCCAGGCGGCTGGGACGGTTATCAAGAATTGCAGAAACAAACTCGTCGATGACGCCGGTGTTCTGAAGCTTTCCGGTCAGCTGATCTTCGTTGGTCAGCTGATGATCCGGATTCTCCTTTACGACGGTTCCGTCCTTCTTCTCGATGATCAGGCAGTGATCAGGATCGGCATAGAGCTTGATTACGCCCTCGGTGCCGTAGATAAAGGTGGAATTGTCTTCCTGTCCGTAGTTGGTCCAGCTGACGTGCAGCTGCCCAATTACGCCGGAGGGGGTTTCGAGGATGCATAGACCGTTGTCGTCCACCGAGATAAGTTCTCCTGTTGGCAGACGCTTGTCGATGGTTCGAAGAGAAGCTGTAACGGCTGAAATATGTTCGCCCAGAAGATAATGAATGAGGTCTACCTTGTGAACGCCGAGGTCCGCCATTGCGCCGAAAACGGCGATGTGCTTATCGAAAAACCAGGTATTGTTCATGCCGGTCCAGATTTCAGGGCCGGGATGGGCAAAGCAGGTGTGGAAGGAGAGAACCTTTCCGATATCGCCGCGGACGATCATCTCGCGGGCCAGCGTATGGGCGGCGGAGAAACGCTGATTGAGGCCGATCAAGAGGCGCTTGTCGCTTTTTTCAGCAGTCAGAACCATTTCTTCGCATTCCTCGGGCGTTACCGCCATGGGCTTTTCGCAAAGAACGTGCTTTCCGCCTTTGAGAAGCTTCAGGGTATTCTGCGCATGATGAATATTGGCGGTACATACGCTGACGGCGTCTGCCTGCGATGCAATCAAGTCGGAAAAGGATGCAAAGGCCTGCCCACCGAAATGGTCGGCAAGGGACTTGGCGCGGGCGGTGTCAACATCGTAAAAGCCGATGATTTCACATCTGGGGTTGGATGAATATTCCGGCGCGTGGCGCAAAGAGGCAATCTTTCCGCAGCCGACAACAGCAACCTTCAATTTCTGCATGCCTGATTCCTCCCTCTTTATTTGTCCTTGCGCTGCATAAGAACGGCGAAGATGATGATTGCGCCGATGAATGCGTTGGAAAGGAACGCGTCGATGTGAAGCAGGATGACGAGTGTATCCATGATGCCGATGATGAGAACGCCCAGAAGCGTTCCGACGATCGAACCGCGTCCGCCGGCCATGCTGGTTCCGCCGACGACAACCGCCGCGATGGCGCTCATCTCAAGGCCGCTGCCTGCGCTTGCTACGTCAACGCCTCTTAAGCGGGCAACCTGCGTGATGGCTGCGATGGCGACGATCAGGCCCATGAGCATATAGACCTTGATCTTTACGCGGTCCACATTGATGCCGGAGAGGCGGCTGGTGCGCTCGTTGGAACCGACGGCGAAGATGTGGCGGCCGAATGCGGTGTGCTTGGAGATGATGTACATGATGACGGCCAGAATGATCCAGTAGAAAATCTGAAGGAGCATGAGATCGCCCAGGAACTTGATGGATTCAGGGAAGACGACGACGGCGTCCTTATCGAAAATCCGCGCGATACCCTGAATGATTTCCTGAAGGGTGGCGTTGGAGATTACCTGGAATTCCTTGGGAACTTCGATTTTGGTGGACTTGGTGAAATACTGCGCAACCGAGCGCACAATGTTCATAACACCGAGCGTTACAATGAACGGGGGAACGCGGCCTTTGGTGATGCCGACGCCGGTCAGCGCTCCGAGGACGACGCCTGCAATGAGGCCTGCGCCAATGGCGACCAGGAAGTTGGGCCAGCCGGTAAGGCCGTGCGCGGTAAAGAAGCCGGACTGGGAAACGTCAAGGATAACCATGACGACGGTGGAAATACCGGCCAGGGTGGAACCGACCGCAAGGTCGATGCCGCCGGTAATGATGACAAAGGTCATGCCGAGCGCAACCATGCCGACGGAAGCATTGGAGCGAAGAACGTTTACCATGTTGATCAACCATTTGCTGGCCCAGTCGCCGTAGGAGGAGAAGGCGAAGTTCATGGTATTTCCGTGAGCGTAGGTCAGGATGATGATCATGACGATAGCGGTGATGAAGGTGGAAAATACGGGGATGTGCTTCCAGGCGTGGACAAATTTTCCGGGGATCAGGATCGCGATCAGCGCGATGACCAGCAGAATTACGCCGGTGAGGGTGATAAAGATATGGGTTTTGCCGATCAAAAGAACGAGGCTTTCAGAGGAGGAAAGCGCGTCCTTTTTGCTGACGGAAGCGGATTCGCTCAGCGCAGCCTGCGCTTCAGAGGCGATGAAATCGGTCTTTTCTTTAAGAGAAACGGTCATCTTTTCAATCTCGGTCAGCGCCTCAACAAAGCCCTCGAGGGTAGAGGGAGTATCGAGCTTGGATTTTTGAATGGTTTCGCCGGCCCACTCGATGTCGCTTTTGGTGTAAACATCCTTAACGCCCTTAAAGGCTGCGTCAAGCTTGGATTCTGCGTTGTTTAGCGACTTGACAGCGGAAGCAAATTCCTCTTCCATCATGCCGAAAACGAGCGTATAGGCGGTATCCTTCACTTCTTCGCCGGAGGATTTGATGCTTTCAAGGAGCGCTTTGTAGGTATCCGCATTTTCAGCGATTGCTTCTTCAAATGCCTTTAAGCTTTCGGTATCCGATTCAATGGCTTTGGAAGTATCAAGAAGTCGGTCTACAACGTCTTCACTGATGCTTCCGGCCTGATAACCTTCATAAAGCGCGGTAACGGTATTGAGCGCTTCCTGCGCGTCTTTCACAGCGGTATCGGTTTGCTTAATGGCGGTTTCGGCCTTTTTGACGGCGGAAGGCGCGGTTTTCTGCGCGGAATCCGCGTGCTTCTGAATGCTCGCTTCATGCTCGACCGCTTCCTGGTAGCGGTTGGCAAGCGCGTGGTCATGGGTTCTGAATGTGTTTCCGGCAATGCCACAAGCGATCAATACGATGGCAAGCACGAGGGCGACAGCGCCCAGAATTCTTGAAATCTTCATATGCTTTCTCCCTCTTTGCTTCATTCGATTTTGCCGCCGGTTGCCAGCAGCATGATGTTGTGATCGGTCAGCATATCGCCGTCCAGTTCGCCTCTGATTTCGCCGTGGAACATGACAAGCGCCCTGTCGCAAAGGCGGATGATCTCCTGCGCTTCGCTGGACAGAATGCAGATGGCCTTGCCCTGCTCGGATAAGGAGAGGATGATGTCGTAAATCTCCTCCTTTGCGCCGACGTCAACCCCTTGAGTGGGGTTGTCGAAGATGAGAATATCAGGATCGGCGTTCAGCCATTTGGCGAGAACCACTTTTTGCTGGTTGCCGCCGGAAAGACTTGTGATTTTATCCTGCATGGAATCGAGCTTGATGGAAAGGTTCTTTTTCTGCTTTTCCATCTGCGTCCGTTCCTTTTTGTGATCGATCAAAAGAAAGCGCGAAAGCGCTTCATAGGTGACGATGGAGCCGTTTTCAAGGATGGTGAGATCTTTTAAAATGCCGTTTTCCTTGCGGTCCCGGGGCACATAGCCGATGCCGGCTTTATAGGCGTTTCGGGTGGTGCGCATTTTGACCGGTTTGCCCTTTACGATGATTTCGCCGGTATATTCAGGGTTTGCGCCGAAAACAGTCTGGAAGAGCTCGCTTCGTCCGTCGCCTAAAAGGCCTGTAAAGCCCAGAATCTCGCCCTTTTTAAGCGTGAAGGAGATGTTTTTAAACAGGCGGCCGGAGGAAAGGTTTTTAACGGACAAGGCTTCCGTTGTAATTTCGGCGTTTCTTGAAAGCTTTTCGGTTCTTACGTCGTGGCCGATCATGGCCTTGGCAAGGGACGCTTCAGTTGCGCCCTCAACATTTCCTGAAAGTACAAGCACGCCGTCTCTTAAGACGGAGAAGGTGTCACAGATGGTCAGAATTTCGGGCAGTTTGTGCGATATGAAAATGATGGACACGCCTTGACTTTTCAGCGTTTTCATCATGTTGAATACACGTTCAATTTCGACTTCAGTGAGGGAGGTCGTGGGCTCGTCCATGATGATGATGGAAGCATTCATGAGGAGCGCGCGGGCGATTTCAATGATCTGCTTATAGGATGCATCAAGCGTATGCACCATCGTTCTCGGATCCAGATCCACATTCATGCGCTTTAGAACCTTTTCGGATTCGCGGATCATGAATTTGTGGTCGACAAATACGCCGCGCTTCTTTTCGCGGCCGATAAAGAGATTCTCATAAATGCTGAGATCTGTGACCAGATTCAGCTCCTGATGGATAAAGGCGATGCCGGCGTTCATGGAATCGCGGGGAGAGAAAAATTTCCTGATCTGACCGTCTATTGAAATTTCGCCCTTGTCCGCGGGGATAACGCCGCCCAAAATGTTCATAAGCGTAGACTTGCCCGCGCCGTTTTCGCCGATCAGCGCTCGGATTTCGCCCTTTTCAAGGGTCAGGTCAACGCCTTTCAATACGACATTTGAATCGAAGGCCTTCTCTATGCCCTTCATGGTAAGAGACATGTGCTTAAGTCCCCTCCTAATGAGTCTTTCCTTCATGAAAGCAGGCCATGACGGTAAGCGCCATCATGGCCTGCGTGCGATTTAATGGGATGAATTAATAGGGAGTGTTCGCATCGAGGAACTCGGCAGCGTTGTCGCGGTCAACGATGGTGGTGGAATCAATAACGAGGTGCTTGATTTCTTCGCCCTGAAGAACGGCTACTACGTTTTCAACGCAGGACTTGATCATGCTGGGGGAGTAGGTCGCGGAAGCTACCCAGATGTTGGCGTAGGTTTCGTTCAGCATCATATTGAAGTATTCCTGGCATCCGCCGCCGCCGGTGATGGCCTTAACGTCGGTGCGGCCGGACTCGATGATGGCCTGCAGAGCGCCGATGGAGGTCTCGTCGTCGAGGGAGAAGACAGCGTCGATCTCGCTGTAAGCGGTGAGAGCGGCGGTCATGTCGTTGAGGCCGGCTTCGCGGGTGAAGTCGGAAGCGATTTCAGCGATGAGCTCGATGTCGGGAGCGTTCTCGGCGATGTAATCCTTGAAGCCCTGCATACGGTCGTCGTTTACGTTGCCGGCGGCGGGCTTGCAAAGAGCGATAACTTTGCCTGCGCCTTCGAGCTTTTCAGCGATGTAGCGGCCGCCTTCATAGCCCATGCCGTAGTTGTCGCCGGTGAGCATGTACATGGAATCGGCATACTTCTCATCAACATTGATGATCATGTCGAAGTTGTAGATCTTGATGCCGGCTTCCAGAGCCTTTTCAGCAGCGGTTTCTACGCCGGTGAACTGAGGCCATACAACGATGGCGTCTACGCCGAGGCCGATGAGGGTCTCAATCTGAGAGGACATTTCTTCAGCGTCGGAAGAGGTGAGGAACTCATACTTGATGTCGAGGGAATCGGCAGCGACCTGAGCATAGTAGGCAACGCCGCCTACCCAGCCGTGGGTGGTTGCGGGAGCGAGAATGCCGATGTAGGGCTTGTCTTCTTCGGCAGATGCAAAGGACATCATGCCAACAGCCAGCATAAGGGCGAGTACGAGAGCAAGAAGCTTCTTCATGGTGGATCCTCCTTAATATTTAGGTTTTAAACCTTAAATGTATTATAGCATCAAAGAAGATTGATTTCAACATCAAAATAAAGGTTTAGTTTTCATGTAAGACTTTTGTTGCAATTCAAAAAACCCTTTGACGCACGTACGGATGAACGCCAAAGGTTTTTGATCAATGAATTAATAGGGACTGTCTAATTCTCTTTCAGCCTTCTGGACGGCTTCGTTTTCACGGCCGACGCCGAAAACAAATTCAGTGGAGCTTAAGAAGCTGAAATTATCCATAGAAGAATCTCCTTTATGGTTTGTGATGAGATTATAAACGATTTGGGATGAGATGCACTACAAAAACGCTATTTTGAAAGAAGTTCAATTGCCGCAAGTACCAGGAACATATAATGAGACGAACCTCCGCCCAATACATATTCCGTTTGCTGCCAAAGGTAAGGCCAGGTGAGGAGCTCGGGAAAATCCGGGCGGATGAGCGCGGTACCCGAAATCACTCCGCCGGGAATATAGGAAAAATCCGCGCGGTTCAGGCCATAGGCGGTTGTTGCCGAAATCGCGCCTACACCGGAAGCGAAGGAAGCGGTATTGGAGCCGGGGTGGCAGCCCAGAACGAAGTTGAGCGCGTTCAGGATGAGTTCTTTGTCAAAAAGGTCGGGGAAAGCCTTATGAAGGTAATAGTACTGATAGCCCATGGCCTGAATGGACCAGCCTGCGCCCCAGATATGAGGACGATAGGGAATGCCGTAGGGAGTTTCGCGAGACTGAGAAAGCATATCGCCCTGAACAGGGATGAGCGCATTTCGGATAGCGGAAGTGAATGATTGGCATCCGATTTTGTGTACTGCGCGGCAGATGATGCTTCCAAGCTGAGAAATCCTTTTTACAATCAATTCTTCTTTTGAAAGAATATATGCTTTGTATGCGTCATCCTCAAGTGTTAGATAAAGTTCCGCCGCCGCGTGGATTTTTGCGCACTCGGCCCTTTCGCTGTCTTCCAGCGTTTTGTCGTACAGCTCTTTTGCAATATCAGTAAGTTCCTTTGAAAGCGCATCGTTATATCCTCTCAGCGCGCGGGCGGATGCCGCCAATTGAGCTGCGGTTGTGAACTCACGGGGCGGGTTGTCCTCCGTGAACACCCAGCGGTCGTCCGAGTTGCCCTTTATATTGTCCGTCATATTGCTGCTGTCGCCGAGAAGGACATATTGCCGTAAATCCGGGCAGATGATGCCGCGGTAGAGCCTTCCCAGAGATTTGTATGCGCCGGCAACGGAAAGCGCGCCGTGTTCGATCTGCTGAAGAATATCGTTTTTGCCGTCCGGCTGATGAATTTCGCAGATTTTTCTCTCCTGATCGATGGTTGTTTCATCAAACTCGACATGAAATGCTTCGTATGCCGACGAAAGAACATACATTTCGCCTGCCTGCGACTCGATTCTCAAATCAAAGTCGCCCGCATCGTGCCAGCCGCCCTGATTGAGATTCGGGACGCAATCGCCGCTTTTGTATTTTGTAAGCGTCGACGGGCCCTGAATATACCCGTCAATATGATTGAAATTGACGGGCGCCATGCGCGCGTCGTCATTGTGGCAAAGTCCATGCCAGACGCGGTATTTTTCGCTCACGCGCATATGGCACATCTGAATGGGAAGAAAATATTCAAGTACCGGCTGCCATACGCCGCGGGAAAATACATCTTTGGAAATCGAGAAGATGCTGGATGCGCTGTCTTTATAGCGGACGATATAGAGGCCCTCTTCCGATATGAAAGAAAAATCAAAGGAAAGATACTTGTACCTTAGAAAATTGCCCCAGAGTGCGCCGGGCGCCTGATAGATCGGCTTTTCGCCGCTGGAGGTGATTTTCAGAAGCGATACGGCTTCAAAATCCGTTTCCCGCGCATCCAGCTCAATCAGGGCGACTTTCCTTTGAAATGGCATATAGCCGACCTGCGGAGTCTGAACGACGGGCTTGTACATCCAGGATTTAACGACATTGGGCGTGATTTTCCATTCGACAGCGTTTTGTGTTTTTCCGGTTTCGACAGTTTCGCTGATGACGAACCAGCCGTTATTGTGGTTCATACGTCCGTCGAAGAGGTGAAGCGTTCCGGAATTGCTTTGGATGGTGAAGCGCGCATAGGGATCGTCGGGCCGCGCGGTAAAGCATTTGCCCGAAGCATAAGGGAGGGCAACAATATCGTCGGCAATAATGGGATTGTAGGTCTGTTTATCTTTGGTCAGGTGATCAAGATTTGCCGATATCGGCGTACCCTTCAAAGGAAGCGTTCCGATTTCAATGTTCGGTGTTTGTCTTTGTGTCGGTGCATTCGGCTGATGAGGGAAGATTCCGCATGTTTCATCCATGAGCCAGGGCTTGCCGAAAAGGTCGCCCGGGAAAAGCTCAATATTGAAGCAGATCTTACCGTAATATTTTTCAGGAATCGGACGATCGAGATCCAAAAGAACAAGGATGCTTTCGTCGTCAGCACGGACGGTTACGGTGTAATTGATATTGAGATCCGGGTAGATCATCGGATTGAAACCGCGAAGATGATTGTCTTTGTCGGGATAGGCCAGGTGTGTGACGATTTCGTTGCGCTCAGGATCCGGCGTCCGGGCGAGCTGCCTGGGCAGCGGCTGCCATTGACCGGGCGTCTTTTCAAGACGAAGATCGCCGTTGGTCAAAACGCGCTTTGCGTGCATAATCATGCTTACGCCGCTTTGATGCCCGGCAGGATAGATATCGTCAAACGCCATAACGTCAACGCCGGCGCATTTAAAATATCCTTTGTCTGAATCGAGGAGAAAGCCGCTTTGTGTATGCATATTGTTATCCTCATATCTGTTTTTTTTCATTTTAGCATAGCGCGAATCAAAACACAAGGCAAAGTGAGGGATGAATAATTATGGTTGATGAACGAGGTGCTTCTATGATATAATTGGCAAAAAGCTTCTGGAGGAGAACATGGTCAAAGCGGTGTTTTTTGATCTGGATGGAACGCTTCTGAATTCGAAAAAGCGTGTGCCGGATTCTGCCATTCACGCGGTACAGGCTTTAAGGGCGAAGGGGATAAAGACCTATTTCGCTTCCGCGCGTTCACCAAGGCTCGATCAGACGCTCGACTGGACCCAAAGAGAGTTTTCGCTCTTTGACGGCGGCATTTACTGTAACGGCGCGACCGTTCACATA
>JAEDIV010000054.1 GCA_016296675.1 Clostridia bacterium
TTTCAGGGGATCGGCCCTTCCCATCAAAAAAGGTACTTTTTTGATGGCTTGAACCTGCGATCCAGTATACGAATCGCAGGTTTTTTCACTTCTCAGCTATTTCGATTGCCCTGTCCGGATAATTGGTAATCACGCCGTCACAGCCGAGCGCAATCACCTTGGAAATCTCATCCGCGCTGTTCGCAGTCCATGCATTTACCTTCATACTGCGTTTATGCGCGCTTCTGACCGTATGATGCGACAAATGCCCGAAATACGGATGAATCGCATCGCAGCCAAGACTCTGGCTGTATGCGGCAGACCGCTTAAGCTTTTCATAAAGGAAGCAGGTATAAACGTCTCCGTGAAGCGTTTTCAGATGCTTTAAAAGCCTCGCATCAAAGCTTGAAACGATCACGCGGTCAACAATGCCGTAGGAAGCGAGGATTCCATAGAACTTGTGGAGAATCGCTTCTTCGTCCCTGTCTTTTCCGAATTCCTTGATTTCGATGTTGATGACGTTCATGCCCTTTACAACATCCAGCATCTCTTCAAGCGTCGGCGCAGTCGTTCCGGCATACTTTTCGTCGAACTTCTTTCCGAAGTCAAGCGCCTTGATTTCATCAAGCGTCATGTCGTTGATGATGCCTGTTCCATTGCTTGTTCTGTCCACGGTTTCGTCGTGGCAGACAATAAAATGGCCGTCTTTTGACAAATGGATGTCGCATTCAATGCCGTCCGCATTCATGTCCACCGCCATCTGAAACGCCGGCAGCGTATTTTCCGGCGCATATCCGCTGGCGCCTCTGTGCGCCTGAACCTGGATCTTTCTCATTTTGATATCTCTCCTTTTCCCTCGGGCTGATATTCAAAAATTACAACCTTTTCATAAAGCGCATCAATCACAGCCCTGTCCGCGCTCTGGGTGCCCTCGCACATAACCGCAGCAGCGCTCGAAGCAATGGACAGCCTGCAGGCGTCGATTTCTTTCATGCCGCTGTCAATGCCGTATGCCAAAGCCGCCGCCATTGCGTCCCCCGCGCCGACCGTGCTTTTGGCCTCGATTTTCAGTCCTTCTGCGCGATACGCTTTGTTTTCCGTCACAAACAGCGCGCCGTCTGCGCCCATCGACACCGCAACAAACGAAATGCCGTTTTCCTTCATTACGCGCTTTGCGCCGTCATAGATTTTTTCAAGCGAATCAAGCGTTTCATCAAGCAACTCGCCTAGCTCGGTCTCATTGGGCTTAATGAGCATCGGCGCCGCTTTCACGCCCTCTTTCAGCGTCTTGCTGTCCGCATCAAGAACGGATAAAACGCCGTTTTCCTTAAGCTTTCCGATCCACTTATACAAAAGATCCGCTTCGGCTCCCGCAGGAATTTTTCCGGCGAAAACGACAACATCGCCCTTTTTCGCTTTCTCAAGAATCCGCGAAAGCACTTTATTAAGCGTCTCCGGCTGAACCGGCGCGCCGGATTCATTGATGTCGGTCGTTACAAGATTCACATCGTCAAACACCTTGATGTTTGTTCTCGTTTCTGCTTTCACAAACACAAAATCATTTTCTATGCCCATGCCGTCAAGACAGGTTTTGATATATTCCCCTGTGCTTCCGCCGAGAATGCCCATGGCAACAGAATGCCCGCCAAGGCTCTTAATCACCTTTGAAACATTGATACCCTTGCCTCCGGGATCATCCCTGAAGCTTTTTATGCGGTTGACTTTCCCCGCCGCAAACTGCGGAATCACAACCGTCCTGTCACGCGCAGGGTTTAAGGTTACGGTATAAATCAAGAATATCACCTCTTTATTTATGCCTTTTATTATACCGAAGCCCCATTGCTTTATCAAGTTTTTTTCGAAAGAAACAGCTCTTCAACCGCAATTTATATACCCTTATCCAAAGATGATCCGCAACATTTCTCCATTGACAATGCGTCAGTTCTTTGGTATATTGTTTTCAAAAATACGAGCAAAAAAGGAGATATTTGCATCATGAGCAAGCTTAAAATCGGCGTTTTCGGAGCATATCGCGGTATGACCATGATCAATGTTCTTTTGAACCATCCGGATGCGGAATTGGTTGCCGTATGCGATAAGTTTTTGCCCGCGCTTGAAAAAGCGGGCGCGGCAGCGAAAGAAGCCGGAATTTCCATTACGCTTTACGAATCTTTTGACGAGTTTTTTGGTCATGACATGGACGCAGTTGTGCTTGCAAACTATGCAAACGAGCACGCTCCCTTTGCAGTCAGGCTCTTAAAATCCGGCAGACATGTGCTTTCCGAGGTTCTTCCGTGCGAGACGCTTGCGCAGGCAGTTGAGCTGATCGAAGCGGTTGAGGAAAGCGGCAAGGTATATGCATATGCGGAAAACTACTGCTACATGGATCATACCTTCGAAATGCGCCGCCGCTATGAAAAGGGTGAAATCGGCGAGGTCATGTATGCAGAAGGCGAATATATTCACGACTGCGCAGGCATCTGGCCTTCCATCACCTACGGCGAGCGCGATCATTGGCGAAACAGCCTCTATCCCACCTACTACTGCACCCATTCCTTCGGCCCGATCATGACCATCACCGGAAAGCGCCCTGTTCGCGTAACCGGTTTTGTCACCAACCGCAACTACACCGTTCCCCCGCTGGGCCTTAAGCAGGGCGAATGCGCAGGCATTGAAATGGTGACGCTTGAAAACGGCGCGATCGTAAAGAGCGTTCACGGCCATTTAAAGCGCGAGCCCGGCTCCATCAACTATGAAGTCTACGGCATGAAAGGCTCGATGGAATCCCAGAGATTCATGCCCTCCTACACGCCCGAAGGACAGGAAGCAGAAATTCAGGTCTACAAAGAGGGCGAAAAGGTGTGCGTTGGAACAAACGAACGCTATGTGCCCGGAAAAGTCGTCGAAAATGAACTGGCACACAAATACGCGACCCACGGCGGCGCGGACTTCTATGCCACGCATTTCTTCATTGAAAAAATCCTGGGCCGTCCCGACGGCGAGCACTATTCCATCGACGTATATGACGCAATCGACATGGGCCTTGTCGGAATCTTCGCCTATCGCTCGGCGCTGAACAAAAATCAGCCCATGGAAATCCCGAATCTGAGAAACAAGGAAGAACGCGACAAGTGGCGCAATGACAATATCTGCACCAATCCTGCCGTTGCCGGCGACCAGGTTCTCCCCTGTCATCCTGACGGAGATATCGAGTACGATGACGAAGTATTTGAAAAAGTCCGCAAAATGTGGCTGGACGGAGAATAACCCATAAAATAATACTGATCAGCGCATGAGCAAAAACAAATGCTCATGCGCTGATCGTTTATGATAAACTCAAATCTCCTGATACCTGAGAGAAAAACACTTCATCATTCGATGCTTTCATCCCCGATGACGCTTTTTCTGATCTGCTCCATCCGCTCGTCCAGCTGCGCGCTCATATCGGCGCACTCTTTGAGTTCCTGCGTAAGAAGCTCGCTGTCCGGGCGGTTCTTTTTGTATTTGAGTTTATGTTCGAGGCTGGCCCAGAAATCCATGGCAATGGTCCTCAGCTGAATTTCAACCTTCATCAGCTTTTTCTTATGCGCAAGGAAAATCGGCACCTGCACAATCAGATGCAGGCTTCTGTATCCGTTTTCCTTGGGATTTTTGATGTAATCCTTGTATCGGATCAGCGTAACGTCATCCTGTTTCAGAAGGCATCCGGCGAGCATATAAATATCCTCAATAAACGAACAGATCACGCGAACGCCGGCAACGTCTGAAAGATTTTCCTCCATTGATTCGATGGTCATGGGCAGTTTGTTTCTTAAAAGCTTATCCAATATGCTCGGCGGTTCTTTGATGCGGCTTCGGATGCTCTCGATGGGATTTCGGTCATACTGGACGGAAAACTCCTGATTGAGCACATTGAACTTCGTTTCCACTTCCATCATCGCGCACTTATAGTAAGCCATCAGCTCGCGAAACGGCTGCGACCTTTCCGTCATCCATTCAAGCTTGTCCCGCATCTCATCAATGTTTCCATGCTCGCTCATCCAGTTTTCCATCTGAGCCTTTTTTAGATCGCGTTCGTTCATCATATAGCCTCCATTGCGTATGCTTATTCTTCGCATTCCTCCAAACAGGCATAAATCTGCTTTTGCGCTGTCTTCATGTCCACGCCGGCCTTCTGGGCATATGCGAAAACATCATCATATTCAAGCTTATCTTTTGTGATCCCATATCCTTCGGCAATGACACGCCGGACATCCCCGTTGGGGGTATGAATAATCTGCGTTGTTCTCTCAAGCGCATACGCCTTCATCTCCTGCTTGCGGACGCCAAAGGTCGATGTGTGCATAAGCAGCAGATTGGCCACCGCATCCGCGACAGAGGGCTTACACACCACCCGGATTTCAACGCCCGGCCTGCTCTTTTTCATCTGAACCGGAATGGTATATACCTCCATTGCCCCTGCCTTAATCAAAATCTCGCGGGCAAACCCGATTTCTTCTCCTGTCATATCGTCTACATTACAGGACAAAAGCACGATCCTTCTGTTCGGAGCTGCGTGTACCGTATCCATTTCCCATCTCCTCCGCCTTCTGATAATTCAATACACCAATGCTTTCTTTGATAATCCTGTCATAATTGTTTCCCGGCTGAAGCCATGCCTGCGCTGCATGTTTTGAAAACGCAACCGGCATCCTGTCGTGAATAAAGCGTATGCCGGGCGCAGCATCCTTGGTCAGGATGACAAATTCATGCCCCGGCGCATCCGCTTTCGGGCGGTATAAACCCGCCATAAAGATGCATTTTTCGTCTGTTGAAAGCAAGTATTTCGTTTTTGTCTTTCCGTTTCTTTCCCATTCAAAATATCCGCTTGCGGGGATCAGCGCACGCCTCATGCCGATAAGGTCGCGGAACATCTGCTTTTCCTGCGCGCTTTCGCTTCTCGCATTGATCAGAAGTCTTTTGTCCATCCCGGAAAATCCCCATCGCATGACAAACGGCCGTGATTCGAGCTTTTTATTATTGCATACTACCAGCGCATCGTCGCCCGGGAATACTTCTCCCGTTTTAAACGCAGTGCTTTTTTGAGTCTCGGCTTCCCTGCGGTTGAGTTCGTCAATCAGTTTTCTGATCTCCTCGCCGGAATCTTCCGATGCAATATAATATCTTCCGCACATCCTTATCACCTCCCCCTGTTTACTTTAGCAAACATGAATATCCCCTGTCAAGCATGTATGAAAATATCGTTTCTTCACCTTATTTTCGTAACATGCATGTACGAATATCCGAAAGCATTTCATCGGCAAAACGCCGCGCTTCTTCAGGCGTTATTAGCATATCGCTGTCCGTTTCATACGAGTTAAGCGCCTCTTTGATCACCGGATGCATATCGCTTTTCACATTTTTAAGCGCCCATACCGCCCCGTCCTTTTTGGAAAGCACTTTTTGCTCCTTCACATATGCGAGCACGCGGCAGAGAGAGAGGGCAACATACATCGGATCTTCGGAAATATCCTCCCGCGCATTTTCAAGATCATACAAAAGTGCGTCGAGATAATCCTCGTGTTTGACTTTTGAAAACACCTTTTCCTTGTCTTCGCCGAAAAGCGTTTGTCCATAATGATTGATAATCGTTACATGCGCCGCCAGATCCCTGTCCGTACCCGTAAGGCGCATAATTGCATCATCAGGATCTGACATATAGCTTTCAAGATGGGCACTAGAAAAATGCATTTCAAACGGCGCAGGATGACAAAAGGGGTTCATATCCTTTTTCAGAACAACACTCATTTCAATGCCTTTTATCGGCGCATGCCGGTTCAAACTGAGAATCTTTTTGACATAACCGCGCTTTATATCCGTCGAAAGCGGTTGTTCAACCACCACCAAAAGATCAATATCGCTTTTATTTTCATGAAAACAGCCCATGGCAAGCGAACCATGCAGATAGATACCCGTAAGGTTGTTTCCAAAAGCCGCCTGCGTATCGCTGACAAAAGATTTTAGTATCGCCGAAACATCCATCTTATCCACCGTACCTTAAAACGAATCTCTCCGATCCTTCGATAATCTCCTGCTGAGTGAGTCTTCCCGAAAGCTCAAGAACGCGGATCGGACACGCATCTATGTATTTTTTAAACGGCCTTAATACATCCCCATCCAGCGTGCACGGCGCATAATGGTCCAGCCCGTCTATTGCGTCATGAATGTGCATGCCGATAATGTTTCTTTCGGTAATTTCGGAAAGCGGCAGCTTCTGAAGTCCCATTTCCTCCATCATGATGCCGTGACCCGTATCGAGCCAGATCCCGACCGGGCCGCCCTCAAAAGCTTGCATGATCATATCAAACTCGCTGTAGATCGGCGCCTGATGGCACATGGCGCGGTTTTCCATGCCAAGCCTGACAGAAAAGCCGTTTTTGACCACGTAATCGGCAATCTCTCCGATGCTTTTCATGGTTCTTTGAAGAAAAGGCGCTGCTTTTCTTTGATTCAGCATTTCTTTTTGAAGAGATCTGTATTCCTCAGAATCCGTTTTGTGCGCTTTAATGAGGTTTTTAAGCGGAACATCAAAGTCATTCGGCGAAAGCGGAACCTCCGTCGGGTGAAACACCACCGCGCCTGCGCCAAGCCTCACCGCCCAGTCAACGCTTCGGCAGGCGTATTCGACCGCCCGCTTTCTTAGGCTTTCGTCCTCATAGCCAAGCAGCACACTGTCGGTTCCGAATCTTTCATCATTCACCTTCGGAAACACATTGTGAACGCTTGAAATCATGATTTCTCCGTTTTGAACATAGCTTTCAATATCAGAAAGCCATTCTTTTTTTACCTGATAATTCAGTTCCACCCTCGAAAAGCCGAGCGCTTTCAATTGATCGATCAATTCTTTGCCGCTGTTTGCTTTTCTGTAGTTCCACATGGTGGAAATCGCAAGATCGCTTTTCGAAAAAGACATATCCTTTCCTCCGACTGAAGAAGGCGCGAAAATTACCCGCCTCAATGATTTACATTTTGCTGTAGTCAAATCCGCGAAGCGAAAGCTCCTCGGCTCTGTGGCAGGCAACCATGCGTCCGTCGACCTCGGTAAGCTCCGGGGCGACTTCTGTGCATTTTTTCGTGCAGTAGCGGCAGCGGGTGTGGAAATAACAGCCGCTGGGCGGATTGGCCGGATTCGGGATTTCGCCCTGAAGAGGGATGCGCTCCATTTTCACATCCGGATCAGCTACAGGCACTGCCGATAAGAGCGCCTCGGTATACGGATGCCTGGGACTTGAAAACAGCTTTTCGGTTTCGCCGAACTCCACCATGCGGCCTAAATACATAACGCCAACCTTATCCGAAATATGCTCAACGACCGAAAGATCGTGACTTATAAAGATATAGGTCAGATCCATTTCGCGCTGAAGATCCTTTAATAGGTTAATAATCTGCGCCTGAATGGAAACGTCCAAAGCCGAAACCGCCTCGTCGCACACGATCACCTGCGGCTTCAAAATAAGCGCACGGGCAATGCCGATTCTCTGTCTCTGGCCGCCCGAAAACGCGTGCGGATAGCGCATGAGATAGGTGGTGTTGAGGCCGACCTTTTCCGCTATGTCCTTGACCAGCTCTTCTCTTTCTTTTTTGGGCATCTTGGGATAGTTTGCTCTGATAGGCTCTGCTACAATGTCCAAAACCGTCATTCTGGGGTCAAGCGAGGAATACGGATCCTGGAAAATCATCTGTATTTCCTTGCGGATGGGTTTCATCTGCTTTTTGTCAAGGGTCAGAAAGTTGACTTCCCTGCCTTCAAGCGTTTTGTATAAAACTTCACCCTCGCTTGCCTCGATGGCGCGCACAATACACCTGCCGAGCGTGGTTTTTCCGCAGCCGGATTCGCCTACAATACCGATGGTTTCTCCTTTTTTTACATCAAAGCTCACGTTTGTAACCGCGCGGACGTTTATGCCCTTGGAGGAAAAGACCTTTGACACATTTTTGACTTTCAAAATGACTTCGCCCTTGTCAGCCATTATCCTTTCCCTCCTTTTTGCACAGATGGCAGGCTACGCAGTGGCTTCCGCCAACTAACATGTTTTCCGGATCGATCCTGTCGCAAACGCCCTCTATGCGCTCCTGACAGCGATCATAGAATCCGCAGCCGGGCTTCAAATTCAAAGCAAGCGGAACTGTGCCTTCGATGGAGAACAACCTGTCTGCCTTAAGGCTTCCGATTCTATGAACCGAGCCCATCAGGCCCTTGGTGTAGGGATGAATGGGATTTTTATAGATCTCGCTTGCAGTTCCGGTCTCGACGATTTTTCCCAGATACATAACCGCTACCCTGTCGCACATCTTGGCGACGGTGCCAAGGTCGTGGGTAATAAAGAGGATCGCCGTATGAAGCTCTTTCTGAAGCTCCTTCATTAGCTCCAGTATCTGCGCCTGAATGGTTACATCCAGCGCCGTTGTTGGTTCATCCGCGATCAGAAGGCGCGGACGGCACACCAGCGCCATGGAAATCAGCGCTCTTTGAAGCATGCCGCCGGAAAACTCATGCGGATACTGATCGAAGCGTTTTTCGGCGTTGGCAATGCCGACAAGGCGCATCATTTCAAGGCTGATTTGTTTCGCCTTTTCCTTGTTCTTTGTGATGTGAAGAAGCGTGGCTTCATTGATCTGATTTCCGATCGTATACATGGGACTGAAAGCCACCATAGGCTCCTGAAATATCATGGAAATCTGCTTTCCCCGAATGCCGCGCAGGGCACGGATGGCCTGTTTGCGCTTGATGGCAGGACCATTTGCCGAGTCGGATACTTTTTTGAGGCGGAAGCGTTTTTTTCGGCTCAGTCTTTCAAGCGCCAGAATGTCCACGACTTCGCCGTTTTCATCCCGGAACAGGATTTCGCCTTCGCTTGTGCACTTTTTTTCGTTGATGGCCAATATTGCCTTGCTCGTCAGACTCTTTCCGCAGCCGGACTCGCCCACAAGTCCCAGCGTCTCGCCGGGCCTGATCTCAAAATCCACACCGCGAACAGGCGTCAAGAGGCCCTCGTCCATCTTGATATTTACCTTCAGGTTTTTAACACTGATAACGGGCTTATTCATATCGCTCATTTTTTCCGGGCCTCCTTTCTTACTTATAGGGGTCAGCCGCATCTCTGAGACCGTCGCCCAGGAAGTTGAACGCAAGAACCGTGATTACGACAAAAATCAGGGGAATCATCTTCCACGGGCATCTTGCAACGGAAACAAGGTCTTCCGTTTCCTTCAGAAGCACGCCCCAGGAAGTAGCCGGTGATTTCATGCCAAGGCCCAGATAGCTCATGGATGTTTCGCCGAGAATGGAGCCGGGAATGCCCAGCGTCAGGTTTACAATCAGATAGCTCAAAAAGCCGGGAACCAAGTGCTTTGTAATGATCTTAAAATCGCTCACGCCCGCAAGCCGCGCGGCGGTTACGAAGTCTTCATTTCGAAGGGCGATGAATTTTCCGCGCACAACGCGGGCAAGACCCGTCCAGCCGATGAAGGAAAGAATGATCGTGATATACAGATACATGGCCGATACGCTGATGTCCGCGGGGATCGCAGCCGACAGCGCAAGCCACAAGGGAATCGACGGAATGGCAGACAAAACCTCGATCACGCGCTGAATGAGGTTATCCACCCAGCCGCCGAAGTAGCCCGAAATACCGCCAAGGAGTATGCCCAATACAAAACTGATTGCGGCGGACACGAAGGGAATGGTCAAAGACACGCGGGAGCCAAAGAGGATTCTGGAAAAGATGTCGCGGCCCGCGCTGTCCGCGCCGAAGATATTGATGCGCGCAGACTGATCCGCTTCCCCGTTTTCATTGACCAGCCCGTAGAGATGAATATTGGTAGGAATGAGACCGAAAAGCTCGTACTCTACGCCTTCAACGAAGAAATCCAGATAATATTTCTTCGAAGTATCTTCCGTGATGATGACCGTCCACGTCTTTTTGTCATTGACTTTCTTAAGCTTATGGACGTAAGGCCTTGTGAAATTTCCTTCCTCATCTTTCCAGTAAACCTTGGTGGGCGCGGTATCCTTATAAAGCGCGGAGAACTCTTCAAGACCATAGGGCGCAATGAAATCCGCAAACAGCGCGCCGATATACAGAACCAGAAGAAGAATGAGCGAGAATTTGGCCAGCTTGTGTTTCTGAAGCTTTCTCCACATGAGCGTCCATTGCGACGCCATGTAGTAGTTTTCATCTCTTGCCGTCTTTTTTCTGAAAAGCGCCATATCCGTCAGCTCCTTTCTGAGAATCTGATTCTCGGATCCAGCCATGCAAGGGCGATATCGCTTAAAAGCGTGCCAATGACAACCAGCACGGCCTGAATCATGACGATTGTACCTGCCAGATACATGTCCTGCGATTTAAGCGCCGTAAGTAGAACAGGGCCCTGAATCTGCAGATTCATGACGATGGCGGATACCGTGGAGCCGGAGAAAATGGTTCGAAGCGAGCCCGCCATTCCGGAAACGACCGGGTTCAGAGCGGCTCTTAAGCAGTATTTATAGGTGATCGTCGCTTCCGAGCAGCCCTTGGCGCGCGCGGTCAGGGTGTATTGGCGGCTTTTTTCATCCAGCATCTGCGCACGAACCGTACGGATAATCCCGCAAGTGCCGGAGGTGCCGATGACGATCAAGGGAATCAGGCATCGGAACAAAAATTCCGGCACATATTCCCACCTCAATCCGTTTTGCATCATCTCTGTTGAGAAAAGGCCCAGATACACCTGTCCCGTTGCCATATAGATCCAATACATGATGAGAATCGCCAGAAGGAAATTGGGCGTCGCGGTTCCAAGGAAACCGAAGAACGACCAGATGTAGTCGCCCACAGAATACTGATGGTTCGCGCAATAAATACCGATGGGCAAAGACACGCCGTACTGGAAAATGAGAATCACAAACGACACGCCGAGTGTCAGATAAAGCCTGTCCATAATGACGCTCCAAACGTCGCGTCCGTATTCAAACGAATATCCGAAATCGCCTTCAACCACAATACCGGTGATCCAGTCCAGATACTGAAGATACCAGGGCTGATCAAGGCCATAATGAACCCGCAGCTCCTGAATATCTTCGGGCGTAAAGATTTCGCCCTCCGCCGCCATTGCGGAAACGTAGGAGGAGACATAGTCGCCCGGAGGCAGTTGAATGACGAAGTAAATGACAAAGGAAATGATGATAATTACGGGAATGAACATAAGCAGGCGCTTTCCGATATAGCGGAACATATCGGTATAATGCGGCCTTTTCAGGCAAATATACAGAACCATGCAGCCGATGAATATGAGCCATGCATGGGCGGGAAGAATCCACTTAAACAAAATGGCATATCCCATCTGCGAAACATAGGACAAGATACTGACAAGGACATTTAAAATGCCGCCCGCATCCTTTGAGAATCGGACAAGTCGGCCATCTTGCGCCAGAGCGCGGAAAGCGAGGAACACAATGAAGAAAGCTGCGATCACCCAGGCAGCCTTTTTAAGCCCTTTGATGATCCATTTCTTCACCTGTTCCCTATCCTGTTTTCTGATTTCAAGCGCCAGCAAAACAGCGCCTAACACAGCCAACGCATATGGAAGCGCAATTAGCAGCCACCTGAGGACATCCTTGATTATGTTGCTCATGATGTCTCTCATCCTTTCTATGCCTTGATAAACGAAAAACAGACACGCCCTTCAAACCATAAGGGCAGAAAGCGCCATCTTCATAAATACCGAAACCGGGAGGCAACCGCCAATGAAGGAAGCTGCCTCCCGCACTTATCAGGTAAACTGTTATCAGGAACGATTTACATTATTCGGCGATGTACCAGCACTGTACATGGGCGATACCCATGTCGCGATAGATATCGGACCATACGCCGTTTTCAAGGAAGTTGTGAATGCGGGCATTCACGGCGTGATAGGTCGGCGCGGACGCGACATACGCGATGGACCACATATTCTCCTCGTGGAGCTTGAGCATCTCAAGGGAGATCTGGGTGCGAGCTTCGGTGTCGGCGGTTACGTCCAGCTTCTCCTTAAGCTCGATCAGCTTAAGAAGGTCGCCGGTTGCGGTTTCCTTGGTCATGTTGCCGTACCATACAACGTTGGTGGCGGTGCCGGGGACCATGGAGTTGGGCTTAAGCGCAATGGAGATATCGCCAAGGCCGGTTACAGGGAACAGAACGCACTCGATTTCGTTGGCAAGCATCATGTTGTCAACGTTGGAGCGGTCATAGTCGCGGAAGGTGGTCTTGATGCCGGCAGCGTCATAATATACCTTCAGAAGCGCATAGGTGTTGGCAGCGCCGGAATCGGCAACAGATACAATGTTGAGGGCAAAGTCGGTGCCGTCTGCAAAGTCATAATAGCCGTCAGTGCCCATTACGAGGCCCGCGGATTCGAGCAGGGTCTTGGCCTTGGCTACGTCGTACTCGCACCACTTCTTGGCCCAGGCTTCGGAGTAGCCCAGCTGGCCCTCAGAGGGAGCGGCCTGGCCGCCTTCGAGCCAACCATCGGAATAGAGGCCGGCGAACTCTTCGCGGTCAACGCAGATGGACAGCGCCTCGCGGAAAGCAGCATTGTTGAACAGCGCATTCAGCTTCTCATCGGCGATGGAGAGATTGCAATGCAGCTGAGTTCCGGTATCGCCCCAGGTGCCGGAGGAGTATTCATAGATGTTGATGGCAACCTGGCTGTCCGTCATGATGGTGGCGAGGGAATCCATGCCAACGGTCTGGAAGTCTACGGTGCCGTCGAGAAGGAGCATCAGGGACTGGTCTACATTCTGGATCGCGGTGTAAACGATCTTGTCGATGTAGGGCAGCTGCTGGCCGGCAGTGTCAACCTTCCAGTAGTAGGGATTGCGGATGTACTCGTAATAGGTGCCCTTGACGTCGTTCTTTCCGGCCTCGGTGGAAAGAACAAAGGGATTCAGGGTGGGGATGCCTGCATAGTTCCAGAAATAGTACAGCATTTCCTTGCCGGCCTTGGATGCATCGGCAAATTCAACGCCGCAGATTTCCTTCGCCTTGGCAAGCGCCGCATCGTTGTTGCCGGCGATGATGTCATCGACCATGCCTTCAAAGATGTGCTTGGGCGCGAAGTGCCACTTAAGGTCTACGCACAGGGCTTCGATGAAGCCGTATTTGGGCGTTGCGAAGGTTACGGTGAAGGTGGTGTCGTCAACCTTTTCGACAACAGCGGGATTGCCATCGGCATCCTTGTGGCAGGCGCGAACGCCCTTGGAGTCAACCTTGTTCAGACAAACCTTGTTGTAGAACCACACGCAGTCTTCAGCGGTAAAGGGCACGCCGTCGGACCACTTCATGCCTTCGCGAAGATAGATGGTGTAGACGGTGGCGTCTTCATTTACCTTATAGCCTTTGGCAACGTTCGGAACTGCAACGCCTTCGGTGGTAAAGCGGAACAGGCCTTCTTCGATGATCTTGCCAGTCGCCCAGGAGCTGGAAGAGGTGGAAGTTTTAAGCTCGCCGCCGTATACGCCGACAGCCAGATAATCAGCGTCTTCTACCATGGGTTCGGCAGGAAGGCGATCGGCTACCGGGGGCAGATCCTTGCCCTCCCAATAGGGAGCCTGTGTGTAGGCATCTTCGCCGGAAGCAACCATCGCGAAAGACGCGATCATGGCAAGCGTTAGAATGAGGGAAATCAGTTTTTTCATTCGTCCGTTTCCTCCTTACAATATATCTCATCCGCATATACCGCGGTATGATTCTGTTAAAGGGTTCGCTCACTTTTCTTAACCTTTTGTGCAACTTGTCCATTCGCAGGTGAAGCCTTGCGATAAACACACATTTATATTATAACAAAAAGGAGTTTTAAAATCAATCATTTTTATCCTTTTTATGGCAAATTTATGTCAATCCGACCTGTATATTCATAAAACCGGATGCTTTTTCCATCCGGTTCTTTCTTTTTCATCCCATCACTTTCAGAATCGCGCCATATACCGCTTCGGCCATTCTGTAAAAGCCAAGATCATTCGGATGACAGCCGTCGACGGTGCACATATCGCGGCCAAGTGTTCCGAAGAAGCTTTCGCCATCCAGGAAGTAAACGTTTTTATCGCCCCTTTCAATGGCGTTTGCATAGGTTTTTCGGATCACTTCGCGGTTACGCTTGCTGAGTTCGGGCGCATTGTCATAGTCCGGGCGCGAGAGCATGAAAACCGGCATATCGGGATGCGCGGCGCGGATTTTCTGAAAGAAGGGCTCATGGGTATTCAAAAGATGCTCTGTCGACGGCGCATTGTGGTCATAGTCGTAAATGAAGCAAGAGAAATCGCGCTTTGCGATGATGTCTGCCATAGCGTCTTCACCCATCGCATGACCGGAAAAGCCGTAATTGACATAATCGGAATCAAGCCAACGTGCAACAACCGCGGTATATGCGTTGCCCGGTCTTGAGCAGCAACCGCCCTCGGTAATGGAGGAGCCGTAAAAGCACAATTTTCCTTCTCTTGTGTACGGAAGGGGTGCAAGCACCTGAGCGTCATCCTCCACTTCTATCCATCCGCCCGCGATTTTCTCATTTCTCGGAAGATTTACTGTGATTTCATTCATCTTCCCGTCCAGATGAACCGTGGTTTCGGGGTACATATTGTCGTACTCCTTAGGATTAATAAGCCCCACATATTTTGCGCCGATGCCGCGGCCGACATATACGTCACAGCCGGCGGACGCGCAGATCGCCATGCAGATGTCAACCGAAAGCGATTTGAGCTTGAGTTTAATCCTGACTTCCTTAGAATTTGTCCGAAAGCGCACGCGTCCTCCGCAGGCGGACTTGCTTCTGTCGCACAAATAATCGCCGACCAGCACGGTCTCCTCATGCGGAAGGCGCCAGAAGAATTCTTTTTCGGGATTGATCACTTCAATGCCGTAAAGCTTGATTGGATCATCGGTAAAGGAATAAGTTTTCATATGCGTGTCCCCTCCCCTGTTTTCACATATTATATCAAGCACGCGAAATGAATTCAACATGCTTGATCAGATAAAAAGAAAGCCCGGCGTAAGCAAGCCTCTGCCCGACAGCTTAAAAACAAATAGGACATCAGGGTGGCGGGGGTGCTTACGCCGCAATACAGCCGCTGATCAGGCAAACCCACAGGCGTTCCTCGATCGTCCGTACCAACAAAAAACGGAAGACCCATCGGGACTTCCGTTTCAAGCCATCAAAAAAGTACCTTTTTTGATGGGAAGGGCCGATCCCCTGA
>JAEDIV010000055.1 GCA_016296675.1 Clostridia bacterium
GGGAGTGCGCTCCCTCTCCAAACCACACCCAGGGGTTTGTTGATGATCTGAGCCGTTCGATTATGTTCGGACGGCTGTTTTCTCTCTTGTGCTTTTCATATTTTCGGCGTATAATGGATGTACTTTGAGCATCCGGAGGGAAAGAATCCATGGCAAAAATGTGTGTGCTGGACGAATATAAGGAGTGTACCGGCTGCGGGGAATGCGAAATGTGCGACCTCGACCCTAACAAAAAATGCGACAACTGCATGAAATGCGTAAACTCGGAAAACGCAGAATTCCGCGGCATACAGATTGACAATATCGAAGTGCCGGAAAACAACGAAGAAAACGAAGCGTTTTTAAATGAATTGCAGAAACAAGCAACAGACGAAGAGGAATAACCGTATTCTTATCCTTATTGCTCATCTGTCAAAATTCCATAAATAAACAGCCTGTGCGTTCGCTAAGGATAATTCATTACGAATATCCAAGCATGCGCACAGGCTGTTTTTTTCGTAAAGCTACAGGCAATTTGCGATTTTTTCTGCGATATCGTCAGCGCTGTCTTTTGAAAAAAGAAGGGAAGAGAGGAGGCGGGTTCCGCAGAGAATGATGATTTTAAATTCTGTATCAATATTTCAAAATAATGAATTATTTTGAAATCAATGCTGTTTGTCTCTCATTTTTCATTCTGAATGAATTTGTCAGGACGGCCAACTTTTTTATATCTCGGTTTCTATTGATATTCTTCTTTCATCATCCGCCTGCCGCCACGCGAAAAGCCCATTTTCACGCGAACCCCCTTGACAATAGGGCGGACATGTCGTATAATTCAACTATTCGCAAAAGACAGCTTTTACGAATAGTTGAACAGCTTTTGGGAGAGGTATTTCGGGTTCAGCGGTTTTCTTTCTGAATTTCTGCTCTTGAGGCTTGCTTCATGCGCCTTGTCATGCTGTCCGTGCTTTTTTCCTTGTTCGCATGTTTTCCCGCCTGAATTTATCGATTATTTTTTATTGAGTGGATATTTCTTCGTTATTCAAAATTATAATCGGTTTTGGCGTTTCGATTTTTCAGTGCGAATGATTCACGATCGCCTCTGAGCCGTTTTTATTTCTTCAGTTGATGATTTCCCCGTTGGATTTCTGAATAATCGATTGAACGGATACAATAGATTTAAAGAATTTGATTGGCCAAGCATATCATTACAGCGCTTTAAACGCTGTAATTTTGCCGGATTCATACGTTCGGGATCGTTCAGAGTTTCATGAACAATGCATATAAAGAGAAAATAATTTTTGGCAGAGAAGTTTTTTCAAAAATCAATCCGTTTCCGATGTTTTCACTTTCCCCTCTTCCTTTTGCTTCTACTCCCCCATACCCTCTCTTATTGTTAATCGGAGGTTAATTTTTATGGCAAAAACACTTTCGTATGCACAGGAACACGCAATTCAGATTACTACACTAACGCGCAACATCCTTTCCGCCATGCCCGCGATTGTCGTCGATTTTATTCAGGCGCTGGCCTCTACAACCCAGCCGCTTACGCGCTATGCCTATGCGCGCGATATCCGCCTTTTCATCAATTATCTCTCGAAAGAAAACCCGAAATTCGGCCTTAAAGAGACAATCAACTGGGATAAAGAAGACTTTTCAAAAGTCCAGGCGCGCGATATCGTTTTGTATCTGGATTATCTCAATTACTATCTGGATGAAAATGATCAGGAAGTTTCAAATCAGGAGCTTGGCAAAATGAGAAAATTCTATTCTCTCCGCTCCTTTTTCAAATGGATGTTCCGCCAAAGTTTGATTCCAAGCGACATAAGCGCATTGGTCGATACACCGAAACGCCACGAAAAGCCGATTCTGCGTCTGGAAATCGATGAAGTTGCCCGCATGCTGGACGCTGCTGAAAACGGAGAAAAACTGAGTCCCAGGCAGCAGATGTACCACGACATCACAAAAAAACGCGATCTTGCGATGCTTACGCTGTTTCTGGGTACAGGCATACGCGTCAGCGAATGCGTAGGCCTCGATATCGATCATCTTGATTTTGAAGTCGGCGGCTTTCTGGTCACGCGAAAAGGCGGAAATCAGGCAATTCTCTATTTTCCGGCAGAAGTCGAATCCGCGCTTAAGGAATATCTGGTGGAGCGAAAAAAGATTCAAGCGCTTGAAGGACACGAAAACGCTTTGTTTTTATCGCTGCAAAAGCGCCGTATGACCGTCCGTGCCGTTGAAAACATGGTAAAAAAATACGCCGCCATCGCAGCGCCTCTAAAAAAGCGAATAAGTCCCCATAAGCTTCGTTCAACCTTCGGTACAAGTCTTTACAGAGAAACCGGTGATATTTATCTGGTTGCAGACGTGCTCGGGCATTCGGACGTCAATACCACAAGACGGCATTATGCCGCCATGAGCGACGCAAGACGCAGAATGGCAGCCAAAAAAGTGACGCTTCGGGAAGACGAACCGTTTGCGCCGGCAGATGATGTTATGAAAACCGCGCTTGACAGCGAAAACCAAAATCCCGATATAAACAAAGAAGCCTCCAGTGAGGCTTCTGAAAAGAACAATCTGTAGCTTTACTCTTTTACTGTTTTTACAGCCGCTGTGGCAAGTTCGTCACAGCGGTTGTTTTCTTTGTTTGACGCGTGTCCCTTGACTTTGTGAAAGACAACTTTATGCATATTCACAAGTTCAAGGATTCTCTTCCAGAGATCGATATTTTCAACCGGCTTTTTGTCTGCTTTGATCCAGCCGCGCTTTACCCAGTTACTGAGCCATCCCTGTTCAAATGCATTGACCAGATACGCGCTGTCGGAATACAAATCCACGCTGCACGGTACATTCAAAGCTTCAAGCGCGCGGATTGCCGCCGTGAGTTCCATTCGATTGTTGGTGGTTTCCTTTTCGCCGCCGCTCATTTCCTTTCGATGCTCGCCGTAGATAAGCACGCATCCCCAGCCGCCGGGACCGGGATTTCCGGAACAGGCGCCGTCGGTATACACGATAACTTCCTTCATATATCCCTCTTACTTCTTTATTGCGCCGCTGACAGCGCGTGCATTTTCAAGCATTCTTTCAAAATAGGCTTCTCCGCCCATCTGTCCGGTTCCGGCTGAAAGTGTGTCAATGAGAACGACAGTGTATCCTTCCTCTTCAAACGCCCTCAAAAGCGCATTTGGCGCTTGTTTTTCGATAAGCACAGCCTGGGCCCCGCTTTCGGAAAGCATCCTAAGCATATCCTTCAGTTCTCCATCCTCCGGATACGCACCGCTTTCTCGGTCAATTTGCGCAACCACATTGAGCCCGAAATCATTTGCGATATACCCAAGCCCTTCGTGCGCAAGCGCAACCGGCATTTCGGAATCAGTTTTTTCCCGCAATAAGGCGATTTCGTTTTTCATCTTTTCAAAGCGCTCATAGGCTTGATTCAGATTCTTTATATATATTTCCTCATAATCCGGATCAAGCGCAATCATATTCGCAGCTATGGCTTCCGTTAAATCATATGCGCCGCTGACCGATAAAAACAGCCACGGATTGGCGCCATTTAAATGACTTTCTTCGTTTTCACTGTATCCGGTTGAATCAAGAACCAATGAAGACGATGCGCTGATCACGCTGAGCCCGTTTTCTCCAAGGCCCATAAGCGCGCTTTCAAACGCTTCAAAGCCGTTTCCGATCAGGATAACCGCATCTGCCTTCATCGCCATGTACGCGTCCCAGTCGGAAAGATTATAGCTGCGCATGCACCCATCCTGCGGCTGAATAAGGAGATGAAGCTTCATCCCCGGAACATTTTCACCGATAACAAGGTCGGAAAGCATATATGAAGGCAAAAACGACGCATATATGTTGTAGTTTTCAGGAATATCCTTATCATCAACAACAGGCGCACATCCTGAAAGGATGAGCGCCAGAATAACCGTCACACATAAATACAATTTCCGATTCTTCATCCGTACTCCACTGATTTCTTGTTTTATCAATTAATGCTCTATGCAATCGGATAGGACACGCAGATTTCTGCGCCGCGCACAAAATCGCCGGGGCGCATCGCAGGATTGCGCCTAAGAAGTTCAGAGGCAGTAATTCCGAATGCCGCAGCAATCGATGACACCGTATCACCCGGCTGAATGATATATTTCCCGTTTGCGGAACACGCACAGGTCTTTAACGGGTAGACATATCTTTGTCCGGGCAAAAGCGCATTCAAAACAAGCCTCGGATTGAACTCGGCAAATTCCTGAAAGCTTATGCCGTATTTTTGCAGAATATCGTAAAGCGTCTGACCGCACTTAACCGTATCCGTGCCTGTGCAGGCGCGCTCAGCGGCTCTTAAAGATGCGCAGTCCGGAACGTCATTTACAAACGAGCATCCTTCGTCATCCGGCGGCGTCTGGTCTCCGCCTGCGCGTTTGGGTACGCATATGTATTGGCCGACGGCAAGACGCGTAGGTTCGACATAGGGATTGAGTTCCATGATCGTATTGACCGAGACTCCGTACTCCTGCGCAATATCCCAGAGCGTATCGCCCTTTTTGATCACATAAAGGTCGGCGTCCGGACACGTCAGCCTTCTTGAAGGAATGCAGATCTGCGTATTGGGCTGGATATTGGAAAAATCTACATCCGGGTTCGTTGAAATCATCGCGCCGACGGTTGTCTGAAAAGCTGTGGCAACTTTGACCAGCGTGTCACCTGCTTTCCAAACATATCTGAGTGAACCCTGAGGGCAGCGAAGAAGCGCGTTTGTCTGTTCCATTGGAAATTCCCCCTTTTCATGCTTACGATTCAATCGTATTCGAAAAGAAGGAATTGCGTTCCTTATTTCCTGACTGCGTCACCCTTTTTCAGAAGATTCCAAAGATTCATACCCATGATCGCACGGGTATTTTCTTCACTGTATCCGTGCTTTAAAAGCGCGTTAGCAAGGTTTTTCATGCAGGAAGCATTTTCAAGGCCCCTGGGCTGAACTTCAATGCCGTCGAAATCCGAACCCAAGCCGATATTCTGTATGCCGCCGCGATCAGCAATATAATCGATATGCCGGATTACATCGTCAATCGTCGTGTTTTCTCCGCCGTCTTTTAAAAAGTGCGGATAGAAATTGACGCCGATATAGCCGCCTTTTTCGATGATCGCATCAATTTGGCCGTCTGTAAGGTTTCTGAAAGAAGAACAAAGCGCTTTGCAGTTGGAATGGCTCGCAACGGGCGGAAGATTCATATGTTCATATACGTCCCAGAAACCCTTTTCATTCAGATGCGATACGTCCGCATAGATGCCAAGCTTGTCCATTTCAGAAATAAGCTCAAAACCAAAATCCGTGAGGCCTGAACCGTCATCAAGCTTTGCGGGCATGCCAATCTGATTTACATAATTCCATGTAAGCGCAATCATTCGAAGCCTGAGTTCTTTATCCAATTCGTACAGCCGCTCAATTTTCCCTTCCAGCGCTTCTCCGCCTTCAATTGAATAAACGCCGAACAGCTCTGCGGGCGGATTGTCGCCAAGAGTACCTGTTATGAACGGAATCTCCATCTTTTTGGATTCTTCGATCATCAAGCGTATATTCTGATAAGGCGTATCCTTATATTGTCTTGCGCCGGCAAAAAGAGCAAACGTCTGCATGGTTACTTCGCCTTTTAAAAGGTTCTCTTTGGAAGCCATAAGTTCGCCGTCCGCCCAGTTTTCAAACAGTCGGGCATACAGCGTATCGCAATGCGTATCCGCAATAAACATATGATCAATCCTCCTCGTCTTTTACTATTTTATCATGCAAGATACGCATTTTCAAGGGCAATGTCCTTTTCTTACGGTATAAGCATTATTTGAATTTTTGTCTTTAGAAAAACTTTACATTATTTAACAAAATTTGCTATTTACAAATCACTCAACACCTGCTATAATAATCAACGTTGCGAGGGCAAACCGAACAACATGGGGCATTAGCGCAGTTGGTAGCGCGTTTGAATGGCATTCAAAAGGTCAGGGGTTCGACTCCCCTATGCTCCATACGAATCACGCAGCTTTGAAAAAGGCTGCGTGATTTTTTTATTCTCAGAAAAGCTTACTTACCTGTGCTCTCCTCCTTTTTGATGTCTGTTTTCAACCAACAATCAATATTCCCATTCAAAAATCTTTTACTTTTTTTATATATATATTGACATTGATCGATGTTTCTGTATAATTATGATATCTCTTTGGTTTTTCATTAACGTATAGGAGGCACAACAATGAAAAAGGTTCTTTCTCTGGTCCTTTCCCTCATGATCCTTTGCTTAGCCATTCCCGCAATGGCAGACGGTCTTGCCGTCGGTACGTATGATCCCGCTACCGCTGGCGACGTTGAGCTCGGCTTCGGCTGGTGGGGCAATCAGGTTCGCGACGAAGTAACCAAGAACGCCGCCGACTTCTTCACCGAGAATTATCCCAACATCACTTTCAACCTCAACGCTCAGACCTGGAACAACTACTGGGCGCTCATGAGCACCTATGCCGCCAACAATGACCTTCCCGATGTTATGCAGCAGGACTATGCTTACATCGAACAGTGGGTTGAGGCCGGCGATCTTCTCGACCTTACTCCCTACGTAGAGAGCGGCGCTCTGGATCTGAGCAGCATGCCCCAGAACATCATCGACACCGGTAAGGTTGGCGATGGTCTCTACGCCATCTGCTGCGCTGTTAACGCGCCCGCCATGCTGTACAACAAGACGCTGACCGATTCTCTGGACATCGAAGTTCCGCTGAACATCACCTGGGATGAGTTCGCTGACATTTCCAGACAGATCTACGAAGCAACCGGCATCGGCGTCATCTACGGCGACGGCAACTCCGAAAACCCCCTGACCTATTATTCCCGCTCCCTCGGCTACAACGCTCTTTGGGATGCCGAAGGCCTCCTTGCTGATGCCGAAGAAATGGCCGGTTACTATCAGCGCCTGATCGACGGCGTCAAAGAAGGCTGGCTGTTCGACACCGATAAGCTCGCCGGTGTAAACACTGCCGACCTCGCTCAGTATCCCCTCGTATACGGCGCCTCCAATGACGTTCGTGTATGGTGCACCCTCGCCTTCTCCAACCAGGTAGCCGCTTATCAGAACGCCGCCACCGCTGACGGAATCGAACTCGGCTTCTCCACCTGGCCGTCCTCTGATCCCGTTGCTTCCAACTACATGAAGCCCGGCCAGTTCTTCGCCGTCACCACCGACGCCGAGAACCCCGACCTCGCCGTAGCGTTCCTGAACTACCTGCTTAACGACGTACAGGGCAACATTCTTCTCCGTGCTGAGCGCGGCGTACCGCCCTGCACCGCTACCGCTTCTGCCATCGCTGAAGAAGTAGGCAAAGCCGATCCCACCTATCCCGCTTCCGTTAAGTATCTCGCTTTCGTAGGCGAAAACTGCAGCCCCATCTTCCCGCCGCTGCCCAGCTACGCCGGCACCGCTCAGACCGAGGTTATCCAGTACCTCGCCGAGGAATGCCTGCTGAAGGGCACCAGCATGACCGCTGAGGAAGCTGGCCGCCTTGCTGTTGAAATGATCGCAGAAATCGCTGCCAACTATTAATTCGTTAAAGCGCGCATTTCTGCCGTCCCTGACAACGCTCATTAAGGCTTAAAAGAGGGGGGCGTATATCGCCCTCCTCTTCTCTCTATTGCATGAGAGGATTTCATCCAAGGAGGCATTTTGTCATGACTGCCATCCCCGCCAAAGCAAAGAAAAGAAGATTCAGCTTCGTCTCATGGATCAATCAGGAAAACGTCGCCGGATACGTGTTCAGTCTTCCGTTCATATTCGGTTTTCTGATGTTCATGGTCATTCCGATGGGGCTTTCTTTCTATTACTCTCTTTGCAGATACGATATTCAGACCGCCACGCAGTGGATAGGTCTGGGAAACTACATCGAGATCTTCACAGACGACCCGACGTTTGTCAAATCCCTTAAGGTTACTTGTTACTATGCTTTGATCGGCACGCCCCTTAAGGTCATTTTCGCGCTGATTGTCGCGCTCATTTTAAACCACGAGACGAGAGCTGTGCCCATTTACCGCGCCACATATTATCTTCCTTCCATCATCGGCGGATCTGTAGCCGTCGCAATTCTGTGGCGCCGAATTTTCGAATCCAACGGTACCATTAACGCAATTCTCGGAAATATCTTTCCTTTCCTTCAGGGCTATAACTGGTTCAGCGAAGGCCCTGCGATTTGGGTTTTGATTCTTTTGACTGTTTGGCAGTTCGGCTCTTCCATGCTGATCTTCTTATCTGCGCTTAAGCAAATTCCGCGTGAGCTGTACGAGGCTTCCTATGTTGACGGAGCGAATGGCAATAAGAAATTCTGGCATGTAACCTTGCCCCTTCTGACGCCTACTATTTTTTTCAATCTTGTTCAACAGACCATCAACAGCTTTCTCGCGTTTACGCAGTGTAAATTGATCACCAACGGCGATCCGCGAAAATCAACGCTGTTTTACACCGTATATCAGTATCAAAAGGCGTTCCCCGCTGTCGGCAAGAGCCAGATGGGCTACGCTTCTGCACTGGCCTGGATTATGCTGGTCATCATCTCAACCGTCACCGCCCTTTTGTTCTGGTCCAGAAACAAGTGGGTATATGAAGAATAAGAAAGGAGGATGCAACCATGGTAGGAAGAAGTAAATTCAAGGAGTTTATTTATCATCTTCTGGTGTCCTGCGGCATGCTGATCATGATCTATCCGTTGCTCTGGATGCTGTTTTCCTCCTTTAAGCCAACAGACATGGTTCTCCCCACCGCTGCAAAGCTGTTCCCTGACGTCTGGACGCTGGACAACTATGTTCGCGGCTGGAAAGGCTTCATGGGCTACTCTTTCGGAACCTTCTTTGCAAATTCCTTCTTCATTTCAATCACATCCACCTTTGGTACGCTTTTGTCTTCTGCATTCGTCGCTTATGCACTTCAGCGCTTAAATTTCAAACTGCGCCGAATCCTGTTTGTGCTTGTGCTCATCACCATGATGCTGCCCGCGCAGATTCTGATGATTCCCCAGTTCATGTGGTACCGCCATCTGAATTGGGTAGGCACATATTACCCGATGATCCTTCCCTACTTTTTCGCAACTCAGGGCTTCTTCGTATACCTGATCATGAATTTCATCGGCGGTATTCCGAAATCTCTTGACGAAGCAGCCAAAATCGACGGATGCAGCTATTACAGCATCTTTTTCCGAATCATTCTCCCGCTGATCGTTCCTGCCCTCGTTACTTCTGCAATCTTCTCGTTCATCTGGCGCTGGGACGATTATTTATCCGCTCTCTTGTACGTTAACCGCGCAAGCATGCGCCCGGTTTCCCTGGCGCTTCAGCTGTTCAACGACCCCTCTTCCGGTTCAGACATCGGTTCTACCCTTGCAATGTCCACCCTCTCTATCATACCCGCAACCATCATCTTCCTGATTTTCCAGAAATCCCTGGTCGACGGTATTGCTTCTACGGGTATTAAGGGATAGCTCTTTAAAACACGATTCCTATTTTCACGCAGCATCTGTGAATTTATTTCTCAGATACGTCAGGCGGTATGTCTTTAATAGACATGCCGCTTTCATTTTTGTAAATCACATTACAGATTTTTAAATCATCATCTCTTTTGCCTTATCTTGCTTCTCTCTGCATCCAAAGATACTTTACTCGTTTACTACGCTTGTTGTACCAGCGCATTCGACTTCGATCACCGATCCAGAATATTCTTGATTCCTGAAGTTTTTCATGATATAATCTATTCAAATTGATCACTTTATTAGGAGAATGATCACATGAAAAGCAGAATTTTTTATCTCTTAGCCATTATCCTTTCATTACTTCTTTTAACACCTGCTGCGATATCAGAAGACGCATCTTCTGATTTGCATGTGCAGGTAATTATTGGTGATCCTCCTCAAATGATTGAAAAAGACAGCTATTATACATTGAAAGGTAAAATTATTTCTCCTTACCCGATCACCTCTGTTCAACTGAAAATCTATGACGAAATTCTTCTTGAAGATGAGTACGTAAAAACCATCAATTTCAATAATAAAGTAAACGAGTATTCTCTTGAGCAGATGATTACAAGCGATAATTTCAATAAATTATCGCCGGGCGAAAAAACTCTGATCATCTCCTGTCAGAGCGGAGAGAATATTATTGAAGCTTATCGCGCCCGTTTCTCAGTGTTAGGCGTACCCAAAGAGCCTGTCCACATCACAGACTCTTGCACATTTACGATGCGAGGAAACAAAGCCGTTTTGCTCGAAGGCGAGTATTCTTCCCGCAAATGCTGGAAACCGCAATCGCAGCAGGATACAATTCTGATCTCCCTTTCCGAAGCTGCCTCGTCTCTGAAGATCGACTGGCTCACCCCCCCTTCCGGCTTCATTATCGAATGTATGGACGATAACGGCTATATCAAAAAAACATATTCACCGGAAGCAGGATACTCCTTTTACACCGATCTTTTTGAACTCGGCGAAGGAATTCAAGAAGTAAGGATCACACTCTCGGATTTATCAAGCGGAATTTGCGCCGTTCGCGTATATGGTATAAATCCCCCGTCTGTAGACATACCTGATTTCTTACCCATGCCCGACAAAATCGATCTTCTGGTCGTTTCCACGCATGAAGACGATGAGCTTTTGATGTTTGGCGGAGCCATTCCCCATTATACCGCAACCGGTAAGGACGTCGGTGTTCTTTATATGACAGATTGCGGCCGCCATCGCTATCAGGAAGCGATGAACGGTTTGTGGATGTCCGGCGTTACTTATCATCCCGTTTTCTTTGGTTTGGCAGATAAGCATACATCATCACCCAGAGAAGCTTTTCAGCTCTGGAAAGGAAAAGACAATACTATCGCCTTGCTTGTAGAAGCAATCAGAAAATATAAACCCGAAGTTGTAATGACTCATGGCGAAAACGGTGAATATGGCCATAAGCAGCACATCGCCACTTCTGAAGCTGTCCTATTAGCCGTACAAGCTGCCGGCGATCCCAAAAAGTATCCCTCAAGCTATGAGAAATACGGCGCATGGCAGGTAAAGAAAACCTATCGGCATGAAAAAGGCGATGGACATATCATCATGGACTGGAATGTCCCCATGGATGTATATGACGGACGCACGCCGCAGCAGATAAGCGAAATCTCATATTCCCGGCATACTTCCCAGTATTACGGCGGTGTCAAGTTTACGCTTGGATCTTATTACGACTATTACGGATATACCCTTGTTGATTCTCACGTAGGTCCTGACGCAGAGGGCGGAGATTTCTTCGAAAACATAGATTAACCAATCAAATACACTGGACGCAAAAAGATATTCAACAGATCTTTGCGTCCAGTATTATTTCTTTTCAGGATTTCCCGCTGATTCTTTTTTGATTCTACTTATTCGCTTACGAAAATCAGACATACGAACACCTCAGAAAGCTGTACTATGACAACGCCATTCATTTTATCAATGCATCAGCTGTATAACCCCTTCCAATTCTTCTTTCCGGAAGCTCTTTCGCCATTTGCTTTTTCACTTTCTTTATATCATTTCTTCAATTCTCATTGATCTTGTTATATTTCTGTTTTCAGTTCCTTTTACGCTATTTTTATGCTATACTATACTTAGAATAATATACATTAACGGAAGGAATTGTAGTCCATGAGCGTAAACGAGAAAAAAGCCGCAAAAATCCAACAGCGTAAGATGCGTCGTTTGTGGAGAAGACGCAGATTCTCTTTTGTCATGTCCTTATTTTTCCGTTTGATCGCAATAGTCCTGATTTTTGCAGTTGTTCTCGTCCACAGATTGTTTCTTGGCCCCAGCGAAACTGTAAGCAATATGCTGACGATGACGCTTCTTGAAACAAGCGCTCTGAAATTCGTTCCGCGTATCTTCATGCGGGAAAGCGAAGTGGAAGCAATCCAGCAAGCAACACTTTTGATTGAACCTGAAGAAAAAGTTGATACAAGCCTCATCAAAATCGAAAAATACGTACATAAGCCCACTGCTACACAAAGCGAAGCAGATTCTCCAGTTGAAGAAGAGAAGGACATTGAAATTATTCATGTCACCGGAGATACCTTCAAAGGGCAACTGATGATCGTTAAAGATCCTTCCCGTGTATTCCTCGGTGTCACCAACGAATACTTCAATTCCGTCGGAAGACACCTCAGTTATTTCTGTGAAAAATACAATGCTGTCGGCGGCATCAACGCTTCCGGTTTCCATGATGATAACGGTATGGGCAACGGCGGAAACCCCGTTGGCATGGTTATCTCGGAAGGAAAAATTTTAAGAGGCAGCGACCGGCAAACAACCATCGCCGCATTTGACGAAAACAACATCCTCCACGTCGGGAAATTTACCGACGAAGAAGCCAAGGCTTTGAAGCTCAGAGACGGCGCAGGCTGGGGACCGGCGCTGATCGTCAACGGCATCCCTGCCGACACCGGAACAAATAAAACAGGACTCAATCCGAGAAGCGCTATCGGACAGAGAAGCGACGGCGCTGTGCTTTTGCTGGTTATTGACGGTCGTCATCCCAACAGTCTCGGCGCAGGATATACAGACCTGATTGACGTTTTAATGCAGTATGGTGCAGTCAACGCCTGCAATCTTGACGGCGGCACTTCTGCAATTATGTACTATGAAGGTCAGCGAATCACCAGTATTGAGAATTATGACATTGCGCGCAGTATTCCGACCGCATTTCTGGTAAGACAGGAGGGACAGTAATATGGCAAGAGAAAATATTACCTATGAGCGTCTTATCCGGCGCGATCGCAAATATAAGTTCCTCCGCTTTCTGTTTACGCTGGTCCTTCTTTTTATCGGTGTTCGTTTCATGCTGCACGTCGAAGCACGGCTCAGCGAATATGAATTCAATCAGCCCGTTAATGTGATCAAAAGATTTTTAGTAACTGTCGAAGAAAACGCTTCGGGCGCAAGCAAATCTTCCCTCACCCTTCCTTCCGTCCCCAAAGATACCCTTGACTCCTTAGCTGCTTTTTCCAAAGAACAATCTCTTACCTATAAAGAGGTCAAGCAGGCGAAGAGCGACGAGCATCACTATAATCTTCTGTGCGGAAGCGAGATTATTGCATCCATCCAATTAAAGGAGCGCATGCCAGGCCCGGGAGAAACCTACAGCCGCTGGGATATAGCTTCCATCGAACTGATTATCTCATGCGAGCGGCTTGCAGTTGATCTTCTCAATGATTTGCAATCTGGCGACTATTCCTATATCCTGGAAAACACCGATCTCTCTTCTTATCCTACAGAAACCGTATCTGATTTGAGTAAATTCATATCAAATGCAGTAAGCGGTAGAAATTTCACCTTATCAGAGAGCAAATCCTCTTCTGCGGATGAAAAGGAATATATTTACTTATTGGACGGAGAACCTTTCTTCACTGCCTATATAACGAAGGACAGCGCCAAGGGCAGTATTTGGCAATTCTCAGGCGGAAAGGCGCATTTCATCAATCCCGTTCTCTATACGGCAAAAATCCCCGCCGGATTGACGCTTTATGTCAATAACACTCGGGTGCCCGATAAATGGATTTCAAATACTTCCGAAAGCGAACATGCTTCCCGTGTAGCAGATAACGTTGTTAATCCTGTTGATCTGTCTTTCAAGCATTATGAGATTCCGTTCGCCTTCTCGGTCCCTGAGTTTTCACTTAAAGATTCCCTTGGAAACGAGCATCCGTTCACGCTTCAGGATACCGAACTTCTCCCCTGTTCAACTGAAAGCGTATTGCTTCCTGAATTCAGCCATCTGGAAGAAGACATCAGAGAAGCTGTTGAAAATATCGCGAATTTCTTCGTCGGCCGTGTAGAATTGGGCAGAATACAGAAATATGTCGAAAAAAATTCCAAGGCTTATGATGTATTCTTTGAGTACATTAAGTGGAGAAGCATGAAAGCCGGCGTCACATCCATGGAGACGTACGAAATCAAAAACATGACCAAACTGGGCGACAATTGCTTCGTCGTGGAAATCAGCGGCCTTTTTAAAGCTCACTACACTCAAACCAACATTATCGACTATCCTTTGTCATATACTCTTTACTATCATACCGTCAACGGCAGCTGGTTCATCTATGACTTTATCAGCAACTGATATTCAGCCGATTATAAAACTTCAAGGAATTCCATTTTTGAAGCTTTTCAGTTTCATTCTTACAACATAGGAGGATTATCTAAATGCAGTTCATTCTTCGTATTCTGGAAGGCGCGCTGATTGGATTGGGCGCTGTGCTTCCTGGTATTTCCGGCGGCGTTCTTTCAGTCATTTTCGGCGTTTACAAGCCCTTGATGGAGGTTCTTGGAAATCCGCTCAAGAACTGGAAAAAGCATTTGATGCTCTTAATTCCGATCGTGATCGGCGTTGTCGTCGGTTTCCTCGGAATCGCAAAGCTCTTAGGCTTCCTGTTAGACCGTTATCCGGGTCCGTCGGTATTCCTTTTCTTAGGTCTCATTATCGGTATGCTCCCCTCTCTTTTCAGAGAAGCCGGCGAACAGGGCAGAAACAAAAATTCCTTTATCGGTATGGCGGTTGCATTTATTATCGTTCTGGCGCTTCTCATCTGCCTCATGTTTGTCCTTAACCTCTCTATCCCCTTCAATTTCTTCACCTGCCTGTTCTGCGGTTTCTCGCTCGCGCTGAGCATCATCGCTCCCGGCATGAGCTTTTCTACCTTCTTAATGCCGCTCGGTCTTTACCAACCCTTCGTTGAGGGACTCGGAAATCTTGATTTCTCGGTTCTGATTCCTGTTGCCATCGGAGCAGTTGTCACCTTTATCCTTTTCGTCCGCGGTATCAATTACATGCTCAAGCATCATTACTCCGTCATGTTCCATTCGATCATCGGCATCGTTATGGCCGCCACCCTTCTCACGCCTTTTGAAAGTGAACTTCTTTCCGTCGCTTACGCAAGCGCTGGCGCAATCATTATAAACCTCGTCTTTGCCGTAATCGGTATCGTCTGCGCATTGCTGCTTGACAAATTCAATTCCGGTGTGACAAAAGAATAACCCCAAATCACAAAAAGCCTTCCTTCGGGAAGGTTCAGATCATCAACAAACCTCCGGGAGAGGTATGGAGAGGGAGATAACTTCC
>JAEDIV010000056.1 GCA_016296675.1 Clostridia bacterium
TTCAGGGGATCGGCCCTTCCCATCAAAAAAGGTACTTTTTTGATGGCTTGAGCCGCCGGTTTACTGGCGGCTCTTGCTTTTTTGGAAACGAAAATGGATTTTTTCGGGATTATGATGTATAATGAGAAAAAACGCAGGAGAGAAAACCATGATTGCAAAAATCATTCTTGCGCCGGTTGTCGGCGGTATTATCGGATATATCACAAACGATCTGGCGATAAAGATGCTGTTTCATCCTTATAAGCCCATCTATATCGGAAAACATCGTTTGCCGTTCACGCCCGGTTTGATTCCCTCTCAAAAGGAACGGATCGCAAAAAGCCTCGGCCAGGTGATCGCAGGACAGCTTCTGAACACCGAAACCGTGCTTAAGGAGGCGCTGAGCCCTGAAACGGAAGAAAAAATCCGGGAAAAGGTGCGCGCTTGGCTTTTGGACAAGATTGAAGAAACGGAAACGATCAAGGATAAGCTTACAAATGCATTCGGTGAAGAACGGGCGTATGATATGGGAGACAGGGCGCTTTTGATTGCGTCCGAGTTTTTGTTTGATCAGCTTTCAAAGGCGCAGATTGGCGAGATGATTGCGGAAAACGCTGTCAAGGAGCTGTATGCCAAGGTCAAGGCGACGCCCTTTGGCTTTATGGTGGATGCTTCCATGCTTTCGGGTCTTAAGGGAACCATTGCCCAGTATATCGACAGGAAAGTAACGGAAAAGGGTCCTGAGATGGTGCGCGAAAAGCTGTTGGAAGTGGGCGGGAAAGCCGTAAACAAGCCGCTTGGCGAAATGGCTGCGCCGTATAAGGATAGAGTCGACGACCTGACGGAGAAAATTATGAATCTGTACAGGGACGTCATGACAAGCCGCCTGGATGGACTTTTAAAAGCAGTTGAGATCGACAGGATCATCGAAAGAAAGATTTCGGAGTTTGACGCGGAGATGCTCGAAAAGCTGGTTTTCGGCATCATGAAAAAAGAACTGAAGGCAATTGTATATCTGGGCGCGCTGCTCGGCTTTCTGATGGGCTTTGTGAATCTTATCTGGTAAATGAAGAAGGCTTTGCGGAAGCGGCAGAAAAGCAAATCAAAACGCCCGGATTGCGTTTATCCGAAGAAAATACTTCCCCTTTCCGATCCCCGCCCGGAAATCCCGAAGGATTTCAGGGGATCGGCCCTTCCCATCAAAAAAGGTACTTTTTTGATGGCTTAACCGCTGCCCAATCGGGCAGCGGTTTCATTTATAGTTCGCCTCTTGCGATTCTGACAACCAGAAGACACCAGCTGAGGACTTCGCGGACACAGGCGGCAAACCTTGTTAACAGGCTTCTTCCGGGTCTGGCTGGAATTGCGCCTGTTTGAATGGAAAGCCGTTCCGCTATGAATCTTGCGCGCGTCATATGGGTGTCCGTCGTTGCGATGAGCGCGGTCGAAAAGCCTTTATCTTCCATGATTGCTCTGGCGTTTCGAAGGTTTTCAATCGTGTTTTTGGATTCGCTTTCTTCGAAAATGAGGTTTTCGGGCAGACCCTTTTGCGCAAGATACCGCTTCATGGCGCCGGCTTCGTCCTCGGGTTCATCCGGGCCCTGGCCGCCGGTTACGATGATGGCGCGGGCGCGGCCCTGAGAAAAGGCGTTTGCGGCAGCATCCAGGCGGTATTTTAGGGTGTTGGAGGGACAGCCGTCTTCCAGGATTTTTGCGCCCAGTACGATGATTGCGTCGGCGGCGGATGCCGGATAACGGCGTTTGGACAAAAGATAGACAAGAAAGGCGGAAAGGCCGATTACGAGTATACCAAGGCACAATAAGGCCCAAAGGATTTTTCCCATCTGTCGGACTCCTTATATTTTAGTCGCCCAGCAAAAATTCCTTCAGCGCATTGGCGTTTTTCTTTCTGTCCGGAACGAGCACGGACATGCCGGAAATTTTCTGAGATGTGGAGCCGTTGTCGATCGGAATTCTGAATTCCTTGATCTCGGCGTCGCCCATTGCCAGAACTGCCGGCGCGAGGGAAAGGATCTCGTTGATGGTCAGGTTGGTCTGGATAAGACTGGCGTTTTCAAGTGCGAAGGATACGAGTTCTTTGAGGCTCATTTCTTTGACTTCGTCAAAGATGAGCGAAATGAGTTGTCTCTGACGCGCGCTTCTCTGATAGTCCGACTCGCTGTAGCGGTATCTGGCCCATGCCTCGGCCTGTTTTCCGGTCAGCTTCTGATAGCCGCCCTTAGTAAGGTAGCCGTTTGTGAGGTTTGTAAGATTCAGTACCTGTTTATTATACCAGTAGATAACGGCGTTGATGCGGGGAATTTTTTTCGCATCCACGTCCACATATACGCCGCCCAGCGCGTCGATGATTTTTGTCAGTCCGCTCAAATTGACGGCGATATACGCGTCGGGCTTGACGCCGAAATTCTTTTCAAAGGTCTTTTGAAGCAGGGGGAATCCGCCGAACACGAAGGCGGAATTCATGCGGTTGTTTTTGTAGCCCGGAATTTCGACATACAGATCGCGCAGGAACGAAGTGAGCTTAATCACTTTGTTTTCGATGTCCACGGTCAGAAGGATCATGGTATCGGTTCGGCCTTCGATTTTACCGCTTCTGCTGTCTACGCCCAGAAGCAGGATGTTTCTGATCCCGTCCAGCATATCCAGCGCCTCGGTAATTTCGTCGCCGTTATAGAGATACTCTTCCACCGGGTCATAGACAATGGCGTCGTCCGGGTTTTCTTCGGTCAGAATATCTTCAAAGGTTTCTTCCTCATTTTTCTCTTCTGCAGGCGTGATTTCGGCGTTGCTTTCGCCGCTTGCTGTGTTGATGCCCGCGGTTGAAAAATCGTCCTCTTCAATAGGGATATCGTAGATGGTGACGCCGCCGCGGCGTCCGCTTTCCTCTTCGGAATAAGCGCACAGGGGCGAAAGCATCATGATCAGCGCCAGAAAAAAGGCGGTTAATTTTTTCACGTACATCTCTTCCTTTCGTAGGGGGTGTCTATTGGACGGAAAAACACGCGCCGAGGTTCACGCGAATATGCGAAATCCGCCCCGTTTCGGGGGCGGAAATATATGGAGGCTATGAATATACCATTTTGATTTCTACATCCGGCAGAAGCATTTCGATCTTTGCCTGAAAGCTTTTTTCCTTGGAGCCGTTGGATTTGCCGATCACAAGAAACCTTGCGCCCAGCTTTTCGGCCTGGCGGGCAATGGTGGATTCCACATTGTCCGAGCGGATCATCGACATGTCTGCGTCGTGCTGCGTGGCAATTTTATACAGGTATTCCAGCGCCTCGCCCTCTGTGGCGTTTCCAAGCAGCGATGCGCCCGGCTTTACGACATGAAGCACGGAAAGCTCTGATCCATTTTCCTTTGCAATGCGCGCGCCTTCCACAATCAGCGCCTCGCAGGTTTTTTGTCCCGTAACGCATACCAGAACATGTCCGGCCATAATTTTCCGCCTCCGTTTCGTGGAAGCCGAATGCGTTTTTTACGCGTTTTTCAGCTCCACGACAAAATTACCATAGGATACGATGGACACCTTGTCACCCTCTTTGAGATCCGGCCGTTTTTTGTCGGCGTCCCAGTAGTAAAGGCGTTCGTCCTCTTCTTCTTTTCCGACCGTCACAATCAGCTCGTGCACCTCAACGCCGTCTACAAGGCGCGTTTCGTCCGTGAAATACTTGATTTCGCATGCCGTTTCGCGCTTCTGGCCGGACGAAAGCTCGTGAAGATGGCGGTCGTATTTGACCCATGGACTGACTTTGAAGGACCAGATGAAATAAGAGACGATGAATCCCACGACCGCACAGGCGATGGAAAGCGCCTGAATGCGCATGGCGTTGAACACAAGCATAATTGTGACAAAGGCAAGGCACATAAGTGCAAACAGCGTCACGCGGATTTTCTTTTGTTTGGAAGCATGATGATAATCGTTTTCGCTATACACGTTTTTTGTCCCCCTGAATCCAGTACGATATATAAATATGATACCGTCTTTTTCCGTTTCTGTAAATAGATATCCGGATTTTGACCGGATTTTATTAAAATTACGCCTTATTCTATTATCGTTCTTTTTCTGCCTATTGTCAAGCTTTTGAAAAAAACGATTGCACGCGCGAAAATTTGTGTTATAATAAACCGTATTCCTACTGAGGAGGTGAGGGCGCATGGCAAGCGGAAAGGATTCGGGCACGAGCTGGCTGACGATCGCGATTTTTCTTGCGATCCCGTTTTTGCGCTTTTTTGGAATATTTATGCTCATTAAGAAGGTCAGCGGTCTGATCAGCATGAGCAAAAAGCAGACAGATCTTGTTTATGTTCTGGCGGCCATTCTCCTGTTTACGTCGGCGGGCGAAATTCTTTCGTGGATCAAGAGCTCCTTGTTTATTTCGATCCTCCCTGTTTCGGTCATCGCGATACTGGTGGTGCTTCTGACCAGATATTTCAACGCTTCTTCCGACCGGCTGGATAATTACAGCGCCTGCATCGGCTTTCGAGAGGAAGTGCCGCTGGATGAACTGATGAGCCAGATGGGCGTGAACGAGAGAAAGCTCAAAAAGGACATCGCTCAGCTTAAGAAAAAAGGCAAAATTTCAAGAAGCGCCTATATCGATGAAGGCCGGAGAATGCTGGTTTTAAGTCCTGAGATTGTCCGCGCCAAGCAGAAGGCGAAGGCCAAAGAGGAAGAAGAAAACGCGAAATTTGCCGAAGAAACCGAGTACAAGCACATTCTGCTTGAAATCCGCGCGCTCAATGTGATGATCGATGATGAAACGGTCTCCAATAAGATCGATCGCATCGAGGAGATCACCCGAGCAATTTTCGATCTTGTGTCTTCCAAGCCCGAAAAACGGCGCGAAATCGATACCTTTATGGACTATTATCTGCCGACGACTCTGAAGCTTTTGAAGCAGTACGCGCATCTTGAGCAGCAGACCGTGCCCGGCGAAAACATCGTTTCTTCCCGAAAACGCATCGAGGGCATATTGGATAAACTTGTGCAGGGCTTTGAAAAGCAGCTGGATATTCTTTTTAAAAGCGACGCTGTGGACATCACAAGCGACATCAAGACCCTGGAAAAAATGCTTCAGATGGACGGCCTCAATCGCTGAGAATCTCCATCACAAGTACGCCCCGCGCATCCCGAACAGGCGGCATTGTGCCGCCTGTTTGCTTTACGGAAAAAGCCAGCTTTACGATATCGTCTTTCAGATACAAAACGCCTTCGGCGACTGGAATTACGCTTGAATGATCCTGCATGGCGATATACGCAGTAAATCCGTTTTCAGGCGTATAATGTCCTTTGCAGTTTAATGCATGCCCGATTAGCGGTTTGAACAGCTTCTGGAGCGCTGCTTCATCGCCTGCTTCCCTGAATGCATCATACGCTTTCGCCTGATCGGGCGTAAAGGGGAGAAGATACGCGTTTACAAACATCACGCCCTTCGGCGCGCCGGGAAGGATTCTGCCCTCATAGATGCATTGTTCGGCGTATTCCTTCGGCGTATGGATTTTTCTATTTTCGATCGCCTCCAGAAAACAGTTTGCTGCGCGCTTGACGGGGGAGAAACAAGCATCCAGCCGATACAGATCCATAATTTCCTTTCGCGTAATGGGCGCGTTTTCATCATAGGCGATGATGTCCCTATAGGCGCGGTCGGCTTCTTCATAAAAAGCGGCCTGCACATGGTTGTGCAGACCGCTTTTGTAATTTTGACCCGGAAGGGCCAGGACTGTAAGGATGAAAAACGCGACGAACTTCTGCGTTTTGATATCCTCCTTTTATCGTTTTGCCCAGTCAATGGTCGCGCCGCCCAGGCATTCGTCGTCTTTATAGAAAGCGACGGCCTGACCGGGGGTGATGGCACGCTGATCGACGTCAAATTCGATGTATACGCCGTCCTTTTCGGGCGTGATGGTGACGGGAGTCAGCGGCTGGCGATGGCGGAAACGCGCCATGCAGGAGAAGGTCTTTCCAAGCGTAACGGGCGCTTCGCCGATCAGCCAGCTCGGGTATTCGGCATAGGCGCACTTGGTGAACAACCGCTCGCTGGATTCGCCCTGCTCGACGATGAGGCGGTTGTTGATCAGATCCTTTTCTACTACGAACCATCTCTCGCAGGTGCCTCTTCCGCCGATGCCAAGGCCGCGGCGCTGGCCGAGGGTGTAATACATAAGGCCGTCGTGTCTGCCGACTTTTTCGCCGTCCGGGGTTACGATGTCGCCGGGCTGTGCGGGCAGATATTCAGACAGGAATTTTTTAAAGTTTCTCTCGCCGATAAAGCATACGCCGGTCGAGTCTTTCTTCTCGCTGACCGGGATGCCCGCTTCGCGCGCAAGGTCCCGGATTTCCATTTTTGTAAGGTTTGTGACGGGGAACATGGCGTGGGACAGCTGCTGCTGGCTGATCATGCAAAGAAAATAGGTCTGATCCTTGTTTTCGTCCTTTGCGCGAAGAAGCCGGTACAGCCCGTCGCGCTTTTCAACGCCGGCAAAATGACCGGTCGCCAGCTTTTCCGCGCCCAGAGACATGGCGAAATTGAGAAGCGGCGCAAACTTGATTTCGCGGTTGCACAACACGTCCGGATTGGGCGTTCTGCCTCGTTTGTATTCGGAAAGGAAATGCGAAAACACGCGGTCCATATATTCCTTGGCATAGTTGACGGAATAATAGGGAATTCCGATCGTGTCGCAAACGTCTCTGACATCCGCCCAGTCCTGCTGGCTGGTACAGACGCCGTTTTCGTCTTTTTCTTCCCAGTTATTCATGAATACGCCGATTACGTCGTGTCCCTCGCGCTTTAAAAGATATGCCGCTACCGAGGAATCCACGCCGCCGGACATGCCGACAACCACTTTCATATTGTTGTGTTCCTTCCTTAATTGGTTTGAGAGAAAAGTATAAAAGGAACGCGCCCCAAAAGGCTCCCTTGTGAAAAGGGAGCTGTCAAAATCGCAGATTTTGACTGAGGGATTGTTGCCAATATCGCGTTCATATCCAAACGCTTAAAGAAAATCAATCGTTTCTGCAATCCCTCCGTCTTCGCCTTTCGGCGAATCCACCTCCCTTTGCACAAGGGAGGCTTTTGGCTTCGCGCGCAGATGATTTACATGATTTCGTAATTGACTTCGCCCTTGTCGCCGGTTACCTTGATTTCGCCGTTTTCTTTCTGAACGCGGACGGTAAGCGCGGTATTGCCCTTGGTATCGGGGATGGCTACATGTATGTCCGCGCCCTCCTCAATATGATAAAGCTTGATCGTTACGCCGTCAGCGTAGTCATAATCGGGTTTGTCGTCCACGTTTCCGACGGGCAGAGCGGAGTTTTCCCTGACCCATACGGGGAGGGACATAAAGTCGTAGGTTTCCTTCATCCAGTGGCCGCCCTCGACGACGCGACCGTCTAAAAGGTGTGTCCATTTGCCGCCCGGCAGGTAATACTGAACAGTGCCGTCCTCCCTGAATACGGGCGCGACCAGGATGCTTTCACCCAGCATATACTGTCTGTCAAGCGTGTCGCAGGCGGGATCATCCGGGAATTCCATAAACATCGGGCGCATCATGGGAACGCCGGTTTTGTGCGCCTCGACGGCTTTTCCGTATAGATAGGGCATGAGCGTGCACTTGAGATTTACAAACTTGCGCAGAACGTCACACGCTTCCTCGTCAAACAGCCACGGCACGCGGTAGGAAGAGCTTCCGTGCAGTCTCGACTGGCTGGAGAGAAGGCCGAACTGGCACCAGCGCTTATAGACATGCGCGGGCGCGGTGGATTCAAAGCCGGAAATATCGTGGCTCCAGAAGCCGAAGCCGGAGGAGGACAGGGAAAGGCCGGCCCTTAAGGTTTCTGCCATGGAGATGTAGGTCGCGCTGTTGTCGCCGCCCCAGTGGCAGGGGAATTTCTGGCTTCCGGCTGTGCCCGAGCGGGCGAACACGATGGCCTCGCCCTTGCCCTTGACTTCCTCAATCAGCTCAAAGACGCATTTGTTGTAGAGGTAGGAATAATAGTTGTGCATGCGCACGGGGTCGCTGCCGTCAAAGTAGACGACGTCCTTTACAGGAATGCGCTCGCCGAAATCGGTCTTGATGCAGTCAACGCCGTCGGACAGAAGGTTTCTGAGCTTGTCCTGATACCATTTCCAGGCGTTGGGGTTCGTAAAGTCCACAATGCCCATGCCGGCCTGCCAAAGGTCGGTCTGCCAGACGTCGCCGTTTGTCTTTTTGATCATGTAGCCCTTTTCCATGGCCTCGTCAAACAGGCAGGAATTCTGGGCGATATAGGGATTGATCCACGCGCAGATGTGAAGGCCGCGCGATTTGTATCTTTCGAGCATGCCCTTGGGATCGGGGAAGGTTTCGTCGTCCCAGGTGAAATTGACCCATTCAAAGCCTTTCATCCAGAAGCAGTCGAAATGGAATACGGACAGGGGAATGTTTCTGTCCGCCATACCCTGAATGAAGCCGGTTACGGTATTTTCGTCGTAATTGGTGGTAAAGGAGGTGCTGAGCCATAATCCGAACGACCATGCGGGCGGAAGCGCCGGACGGCCGAGCATTTGGGTATAGCGGGAGATGACGTCCTTGGGCGTGGGGCCTGCGATGATGAAATAGCTCAATCGCTCGTCCTCAACCGCGATTTCGACTTTTTCGACGTCTTCGGACGCAATTTCAAAGGCAACGTCGCCGGGGTTATTGACAAATACGCCGTATCCTTTGTTTGAAAGATACAAAGGCACATTTTTATAGGCAAGCTCGGAACAGCTTCCGCCGTCGCCCTGCCACATCTCGACCACCTGGCCGTTTTTGACAAACGGGCCGAAGCGTTCGCCGAGGCCGTAGATGTTTTCGCCGACGTCCAGAAACAGCTGCTCGGTCATGTAGGCTTTGCCGGTGGATTTGTCGTGCATCCAGGCGAGCGAGCGGTCGGTCGTTCCGGTCAGGCGCTGACCGCCGGAGAGAAATTCCAGCCCCCAATGGCCGGGCGTTTTGTCTACGCGGCAGGTAAGATTTCCGGAGGTGTAGAGGATTTCGTTTTCTTTTTCTTCGATGACGGCATGTACTTCCTGCGTTTCGATTTCGAATTCCGGCGCGCGCTTTTTCTGTCCCTTGTGATGCACTGCGTCCACGCGGATGACGCCGGGAATCGGCGATGACAGCGTGACATTCAATGCGGCGATCAGCGTGCAGCCACGGTTATGTACCTGAGAAGAGGGCGCAAGGATATGAAGTTCGTTTCCGATCTGAGTCGATTTATATGCTTCAGTAGCGTAGATTGCTTCCATTTCCGGCTTCAAAAGCCAATGGCCGAGCCTGAATTTCATACTCGATTCCTCCGAAATTAGCTTTTCATTGGTTTTATTATACAATGGTTTTTGAATTCGCGCAAGGCGGCACATTCAGCAAAGGCGACGGCGAAAAAACACTATTTTGTTTTAAGAACCTTAAGAAGCTCCTTTGCGATGTGCTTTTGCGCGACGATTCCGGGATGGCTTCTTGAGCCCATACCGCCGCGGATCAAGTGATGAAGATCGAGCGTGCAGGCGTATCGGGCGGGAATTCCGGCTGTCTTTGCCATTTCACACGCCGCCTGCGTAGCCTTAGCCACGTCGCTTTCCTTGAAAAAGGACATCCAGACAATTTTCGCGCGGGGATTTCTCCGGTGAATGGTGTTTAGAAATTCAAAGGCCTCCTTCGTCCATTCGCCCATGTGGTCTTTGGTGAGCCTGAAGGTTTCGCCGGTTTCCGGGTTTTTGAATTCCGGCTGATTCATGGCGTTGTTGTCGTTTGTGCCAAGGGCGATGACCACGTAATCCGGATCGAAGGAAAAGTCATACGGCTTTCCGTCGGCCGCGATTTCCTCATATACGCGCGGGATACGGCAGGATGGATCGTTGTTCCACGCGCATCGGATGCCCCAGCCGCTTAAAGAGACCACCTGATAGGCTGCCTTCATTTTGTCGGCAGCAAAGCGCGCATAGTTGTCGGAGGCGGAAAACATCATGGGCATCCATTCGGAAAAGTCCTTGGGCCCGCGTCCGCCTTCGCCGCTGGTGATGGAATCGCCGATAAACTCGATTCTTAATTTGACAGGGTCGGGCGGCAGGATCTCGCCGTCGGTTTCGATGGTTTTAAGGGTTAGGCGGCTGTCGCCGATAAACAGCTGGGATTCCATGAGGATTTTGACCGTGTGCGCCTTTTCAGGGTTCATGGAGCAAAAAACGGTGTAGGTGTGCGTGCCCTTTAACGGCGCGAACGTCTGGGCGCGAAGCCCGTCCACTTCAAAGGTGATATAGGGGCGGTACATATTGTAATGAGATGTGATTTCCACATTCAGATAGCTGCCCTTTACCTTCATGTCGCATCCGGCAGCCGTCCAGTTAAGGGGGAAATCCTTTTCCGTTTGATCAAATCTGCCCGAAAGGCGGATGTTTTGAATGTCCCGGATGTTGGCTTTTATCATTTTCTTGCCTTCTTTCTTTTTGTGCCCGTGAGAGAATAGCTCATGTCGATCAGCAGTTTTGTCTTCTCTTCGTCCGCTTCAGGCGAAATGGTGATCCAATGGGTTTTGTTCATGTGGTAGGCGGGGTAAAAACCGTCCTCCATCAGAAACGATCCGATGACGACGGGCTCGCATTTGACGTTCATCACATCAATTTCATCGTTTGATTCAATGTGCAGTCGCTTATTCGGTATGCGCATCACAATGGCGAACCACTTTTTGTTGTCTGTGTGCCGATAAACCGCGGTAAGATCGTCTGCTTCAAACGGATATTCTGCCTGTATGCCGTATTGGCTTTGAATATAAGCGTCGATTGCTTCTCTTGTCATGGCACTTATCTCCTGCTAATGATCAGAGGGAGGAAGCGTAAGTTTGTGCACATCCATGAGATATTTCTCAAATGCCCGGAAGAAATTGAAAAATGCTTGATCGTCAAAGCCTCCGCTGATATACAGGATGTAATTCCACCAGCACGCGTAGCCGTTTTTATCCTTTTCCATCAATTGGGCATTATACCATTTTGTGAAATGACTGAAATAGAAAAGAGCGTCCGGCTGTCCGCATACGGAAAACGCATATGACATGCCGCCCAGCATGTCTCTGAGGCTTTTAAGCGATGGCTGTCCGAAGTACAGCCCTGGCTTTGTTTTTATTTTTGACAGAAGCGCAAGCTCGTCAAACGTCACCGCTTTTTCCATATATGTCTCCTGCTATTTCATTTCAAGCGTCAAAGTCTTCTTTGCAAATCCATCCACTTCAATTTCGATTACCGTTTCGCCCTTTTCCGTTCCCGCCTGAGCGACAATCAGAATGTGGCCGTTAAAGAAGGCGCTTTCCTTCTTTTCAAAGGGCTCAAGTGACCATGCGTCGCCGTTGTCCATCAGAATTCTGACCGGCGCGCCGCTTGTCTTTACCGATACGCGCCGGTTTTCAAGCATGTATCGTTTTGCGTATTTGTCTTCCAGAATCAGGTCGATCATGGAAACGCTTGTGCCGTCAGCGGGAATGGAAAGCCTGTCTGCTTCCACGCGCAGCGTGTGGGCGGTGTGATCGCTTCTTAAAATGTCCTCGCACACGAGAAGACCGCCCCTGTAGCCCTCGGCGCGCAGAACGCCGGGAATGTAGGGCACATAGAAATGGATCATGCCGTCTTCAGAATCTTTCAGATATCCCACGCGCGCGGTCTGGCTGTTCTGATACAGCTTTACCGTGTCGCAGTTGGTCATGACGGCGACGTGCAGGATTTTTTCAAAGCAGGTGTATTTCCAGTGCGAGCGCATCTGCGGAAAGCCCCATGCGCCGCGCGAGCCGTCCCAGGGCTCTGTTTCATCGTATACGCAGACCTTGATCACCGGCTCGTTTTTCCATGCGGCGGCGCAGTACCACGCGCGAAGTTTCCAGTCGCCGGTCGAATCGAGAAGATCGCCCGTCCAGCCTCTGAGCGGCCACATGCTGCCTTCGCCCAGATAATCGATGCCCGCCCAGATGAGCGAACCGCATACCCAGTCGTGCTTGTTTACGATATGGAAGGGGGATTTGGTTTTGTACTGCGTGTTGTTGAGCGTATTTTCGTCCAGAATGTAGTAATTTCTCACTTCGCTTCCGATGATGGGCTTTCGCATTCCGCTTTCACGGAGCTTCTCATAGAAATGTTCCAGATAGTTGCCCATGAAAACGTCCACAATTTCGGCGTAACGCCGGACGGCTGCCAGCTTTTTGCCCATGGGGGTTACGTCGTTATAGTCGCGCGTGCAAAAGCCGATGAGCGCGCAGGACACAGCCCTTGTGTTGTCAATTGCGCGGACATGGTTAACCAGATCCTTTAAGCATTCGTAGAATTCTTCGCTGTACTGATGCCCGATTTCGTTTCCGACGCTCCATAAAATGACAGACGGGTGGCAGCGGTCGCGCCGAATCATAGCGGAAATATCCTTATCGTGCCATTCATCGAAGAACAGATCGCCGTACATATTGTTGTCCGACCATTTGTCGTAGATTTCGTCGATCACGAGAAAACCCATTTCATCGCAAAGATCGTAAAGCTCCTCCGCCATGGGGTTGTGCGATGCGCGGATGGTGTTCGCGCCCAGCTTTTTGATGGCTTTCAGCCTCCGCTCCCAGATTTCAATGGGCACAGCCGCGCCCACGCAGCCGCCGTCGTGATGAAGGTTTACGCCCCAGAGCTTCGTCTTTACGCCGTTTAAGAGGAAGCCGTCTTCCTCGTCAAACTCTGCGCTTCTTACGCCGAAGCGGATTTTATGCGCATCGCCGTTTTCGCGGATGGAGATTTTCGCTTCATACAGATTCGGCGTTTCGGGCGACCAGAGATTGGGAGAGGGGATTTCAAAGCGGAAGAACGTGACGGGGGCTGCCGCTTTTTCAAGGCGCAGAAGCGTTTCGCCGCGATAGGAAATTTCGGCTTCCACGGTAAATCCGTTCGTTTCGCCTTCGATTTCGCACGTCAAAACCACATCCGCCCTGTCGCAGCGGATGCCGGCCTTGTCGGGAACATCGCCGCTGGGGCCCTTCAGAACGGGCGACGCGACAACGTTTATGCCACCGTTTGCGATGTGCGTGTTTTCATCGGCCAGAATCCACACGTTTCTGTAAATGCCCGCGCCGGAATACCACCGGTCGCCGCCTGCGATGTTTAATTTCATCCCTTCCGGCTCGCGGTTGTCTACCGAAACCGACAGAATGTTTTCATTTTCAAAATCGATGTTCTCCGTAAGATCGCAAATAAACGGCACATAGCCGAACGGTCTTCCGCCGACCTTTTTGCCGTTTAAATACACCGTCGAAAACCGCTGCACGCCGTCAAAAAGAAGCCGGATCTGCTTGTTTTTCCATTCTTCGGGCGCGGAAAAATGCTTTCTGTAGACGCCCATGTGCTCCCTTGGGAAAAAGCCCTGTGACCCGCCGCCTTTGGCGTCGGGGATGCGCGTTTCAAGAATCTGCCAGTCGTGGGGGAGCGTCACATGTTCAAATGCGCTGTCGTCATAATCAGGCCGAACGGCGTTTTCGTCCTCGGTTTTTGAAAAAAGCCAGTTCCCGGTAAACAGTATGCGGTCAAGCTCCATAATCATCTGTCCTTTTATCAGTATTTTTTTGAATATTCTGTAATTATCATATCACGATCGCATGCAAGAATCAATTGCGCATCGCGAAAAGACAAAAAATCTCTCCGCATAAACATGTGCGAAGAGATTTTTATAGGTTTCAGATGTTATCAGAAGTTGATTCCGCTGATGATCTTTTTAAGAACATTGGCGCTGTTGTGGAGGCGCTCAAGCTCCTCATCGGTCAGGTTCGGAAGCACGCGTCCCTTAACGCCGCCGGGGCCGATGAAGGTGGGAATGCTCATGCAGACGTCATAAATGCCGTATTCGCCGTTCAGCATCGTGGAAACCGCCATTACCGTGTTTACACTGCTGGACAGGCATTCGATAATGTGGCACACGGCGATGGAAACGGCATAATAGGTTGCGCCTTTTCGGGAAATGATTTTGCTGCCGGAGGTGCGGATATATTCTTCCACTTCGTCATAGTTGAGCTCGGGAAGCTCAATGATGCCGAAATCGAGGTTCTGTCTGTATTCAGCAAGGGGGGTATTGCAGACCTGCGCGAGGGACCAAGGCACGAACATGCTGTCGCCGTGCTCGCCCAGCACATAGGCGTGGACATTTTTCTGGGAAACGTTCATGAACTCCGCAAGGCGGGAGCAAAGACGCGCGGTGTCCAGAAGCGTTCCGGTTCCGATGATGCGGTTTTTCGGAATATCGGTGATTTTATGGAAAGTATAGGTCATGATATCAACGGGATTGGAGACGATGATGTAAAACGCATTGGGCGCATGCTTGGTGATTTTCGGGGCGATGCTTTTGATGATATCGACGTTGGTCTGCGTAAGCGCAAGGCGATCCTGGCCCGCCTTTCTGGCAACGCCGGAGGTGATGATGACGACATCCGAGCCCCGCGCGTCCACATAGCTGCCCGCATATATGGAGATGGGAGCGCAAAGCGGTGTGCCCTGGCGGATATCCAGCGCTTCGCCCATGGCTTTTTTGGTGTTCACATCGATCAATACAACTTCGGATGCGATGTTTTTTACTGCCATCATGAAAGCAATCGTTGAGCCGACGCTGCCTGCGCCGATGATCGTCGCTTTGATTCCCATTTCGAATTCTCCTTTTCTTCCTTCAATTCTTTTATGTCTAACATTCTACCATAAACTATGTAAAGATTTAAGGCGCAAAGGCACTTATTAATCCCGATTTATCGTTAAAATTCGCGTTTTAAACAAATAAAAGCGATTTGTTCTTCGAAAAACGCGCGATTTCATCAAAATTGGGACAAAATCCGCCCGCATGTGCGAAATTTTGAAAACCACCCGAAAAATATGTATGTCAGAATTGAAAGGGAAAGGTGAATTCTTTTGAAACGAGAAAAAAGGAGACGTCCTTGGAGGACAGGATTCTGTGCTTTTGAACCCGCCGTCAGATGGTCTTCTGATGGCGGGTTCAAGCCATCAAAAAAGTACCTTTTTTGATGGGAAGGGCCGATCCCCTGAA
>JAEDIV010000057.1 GCA_016296675.1 Clostridia bacterium
AAATCCCGAAGGATTTCAGGGGATCGGCCCTTCCCATCAAAAAAGGTACTTTTTTTGATGGCTTGACCCGCCTTTTTGCGGGTGTTTTTCTTTAGACTTTCAGGATATATGCTTCAAATACGCTGATCAGTTCATCGGCTTCCTTTGGAGAATAGCGGGGGGAGATGGCGACGGATATGAAATCAAAGGGGGAACATGCGATGTATGCGTCGCCGGACGGATATTCAAAATAGGGAACGATGGGTTCATTTCCGTATTTGGCTTCGAAAAGCTGAGGGAATGCGGATTTCAGCCAGATGGCAGGATTTTCCGCATCATGCAGCATTTCCTTTGGAAAATCGGGCCTGGATTTAGGATTCCGGATGTTTTCAAGGCTTGCTATCCAGCGAAAGCCCAGGGCAAAGGCCAGATAATTGGCCTCGTTCAGCTGCACTTTTTCTCTGTACTCCTGAAGCTGCACACGCTTTTCGACGGGCCTTGATAAGACATTGTGCCTAACAAAAGGATAACCCTTCTGAACGATACCGAGATCGGTGTGCGCGTCTACATGGGTGACGAAGAAAGGGGCGGTCAGGCGGTCTTGATCCATCATGTCCTTCCAGAAATCCAGCGCCTGATCGTGCGTTTCAAAGATGCGCCCGGGGATCGGGCGCTGTTTGTCTAAAAGAAGACGCGTTTCAAGAAAGGCTGCCGTTTCTTCCTTTGTCCAGGGTTCGCGGCCCGTAACGTCGGGCCTTTGTCCGGCGTCCGCGAACGGGCACACGTCCTTCAGGAAAAAATCGAGATCAATGTCCAGTACGCGCATCATCTTTATCTTTCCCTTCAGTTTCTCAGGGTCTGTGTTTTGGATACATCTGCCGGTAGGCGTCGTCTTCTTCCGGCGTTTCCGGGAGAAATGGAACGAGGCCGGTCATATCGGTGCTTGAGGCGGTGCTTACCGGCTTCAAGGCTCTTGCGAGGCGCTTTCTTCTTGCGGGCATGAGGGGATTGTGCATGTTGTCTCCTTTCCTTCCGCGGCGTTTGCCTTGCCTGTTTCCTTCGCCGAGGACGCGCCTGCCGACAGAAGAAGGAACAGAAGAGGCGTTGTGATTGGCTGGTTCACGGTAACGAGGGAATGGATAAGATAGGTTCCCGCTGCCGCGAATGCCGCTGCCGCATAAGGACATTGTTTCATGCGCTTATAAAGCGTATGCATGCCGCCGAGCACGAAAAGGAGATAGGAAATCAATCCCAGTGCGCCGAAGGTCAGAAGATACTGAATCAGCTCGTTGTGAGCGTTGTCAAAGGACAAATTGCAATAGGCGATAATTTCCTTGCCGTAGGCGTCCGCCAAGGGCTTTTTGAGAAGATCGGGACCCAGACCTACAAGCTTTACGCGAAGGTCCGATTCATTATAGAGCTTCATGCATCTGATCCATACGCCGCCCCTGTGCGTGCCCCACTTGTCGGAAAAGCGCATAAGCTTCATTGCGCCGGACAGTTTGGCATCGGTATTGATGAAAGAATAGTAAATGAAAAGAGAGGCGACCGCAAACGCGACGCAGATGAACAAAAACCACAAAAGGAGCTTTAAAAAGCGCGCCGTTTTTTTGCTGATAACGATTTTTCTGCTTCTGCCAAGCGCATAGGAAGCGCAAAGCAGCGCAAGGGCGGTTATGGTCATGAAAGCGGGATATTTTATGAGATATTCCTGAAGACTTTTGTCAAGAGACATATAGCCGTCCGGGTGCGCTTCAATGAGGACCGACATAATGATAAAGCCGACAAGCGCAGCGGCGATGGCATAAAATGCCTTGGCAAGATTCTGCCTTGTATTAACGCCGAAAAGGAGGCAGGCGAACACGGAGAACGCCAGAGCGATCATTGCGCCGTCTGCGCGCGCAGCGACAATCGCGGCGGAACCGACAGCGATTGCCGGGAAGCACGCAAGGCTTCTGATGCCCTTCGCCTTTACGCAGAAAACCATGACCAAGGGAACATACAGACACAAAAACGCGGCAAAAAAGTCGATGTTTCCGATGGTGGAAATAAACCGCGGAACGCTTTTTTCGCCGAGCCTGGGGCCGTAAAAGCCAAAGGGATCGATATAGAAGAAGTTCAAAACGCCCAAAAGCGCGACCAGCATGCCGGAAATGAGCAAACCCTGAACCGCGCTTTTGCCTGCGCCGGGGGAACGCGCAGTAATAACATGCACGCAGCTCATGGCAAGTACGAACAAAAGACCGCTCTTTCTTCCTTCGTCGCCCGTAAACGCGGACTGCGGATCATCGGAAAGCGCGCATGAGACCGCGGCGATTACGGAAAAAAGCAGCATGCCCCAGTCTGCAAGGGACAGAGAAAACGGCTCGTAGATCCGTCCGGTCATGGATTTTCGCTTCATATAGCTTAAAAGCATGTATGCGACAAATCCAAGGTATGTGCTGTAGCAGAAAACTGCATGCTTGAAGCGGTTGATATTGAAAAACAGATCGTCGAAAATGGTCGGATGCAGGAGCATTACGAAAAATGCAAATGCCGCGCCCATGAACTTTAAAAGGTTTTCGCCGGTCAAACGCTGCGCAAAGCGGCGGCGGATACCATCTGAATCTTCATGTACCGTGTCCATTATTCCTCCATGAGCATGGCAAGCTCTTCCCATTTTTCGTACATCTTGTCGAGTTCTTCCTTCATTTGCTTGCGCTCGTTTTCTGTGCGCATGGCTTCGTCTATGTTCTGCCATGTTTCCGAGCGCCCGAGAATCTCCTCAAGCTCGGAAATCTTTGTCTCCTTCTCGGCGATATCCTTTTCCAGCTGTTTGAACTGTACCTTGACGGCGCGCGCGTTTTCCTTGATCGCGCGTTCCTTCTTCTTTTCTTTGTCAATCTGGGTTTTTGTTTTGCCGAAAGTGTCTTCTTCGGCAAGATTCAAGGCCATCTGGCGCTTTTTTTCGAGATAGTCGTCATAATTGCCTACGTATTCGGTCACACCGTCACGGGTCATTTCAATGACGCGCGTAGCTACGCGGTTGATGAAATATCGGTCGTGGGAGACGGTCAGGATGGTACCTTCAAAACCATCCAGCGCGCCTTCGAGCACTTCGCGGCTGTCCATGTCGAGGTGGTTGGTCGGCTCGTCCAGGATCAGGAAATTGTCCTTTTTGAGCATGAGCTTTGCAAGCGCCACGCGCCCGCGCTCGCCGCCCGACAGGGTTTTGATGGGCCTGAAAACGTCTTCGCCCGTGATCAGGAAAAGCGCCAGCGTGCTTCTTACTCTGTCCGGATCCATCTGGGGGAAATCATCCCACACCTCGTTCATGATTTCCTTTTCGGGGTGCAGATCCGCCTGCTGCTGATCGTAATAGCCCACGTCCACATTTGCGCCGTACAGAACTGTGCCGGTATCGGGCAGCATGGATTGGGTGAGGATATTCAGAAGCGTCGTTTTTCCAACGCCGTTCGGTCCGATCAGCGCCACGCGGTCGCCCGCACGAAGATGAAGGCAGAAATTGGTGAACAGCGTTCGGTCGCCGAAGGATTTCTGAAGGTCCTTGACGATCATAACGTCGTCGCCCGTGCGCCTTCTTGCTTCAAAGCGGAAGCGCACTTTCTGATCGTCCACCGGTTTTTCGAGCCGTTCGATTTTTTCGAGTCGCTTTTCGCGGGATTCGGCGGCTTTTATGGACTTTTCGCGGTTGAACATGCGGTATCTTCGGATAATGGCTTCCTGCCGCTCGATTTCCGCCTGCTGAAGGTTATATTCCTTGATCTGCCTTTCAAGGTCGGCTTCGCGCTTTACGGCAAACTGGTCATAGTTTCCGGTATACTGAGTGATGCGCGTCTGCCTGAGTTCTGCCATGTGGTCGCAGACGGAATTCAGGAAATAGCGGTCATGGGAGATGACGAGCACCGTGCCCTTGTATTTTTTGAGTGTTTCTTCCAGCCACTGGGTGCTTTCCAGATCCAGATGGTTGGTCGGCTCGTCCAGAAGAAGGAGATCGGGCTCTCTTAAAAGAAGCCTTGCAAGCGTAAGACGCGTTTTTTCGCCGCCCGACAACAGATGCGCCGGCTGACTGCGCCTTTCCTCCGAAAACCCGAGACCGGCCAATACGCCCTGCACGCGGCTGGGCCATTCGTAGCCGCCTGCATCCTCATACCGCGCCATCAACCGGTCGTAGGCGCTTGAAAGCTGCGCCATTTTTTCATAGTCTTCGTGGCATTCGGCCATTTCCTGCTCCATTTCGCGAAGACGCGCTTCCATGCGCTTTACATCGTCAAATACCCGGGAAAGCTCTTCCGTGACGGTCAGCGAGCTGTCGATATCGGCATGCTGCGTCAGATATCCGATGGTCTTTCCCTTCATCATGGAAACCGTGCCTTCATCGGGCTTCAAAACGCCTGCAATGATCTGAAAAAGCGTGCTCTTTCCGCTGCCGTTCACACCGACAAGACCCATGCGGCTGCCTTCCGCAAGGGTCAGATTGACGTCGGTCAGAACGCGGTTCATGACAAAGGATTTATATATATGACTAAGCGTTAAAAGTATCATCCGTACCGGATTCCTTTCAAATGCATATTAAACCACAATACTATTATATCAAAAACCCGCATCTTTCGCAACAAAAAGCGCATGCAGCTTTCTTTTTGGCTGATAAATTCATGTAAACCGAATTCACTTTTATAATCAAATCCGCTATAATGATAACAACCATTATTTTTATCAGAGAGGTTATCCATGGGAAAAAAGAAAAACAGAAAACGCGCAAGAATAATGAAAAGACTTTCTGCGATTATATACGCAGTAATTGCAATACTGATTGTGACTTTGGCGGTTATTGTACTCATGAAAGCGCCCAAGCCCGAAACGGCAGAAGAAAGGCGCGAAGAGTATCTGGCTTCGATTACGCCTACGCCTACGCCCACGCCTTCTCCTACGCCTGTTCCAACGCCTACGCCCACGCCTTCCCCTACGCCGGAGCCTACCCCGACGCCCCTTTCCGAGACTGCAAAGATGTCCATTTTGAACCGCGATGACATCATTCTCATCTCTGCTGTCGGCGACTGCACATTGGGCGGCGTGTACCAGTCCAGCACGGCAGAGACCTTTGAGAGCCTTTGTTACGAATATGGCTATGATTATTTCATGGAAAATGTCTACGATATTCTTGCGATGGACGATCTTACGATTGCGAACCTTGAGGTTGTGCTCGTCGATCGCGGATCACCCCGAAGCGGACGCCAGTTCATCATGCACGGTTATGAGGACTATGTACATATCTTAACGGAAGGCAGCATCGAAGCCGTTACCGTTGCAAACAATCATGCTAAGGATTTTAACCGTGACGGCCTTAAAAACACCAAGCAGGTTTGCCGGGATGAGAATATCGCCGTTTGCGGCTACGATTCCATCGCTGTTTACGAAACCAAGGGCAGAAAAATTGCGCTTCTGGGTTACACTGTCTGGGATTATGAGTTTGACCAGATGGAAGATGACATCAAGAAGATGAAAAAGGAGTGCGACCTTGTTGTAGTCAGCATCCATGGCGGCGAGGAAAAGGAATATAGGCCCACGAAGGATCAGATCAAATACTGCCGCGGCGCAGTAGACGCAGGCGCAGACCTCGTTCTTGGCCATCATCCCCATGTTATCAACGGCATTGAAACCTATAAGGGTGTGAAAATCGTTTATTCCCTTGCCAACTTCTGCTTCGGCGGCAACAAAAACCCCGACGATAAAGACACCTTTATTTTCCAGCAGGCCTTCGCCATCAACGATGACGGCACACTGACGCCTGCCGAAATCAATGTAATTCCGTGCTCTATATCCTCTGTAACCAACAAGAATGACTTCCGTCCGACTCCTTTGACGGGTGAAGAGTATGATCGAGTGATGAATAAAATCATCAAATACTCAGACGGCATGGAAGGCGCTTTTACCGGGTTAGATAAGTAAAATAGAAAAACATATCCCGGCCGCAGCATCGTATATGGATAGATGCTGCGGCCGGGATTGTTTTGGGCAGCGGATTGAAAAACCAGCGCTTGATTTACTGCGGATACAAAAGAGGCTGTCTCATTAAGAAGAAAACCTCAAAAAAGCATCAATGCGGGACGGGAAACCCGTCCCCTACAGGAAGAAACCATCGCGCTTCCGTTGTAGGGGACGGGTTTCCCGTCCCGGAATCTTAGATTGTTTCATGAAGATATACAAAATCCGGAGTTTAAAAGTATTTTGAAACAGCCCCTTCAAGCCATCAAAAAAGTACCTTTTTTGATGGGAAGGGCCGATCCCCTGAAATCCTGCGGGATTTCAGGGGATCGGAAAGCGGAAGCGTTAACAGGAGCGGCTTGCTATACATGCTATGTTCTCGGCGTGGTTCTTGGAACATCCTTTGAGAACTTAAATTGGTTGGGTTTGACCGTTGCGTAGGGATAAGGCGTGGGCGCAGGGGTGGCATCTGCCGGGATGGGGACATAATAGGGATTGTCAGGATCGTCATCTGTCGGATCCCAGCCTTTGTTGCCGTCTACGATTTCGGGATATTCGGCCATTTCGCGGAAGGGGATGTATTCCTCGCCGTCTGTTACCACAATGGGCGTGCCCTCCGGGCAATTATCATAAAGCCACTTTGCGTCACGGCATAATAGACGCACGCAGCCGTCAGAGGCATAGTTTCCCAGGTTTTCGTAGGCTTCCATGACCATGCGGTTTGGTTTCGCGCGGGTATAAGTTATGGAGTGGAAATGGAAACTTCCGGTAATTCGGGTTGAATACTGGCCGAAGAGGTCGCCGATCAGCATCGTGAGCCAGCGGTGGCGATCTTTCATCTTATAGGTGCCGTTTGGAAGCTTATTGTAGCGAACACCGGAAGAACAGAGCATGTACTTGACAGGCACGGTATATTCACCGTTTTCATCTGTTGTGTGTACGATGACCAGCTGCGCCTTTTTTGCCAGGGTAATTGCATAGGGAAGCTTGATTTCAACTCTTGGCGGTTCCGCGGTGGGGGTGGGCGAGGGGGTAGGCGTGGGCGACGGAGTCGGCGTGGGCGACGGCGTGGGGGTGGGCGTGGGCGTAGGCGACGGCGTTGGGGTTTTGTTCACGTCTATATAGACATTGTATTTTGCGTTGTTATACGAATTGAACAGAAAAGCCATTGCTGCTACAATACAAAGACACAAAAGCACAACGACGATCCATAAAAGGCGATTGGAATTTGTATGTCTTTTTTTGCTCATTTTGTTCTCCTTTATTGATAAGAGTATAAAGCTCTATAAAACCTCACCATAAATTATAACGAAAAAGCAATGATTTTGCAAGCAAATTTGAAGCAAAGAATCCATGATGTCTCAGAGTCGGTAAGCGCACAGTTGCTGTGTTTCAATATGCATAAATTCCTGTTAAAACTTGACAATTTGATTGACAAATGATGTCTTTTTAATGTAGAATATAGCTTGTGTCAATCCGCTCACCAGCCCCGGGCGTTTGATGCTTTGCGTGGCATGCTGACCTCATGCCGGATGCATCAGTATTGATATTGATTTGGAGGAATACCCAATGAGCACTTATATGGCGAAGCCCGCGAACGTCGAACGTAAATGGTACGTTATCGATGCAGAAGGCGTTGTGCTTGGTCGTCTCGCTTCTCAGGTTGCCCTGATGCTGCGCGGCAAGCATAAGCCCACCTTCACTCCCCATGTTGACACCGGCGATTTCATCATCGTAGTCAACACCGATAAGATCGTGCTGACCGGCAACAAGCTGAACGACAAGATCTACTATCACCACACCGGACATCCGGGCGGACTGAAGGAAACCAAGTACCGCGACCTGATGGCCAACAAGAGCGAATTTGCCCTCAAGAAGGCCGTACGCGGCATGCTTCCCAAGGGACCGCTCGGCAACAAAATGCTCAAGAAACTGAAGGTTTATGCTGGCCCCGAGCACGAGCACGCGGCCCAGAAGCCCGAAGCTTTCGAGATGAAGAAGTAATCAGGAAGGAGGACGAAACACATGTCTGAAGTTATGATCAATGCCGTTGGAAGAAGAAAAAAGGCGATCGCCCGCGTTCGTCTGATTCCTGGTGAAGGAAACATCATCATCAACAAGCGCGCTCTGGACAACTACTTCGGCCTTGAAACCCTCAAGACCGTTGTCCGTCAGCCCCTGACCCTCACCGAGACCGCTGCCCGTTACGATGTTATCGTAACCGTAGCCGGCGGTGGATACACCGGCCAGGCCGGCGCCATCCGTCACGGTATCGCCCGCGCTCTCGTTAAGGCTGATGTAGAGCTCAAGCCCGCCATCAAGAAGGCCGGCTACCTCACCCGCGACCCGCGCATGAAGGAGCGCAAAAAGTACGGCCTCAAAGCCGCCCGTCGTGCTCCCCAGTTCTCCAAGCGCTAATTGGGAGAAAGAATACAGCTTCCGAAGCTTTACGGCTTTGGAAGCTTTTTCTTTTATTTGTTGCGTTTCTGTGATAAAATAATGCTGATTTACATATTTGGGTGAGGTGAAGCACATGAAGCTCCGATTGGTAAAAGCATCAATTCAATATCGCGCACAGATCACTGATATGCTGGATGAATGGTATAAAACAGGCGAAAAAATCATCCCCTATGCCATCCGCCGTCTGGACTATCACGATTTTGATTCTTACTGTGCAAACCTTGAAATCAAGGATGAAAAAAGCGGCCTTGTTCCGGACTCCACCTTTTTCTGCCTCGATGAGGACAGGAATATCATCGTCGGCGCCGTGAATATCCGCCACTATCTGAACGAATCGCTGTTATTAAACGGCGGACATATCGGCGACGGCGTTCGTCCGTCGGAACGCAGAAAGGGCATCGCAACGCAAATGATCCGTCTGGCCCTGGATGAATGCCGGAAGCTGGGCATTGAAAAGGTATTGATGGTTTGCAATAAAGAGAATATCGCATCCGCAAAAAGTATCCGAAAAAACGGCGGTGTTCTCGAAAACGAAATCGAAGCGGACGGCATTACCGAGCAAAGATACTGGATTCAGCTGGAATGATCAAATGAGCGCAAATCAGACAGCGCCTGCTCCCAAAACGCTTCCCCTTTCCGATCCCCTGAAATCCCGCAGGATTTCAGGGGATCGGCCCTTCCCATCAAAAAAGGTACTTTTTTGATGGCTTGAATCCCCGGAATTGACGTAAATTCCGGGGATGCTTTTTTATGGAGCAGGGACTGCATGCCTCTGACGTTCGGCTCATGCGCTGTGCAGGGAATGAATGTGCAAAACGGTTGGATCGATGGGTTCTTCGCTGTTTTTAAGAACATCTTCCTTTTTTCCGTATTTTCCGTTGGAATTGATATCGGAATAGGGAATTTGCTGCATTTCTTTTGTCGCAATAAAAATCCTTGCGATGTCCCTGACGCTGGCGCTGAAGGTGTGGCGGCTCTTTTTGCCGTCAAAATCCAGAGCGAAAGAATTCATGTCGCAATCATAAGTGATCTTAACGGCATATTTCCGATCGTATTCATATGGACAAAGAGGCTCGGTTCTGCCGCCGGAGCGGACATATAGTCTTCCGTCCTCCCGAAATGAGAAAAGCACGGGTACACGGCCTGCGTCATCCTGAAGTTCGATGACTGCCGCGCCTTTTGAACTGACTTTATTGATCTCAAGCATGAGCGCGATTGTTCCCTGTGCGGAGGGTATGAGCATCCGCTCGGCCGACGCGCGGTCCTGAGGCTCTGTATCCTTTAGAACAAGGCTTCCGTTTTCGGTGCGTACGGGCGCCCAAATGGGGGAATAGAGGTTCCATAGGTCTATGGCTTTGGAATCTGAAAAATCATCGTGAACCGGTGTGTTTTCGCTTTCCGATACGGGTACGGGGATGCAGCTGATCCAGATATCTTCTTTGTTGTTGCTGTAAGTCAGCCAGATGTGCCCGTCCGGAGACTGCGGATTCCGCTCGCATATTCCCCTCATGTACTGGGGGCCCAGATTTTTGTCGATGCCGCCGTAACGCTGGGGACCCATGTACCCGGTAACCGACCGCATGCGGTCAAATGTATGTCCGTCGTCTCCGGTTACGATGGCGATCGGCCAGCGGTGCTGACCGTCGGTTGTGGGGTTATAGATAAGTGCAAATCGTCCGTCGGATGTGCGCTGCCCCCAGACCTTGCCTGTGGAGGTCCGGATTGTGGGATTTCGGGTGGTTTCGCTCCAGGTTTTTCCGTCGTCTTTGGATACGGCGCTTAAGCCGTGTTTGTAAACGCCGATCATTTCATGGTCGTTTACGGTATAGAACGACAGCGCTTTTCCGGGTTTTCCTGAAAACAGGGAAGCGTCCCTCTGCTGCTCTTCATACATCTGATGCAAAACCGCACCGTCGCTTAAAAGTTCGTCGCAGGCGGCAATGAAATCGGTGTCGGCGCTGTCTTTGTAATGCGGGAAGATGCGAAGGTTTTCCTTTGAGTATCCGGCAGGCGCGTTATAGATAAGAAAGTGGATATCGCCGAGCGTGCCGTCCGGAAAAATCCGGCGGACGGCACGGCCTGCGCCCCAGCCGTCGCAGGGAGAGCTTACGTTTCTGTCGTGCACGATCCCGTAAAACTACAAAACCAGCATAACGTCGTTCTGCGCCCGGTAAAAACCCATGCGCTGATGGGGAACGGTTTGAATCGGATCAGTCAATAAAGGAGATTTCGGACCCTGATACTGCCGGGTCGGCACTTCGATTGATGGGAAAACAACCTGAGGAAAGCTCCAGTCCATGCCGTTTTCGCTTGTTGTCAGAAGCGTGTGGCCGGGCACTTCGTGCTCGCTGACCGGATTGGACAGATATTCCAGATAAAACCTATCGTGATACCACGAAAGCATCGGCGCATGGTTGTATGTCCAGCCATAGCCGTCCGCCCATTCGGGATGCGCGCGGTTGGCCCTGAGCACCTGCCAGGTCTTTACGCCGGCAGCATGAGGGAGCCCGCCGTCCTGAAAACGGATATCGGCATAACGGGAATCCTTGACGGTAATCATACTTTCCATAGATTCAGCCTCCTGATTGAAAATGCTTAAGCGGCATATTTAACAAATATCATGCTGCACCGGATTTGTCAAGGGGGAAGATGCTGTTTACGGATATTATCCGGCGTACAGGGAAGCTGTGCCTGCGGCCCATTTGATTCCCGGAAGGATTTATGCTATGATTGTGACACGAACACTTATTCAGTGAGGTGAAAATATGGATTTCATGCTGATTCTCAAAAACTTTTTGGACAGCGATCTGCGTCTAAAGGCTTTTCCCGCCAAACGCAAGATGAAGATTTATGCGCTTTTGTATCTGGCGGAGAAATTTGAAAACGGGAAGGAATACTCCGAAAAGGAGGTGGGTGCGCTTTTGAACAGCTGGCACACGTTTTCGGATCCCGCGACGCTCAGGCGCGAAATGTTTGATTATGGGTTTCTGGATCGGTCGCGGGACGGCCGGGTGTACAGGAAAAGCGAAAATCAGCCGACTTTGGAAGAACTGGGACTTCGGGAGGAATGAAGATTTCCTTGCCATATTCCCTGATTGGTAGTATAATTTATGCATGATATAAGGCGGCGTTTGTCGCTTAAGGAGGAAACAGATCATGATCAACTGGAAAAATCTGGACACGCTTGCGTCTTTTGAAAAGCTTGCATCCCTTAAAAAGGTGAACCTTGCATGCGCCATGATGGGCGAAGCAGGCGCCGAGCGCGTGAAGAAATATACGGCTTTCATGGGCGCGGAGATGGATTTTAACTACGGCGCGCGCGCAGTTAATGACGAAATTCTCTCTGCCATGAAGGAATTGGCCGAGGAAGCGCAGCTTCATGAGAAGTTTGAAGCGCTGTATAACGGCGAAATCATCAACACCGGCGAAAAGAGACTGGTTATGCACCACATGACCCGCGGTCAGCTGGGAAACGACGTTGTGGTGGACGGCGTAAACAAGCGTGAATTCTATCTTGAACAGCAGAAGAAGTTTACGGACCTTGCAAACAAGATCCATAACGGCGAAATCACGAACGCCGCCGGCGAAAAGTTCACCACCGTTGTCCAGATCGGCATCGGCGGCAGCGATTTGGGCCCCAGAGCCATGTATCTTGCCCTTGAAAACTGGGCGAAGGTAAACGGATATTTCAAGATGAAGGCCGAGTTCATTTCGAATGTCGACCCGGACGACGCGGCGGCGGTTCTTAAGAACATCGACGTTGCCCATTCCATCTTTGTCCTTGTTTCCAAGTCCGGCACTACCCTTGAAACCCTCACCAACGAATCCTTCGTAAAAGACGCGCTCAAGAACGCAGGCCTTGACGCTTCCAAGCACATGGTCGCCGTCACCAGCGAAACCTCGCCCCTCGCCAAGAGCCCGGACTATCTCGCCGCGTTCTTCATGGACGACTATATCGGCGGCCGCTATTCCTCCACTTCCGCTGTCGGCGGCGTGGTTCTCTCCCTCGCCTTCGGCCCGAAGGTGTTTGAATGCTTCCTGGCCGGCGCGCACGAGGCCGACGAGATCGCCAAGGAAAAGGACATCTTCAAAAACCCCGCCATGCTCGACGCGGTCATCGGCGTATATGAGCGCAATGTGCTGGGCTATGAAAATACCGCGGTCCTGCCGTATTCCCAGGCGCTCAGCCGCTTCCCGGCGCACCTTCAGCAGCTGGATATGGAATCAAACGGCAAGAGCGTAAACCGCTTCGGCGAGCCTGTCGACTATTCCACCGGCCCCGTCATCTTCGGCGAGCCCGGCACCAACGGCCAGCATTCCTTCTATCAGCTTCTCCATCAGGGAACGGACATCATTCCTTTGCAGTTTGTCGGCTTTAAAAACAGCCAGATGGCGACCGATGTCGTCATTCAGGGCTCTACCAGCCAGCAGAAGCTTTGCGCAAACGTAGCCGCCCAGATCGTTGCCTTTGCATGCGGAAAAGACGATGAAAACGCGAACAAGAAGTTCGCCGGCGGCCGTCCCTCTTCGATCATCATCGGAAACCAGCTCAAGCCCAAGGCTCTCGGCGCGCTCCTTGCGCACTATGAAAACAAGGTCATGTTCCAGGGCTTCTTGTGGAATGTGAACAGCTTCGACCAGGAAGGCGTACAGCTTGGCAAGGTGCTTGCCAAGAAGGTTCTCGCGCACGAAACCGACGGCGCGCTTAAGGTATACAGCGATCTGATGAACATCTAAAAAGCACATTGCCGCGCGGAGCATCCATTCGGATATGTTCCGCGCGGCGTTTTCCATGCGAGTATGTTGCGCCGCATACGCTGTAATGGTATAATTATACTTAAGTCAAGCGCAGGCGTATTTTCTCCTGAGCACAGATAGAATGAAAATACAAATGGAAAAAGGGGGATTTCGAATGGAGATATTGCTTATTGTCGGAATCATCGTAGTTTTGATTCTTCTGGTTGCCATCGCGGGCTATGTAAAGGCGCCGCCGGACACGGCTTATCTCATTTCCGGTTTCAGAAAGCCTCGCATTCTGATCGGAAAAGCCGGCGTACGCATTCCGTTTTTGGAGAGACTGGATAAATTGTCCCTTAAGATGTTCTCTGTAGACGTAAAGACCACCGACTATGTCCCCAATGCCGAATACATCAACGTGAAGGTGGATGCAACGGTAAAAATCCGCATCGGCCAGAGCGAAAACATGATGACGCTTGCCTCGAAGTTCTTCTTAAACGAAGGCGAGAACATGATCATCAGCCGCGTACAGGATACGCTTGAAGGCAACATGCGCGAAATCGTTGGCCAGATGCGCCTGGAAGAAATGGTCACCGACCGCAAAGCCTTCGGTGAACGCGTACAGGAAAATGCCATTCCCGACCTTGAAAAGATGGGTCTTGAGATGATTTCCTTCAACGTTCAGTCGTTCTCCGACCAGAACAACGTAATTGAAGACCTCGGTATCGATAACATTTCTCAGATCAAGAAGGGCGCCGCCGTTGCCAAAGCGCAGGCTGACCGAGACATCGCCATTGCCCAGGCGCAGGCAGCCAAGGAAGCCAACGACGCAAAAGTGCAGAGCGAAATGGAAATCGCCGAAAAACAGAACGCGCTCGCCATCCGCCAGGCGGAACTCAAGCAGGTCAGCGACGTCAAGAAAGCGGAAGCCGACGCGGCGTATTCCATCCAGCAGCATGAGCAGAGAAAGACCATCGAAATTACCTCTGCCAACGCGGACATCGCCAGAGCCGAAAGACACGCAGAGCTTAAGGCAAAGGAAGTTCAGGTAGCCAAGCAGACGCTCGATGCGGAAATCCGCGCCAAGGCCGACGCTGAACGTTATCGTCAGGAGCAGATTGCACAGGCCGAACTGTTCAAGCGCCAGAAGGAAGCTGAAGCCAAAAGGTATGAGCAGGAGCAGGAAGCCTACGCCGCAATGAAGATTGCTGAAGCGCAGAAATTTGCGAAAGAGCAGGAGGCCGAAGGTATTCAGGCTGTAGGTCAGGCAGAAGCCGAAGCCATCCGCGCCAAAGCCCTCGCCGAAGCCGCTGGTATCGATAAAAAGGCCGAGGCGATGAAGAAGTACGGCGAGGCTGCCGTGGTCGAAATGGTCATGGCTGCGCTTCCTGAAATTGCGAAGAACGTTGCAGAGCCCTTAAGCAAGGTTGACAAGATCACCATGTACGGCGAAGGCAACAGTGCAAAGCTCATTCAGGACATCATCAACGGCACCACTCAGGTCACCGAAGGCATCACTGCCGGCATGGGCATTGACATTAAGAGCTTGCTCATGGGCGCCATCGGCGGAAAAGTCGTCGCCGCTGCGCAGGAAAACGAAAAAGCATAAGAAAACAAATTTAGAGCCGCCGGTTTACCGGCGGCTCAAGCCATCAACAAACCTCCGGGAGAGGTATGGAGAGGGAGCGCACTTCCTCTCCATTT
>JAEDIV010000058.1 GCA_016296675.1 Clostridia bacterium
GACCGTTCACATAAACGGAGAGATGCAGTCAAGCTTCATTGACAGCGAGGCGGTTCTGGACATCATCAATATTGTTTCAAAGTATCCTTCTGTGCATTTGTCCCTGCATTCGCCGGATGAAGGATATGCGTTCAATTTTCAAATTGACGAATCCATGAACAAAACCTGGGGGCTTGAAACAGCAAGAATAACGGAAATGGATGACCGGGCGATATCATCATGCCTGAAGATCCTCGTTTTCTATAATCACCTTACGGATTCGGCTGCGCTTTTGCCCAAAGCGCTTACGGATGAATTCAGCGAAAAACTGTCCATGCGCACAAAGTTTTATATAAGCGACGGCGGAAAAACCGTTCAGTTCAGCGCGAAGGATGTAAGCAAATTATCAGCGATCAGGCGCGTTGCAAACGAACTGAACATCAGGGACGATGAGATCTGCGTCTTTGGCGACGACACAAATGATCTTGAGATGATTTCCTGTTTTAAAAACAGCGTCGCCATGGGAAACGGTGCGCAAAGCGTGAAAGCGCATGCCGGATTTATTACAAAAACAAACGATGAAGACGGAATCGCGTATGCGATTTTTGAGTATATACTGAATTCGAAGGAGGATACGAAATGAAACGCTTTTTTCTTTTGACAATTGCCCTGTTTCTTATGATGGGCGCGGCGGTTGCAGGCGTGTATGAGTCCGACTTTACGGAAGGTACGGACGGATGGTATGCGCGCGGCACGGGTGAATGCGCGATTGAGGTTACAGAAGTGGGCCTGTATACTTACGGAAGAACCGGCACATGGAATTCTCCGGGCAGACAGTTTCCTTTGATTCCCGGTGAGGAATATACGGTTTCTGTTCAGGTGCTTCAGGAAGAACTGGACACGGCGGAATTCATTTTGTCTGTTGAAAGAAGCAAGCTCGGCCTTGCAAGCTATCAGAATCTTGTGTTTGCAGACGCGAAAAAGGGCGAATGGACGACTTTGTCCGCTACATATCTTGCAGGCAGCTATGACACATTTGTTCTCTATGTAGAAGGCGCAAAGAACGCTTCTTTTACCATCAAAAACTTCTTTATCGAAGGAAGAATGCAGGGCGAAGAAATCGTGGAAGTGGATCAGGAGAATCTTGTACTTAAAAACGATCAGGAGAGAAAGCAGATGTTTGACAGAATGGATTTACAGAAAACCCTGAAACTGACCGGGCAGAACAATCCCTTGTTCACCCAGCGCTTCGGCGCGGATCCGGGCGTGCTCGTTTGGAACGACCGGCTTTATGTGTATACCACAAACGACGTGATTGAATATGACAAAGACGGGAATATCGCTGAAAACACGTATGCAAAGATCAACAAAATCAACGTGATTTCTTCTTCCGATCTTGTCAACTGGACAGATCACGGCGCGATCCTGGTTGCGGGTGCAAACGGCATTGCTTCCTGGGCAAATCATTCGTGGGCTCCGTGCGCGGCGCACAAAGTGATTGACGGAAAAGACAAATTTTTCCTTTATTTCTGCAACGGCGGAAACGGCGTATCCGTACTGGTTGCGGATGACCCCGCCGGCCCGTTTACGGATCCTCTTGGACAGGGACTGATTACGCGCGAAACACCCAACTGCGCCAATGTCCTCTGGCTTTTTGATCCCGCTGTATTTGTAGATGAAGACGGCACGGGCTATCTGTATTTCGGCGGCGGCGTACCTGAGGGAATGACCGCCAATCCCGGCACCATCCGCTGCGTGCAGCTGGGCGACGATATGATCTCAATCGTCGGCGAACCGCAGGTGATCGATGCGCCCTATGCTTTTGAAGACAGCGGCATGAACAGAATCGGGGACAAATATTACTATTCCTACTGCTCCAACTGGAATACGAACGGAAATGATCTTGGCATCACCAACGGCGCAATCGAATATATGGTTTCAGACAGCCCCATGGGCCCGTTTGAATATGCCGGCGAGCTTTTTGTAAACCAGGGCCGCTTCTTCGGCCTTTACGGAAACAACCACCATTCCATCGTGGAATTCAAAGGTCAGCACTATCTTGTCTATCACAACCGTCCCGTTGAAAAGGCGATGGGGATTTCCGGAAACTACAGAAGTCCGCAGATTGACAAAATCACGGTCAATGAAGATGGCACGCTGGCGTCTGTACGCGGCACGATGACGGGCATCGGCCAGCTTGAAAGTGTAAATCCTTTTGAGAAGATTCCGGCTACGATGATGTACCGCGAAGCAGGCATCGAAGTTACGGGCTATGCCGATGAAGCGATTCTGAAAGCCGAAAGCGGCAGCTGGATTCAGGTAAAGGGCGTTGACTTTCATAAGAACGCAAAAACCTTTACACTGAAAGCGTCCTCCAAAACCGGCGGAGCTGTGCGCGTATGTCTTGACAGAACCTTCGGCGATGTGCTTTGCGAAATCACGGTTCCCGCGGGAAGCGAAGGTGTTGAGTTTACGGTGGAGGCAAAAAGCGCAAAAGACGTTCACGATCTTTTCGTTATCTTTGCCGGCAATGTGGAAGCCGAATGGTGGCAGATGAATCAGTGATATATCGTTTATCAATATGATATACATAAAGCCCGCATCTACGGATGCGGGCTTTATGTATAAGTGCGTGAATCAATATTTGCTCTTTAAGAACGAGACGGCCTTCCTGATGTCCTCTTCGGGCTGCGCGCCGACTTCGCGCTCGATGGTGAGGAAGCCTTTATAGCCGATGTCTTCAAGGGCTTTGAGATAGGCATCATAAGGAACGCTGCCTTCGCCCAGGGGGACTTCGAGGAACGCGGGATCGGTAACCAGCGCATCGTCACGAACGAGGCCGTAAACCGCTTCGGGATTCGGGCGGCGGAGCATCTTGCCGTCCTTGGCATGGGTGTGAACGATGTAGTCCTTAAGGTTATGAACCGCGCCCGCGGGATCATCGCCGGTTACCATGACGAGATTGGCAGGGTCGAGGTTGACGGCAACGCCTGTGGAGTGGAGGGTATCGAGGAAACCTTTAAGGGTGATGGAGGTTTCGGGGCCGGTCTCGATGGCAAAATGCGCATTCAGGCTGTCGGCATACTGAGCGAGCTCTCCGCATGCATCCTGCATGATCTTAAAGCGAGGATGATTATGATCTTCCGGAACGACACCGATGTGGGTGGTGACGATGTCGGTTTCAAGATCCTTGGCCAGATCCAGGATGCGCTTGCTCTTTTCAACGAGCATGGGATTCTTCTCCGCGTTTCCGAAACCATGTCCGAGATCGCCGCAGAGGGCGGAAATCACGAGGCCGCGCACCTTGACTTCTTTCAAGAAGTTCCTGCGCTTTTCGCCGACCAGATTTTCAGGGGACATTTCGCCGCGGGTGGCGTATACCTGAATGCCCTGTGCGCCGAGAGAGGCAACGATGTCCAGCGACTCAAGCGCCGGCTTTTTGAAGCAGTCGAGAATAATGCCAATGGGGAAGTTATACATGGTAAAGCACCCCTTTTAAGTAAAGTTTCATTTGTACATCACTATTTTACCCCATCTAAATATCAAATGCAAGATGAAAAAGTCAGTTTCGGGTAAAATAGGTTGAAGGGAATTTGTTTCGGTGATATAATTAATAGGATCAATCTCATTTGGAGGCAATATGCTTGGTATTATTGTAATGGCGCTGTTTATGGCACTTGGCGTTGTTAAGACCATGAGCCTGCTGCGTGAGCGCGCGACGTGTATAAAAGTATGGCTTGGCATGACGATGGGACTTATGGAAATGATGTGGTATCCGTCGGTTTTTGCCTATCTTTTTGATTTTACGCTTGCAGCGCAGATTGCTGCCCTGGCGCTGTCCATAGGTATTTCTGCGGCCGTATATGTTTTAAAACGCGGAAAAAAGGAATTGATTGCCTGTGATGCACCAAAGGAAATCGATTTTTCCTTCGTGCTTCTTGTCATTTTTCCTGCGGTACTGATTACGGCCTTTTTGCAGTATACCCATACGTTTGTAAATGTCGGCGGAGATCTTCACGTCGGGCAAAGCACCTACGGCGATCTTTGCATGCATGCGGGCTTTGCAACGGGCCTGATCGGGCAGAGCTACCCGCCGGAATACACGCTTCTTCCGGGTACGAAGCTGGGCTATCCCTTTCTGGCCGATGCTCTTTCTTCCACGATGCTGATCTTCAAAACGCCGCTTGCGGAGTCTTTGTATATCCCCGGCACCGTTATGTGCGCGCTCCTTTATATGGGTTTTGTGATTTTTGCCTATGAGCTTACCGGGAAAAAATCAGTTTCCGCGCTTGCGTTTTATCTCTTTTTCTTCTCGGGCGGCCTTGGCTTTACCCGCCTGTTTGACGGAAACGGCCTGGATGAGTGGAAGGTATCCGAGACGCTTTTCGGCTACTATCAAACGCCGACCAATCTGCCGGATGAAAACCTCAGATGGGTCAATGCGCTTTCGGATCTTCTGATTCCGCAAAGAACGCTGATGGCGGGCTGGATGTGCCTGATGCCGTGTCTGTATCTGCTTGTGACCGCCATGCGCGAAAGGAAATACGCAAATTTCATTACCCTTGGCATTTGGGCTGGCGCGCTGCCGATGATCCATACGCATTCTTTCCTGGCCCTTGGCGCAATCAGCTTGGGCGCACTTATCTATACGGTAGCCTTTCAGGCAGAGAGGAAAAAGTCGGTTCTTTTGTTCGGCGTATACGGCGTGCTTGCGTGCCTTTTGGCTGCCTATCAGCTTCTTGAATGGACGTTTCCGCAGACCATTGACGGCGGATCTTTGCGTATTCAGTTTAACTGGGTCAACAACAATGGCATCGGCGGCCTTCGGGACAATTATTTCTGGTTCTGGATCAGAAATGTCGGAATCATGTATGTTGTGTTCCCGATCGCTGCGGTCTTTATCAAAGACCGCGCTGTGAAGGCGCTTTCGCTGGGCGTACTGATCCTTTATGGCATTTCGGAATGCATCCTTTTTCAGCCCAATGAATACGACAACATCAAGCTTTTCTATGTCGCATATCTTGTGATGCTGCCCATCGGCGCAGACGCGCTCGTCCGCGTATTTGTCAGGCTTTTTCAGAAGGGGAAATATGCATGGCTTGACAGCGCGAAACGCATATTTGCCGTAATCTGTGCATGGCTGTTTTTGATGGTATCAGGGGTTTCCGGCATGGTGACGATTGCAAGGGAATGCATTTCGGATGAAGTGATTTTCTCCTCTGCGCACAGACAGGCCGGCGAGTATATCTATAACAATACCCCGAGAGACAGCGTGTTTCTGACCAAGGACAATCACAACAATGCAGCCAATGTCCTGGGCGGACGAAAGATTGTCTGCGGAGCAACATTGTATCTGTATTTCCACGGCGTGAATTTCGAAAACGCGCAAACGGATATGTACAGGATGCTCCAGAATCCTATGGACAACCAGCATCTTTTTGAGAAATACGGCGTGGACTATGTCTATATCTCTTCCTATGAAAGAAGCGCCGGAGCCGATGTTGAGGCATTTGAACAGCTCTATCCGGTTGCTTATGAGAACACGGATTTGTACGAAAAAGTACAAATATTCGCCGTAAATGAAAAATATCGTCAGAATGTTAATTAGAAAAACGCAAATATAAACGAAGAATAACTTGCGTATGTGTCAGGAATGTTATAATATAGACAATATTCTTGTTATTTATGACATGGAGGCTGTACACTATGCTTACGAACACTGAAAAACTTGCATGGCAGATTCTTACGGTTGCGCCAGTTTTGAAAAAGCGCCTGTTCCGTCCTGATTTTGACCAGGGCGCAAACCAGCTTCCTCTGTCCTATGCACAGGTGCTGGCAACACTTGATATTGAAGAAAGTATGACCGTATCGGAGATTTCCGAGCGGTTCGACATCGCCAAACCCAACATCACCCCTCTGATCGACCGTATGATCGAAGCGGGCTATGTAAAGAGAGTCCGCAATTCGACCGATCGCCGCGTGGTGCATGTGATTATCCTTGAAAAGGGCCGTGAAAAGGTTCGCGAAATGGTCGCTTCCCTTACAAACACGGTTCAGGGATGGTCCAAGACCATGACGGAAGAAGAGATTCATAAGGTGACGGACGCAATCGAAGAGATTCGTTCGATCCTTGCAAAAGGTGAATAAAGTTGGGATATATTGGCGGGATGAAGCAACTTTCATCCTGCCTTTTGCGTCTCATGATTATGTGAAAGAAAAAATTGCCTATGTGAATTGGAGGGCCGGAAAATTATGAAGAAAAATTTGCGCTCAGGGATCATGGTTGTATTGGCCGCGCTTATGCTCTTTTTGGCCGGCTGTGCTCCTGCAACCGATACTACGGATCCTCTGAGCGATTATTCGGTGGAGGTAGCGGTTCCGTTTCCCACTGCTTCAAGCGTAAACCAGACGCTTGCGCCGGGCGGGAACAAACCGAATACGCAGCCTACCCAGCGCGTAACCGTAATGGGCTGGATGAACGAAGCGCTGGATAAAGCGCAGGTGGACCAGTATACGGAGCTTTCCGTCGGCGCGCTCGGCACCAATGTCAGAAATCTTCAGAAGCGCTTGATTGAGCTTGGCTATCTTGAAGGAACGGCATCGGGACGCTTTGATCAGGCGACTGCGCAGGCGGTTAAGATGTTTGAAAATGCGTATGGACGCGTTCAGACCGGCACAGCCAGCCAGATGATGCAGGTATATCTTTTTTCAAACAGCGCAAAAACATATAATCAAAAGCTTTCCGCGCAGGCGACAAATGAAAATACAGCCTTTACGCGCCTTGAGAGAGGCAATACGGGAACGCAGGTTGCGCGTCTTCAGAACCGCCTTATTGAGCTTGGCTATCTTTCGGGCAGTGCGACCGGAATTTTCGACGCGAATACGGAAAACGCGGTCAAGGAATTTGAAGCCCTGTACGGCCGCCAGCGCACGGGTATTGCTACGGTAAGCATGCAGGAATATCTGTTTTCGGATGCTGCCTACCGCGCAGGCACGGTAACGCCGACCCCGACGCCTTATGTTGCGCCGACGCCCGGACCTACGCAGCAGGCGTCAAGCGGATATACCGCGCTTCAGTATGGAAGCAGGGGAGATCAGGTTACAAATCTTCAGACCCGTCTGCGCTTTTTAGGATATTATTCCGGAAAGATCGACGGAATCTATGGAACGGGTACGGTCAACGCGGTTAAGCGCTTTGAAGCGGCGTACGGAAAGCCTGAAACAGGTATCGCCACTGCCGCCATGCAGGTTTATCTGTACAGAGACGATGCGCTGACGTATCAGGAAGCACGCGTCACGCCGACGCCTACGGCGGTTTTGTACCAGACGCTGTATGAAGGAAGCTATGGAGAAGCGGTTGTAAGCCTGCAAAGGCGCCTCATCCAGCTTGGCTATCTGAAGGGGCAGGCCGACGGATACTACGGCGAAAATACGGCAAACGCGGTCCGGGCGTTTGAAGCAAGATACGGAAAGGTGCAGACTGGTGTAGCGACGCCGGATATGCAGAAATACCTTTTCGCCGGCGATGCGCTCAAGAATTCTTCCACCGCCAATACACAGAAAGAATACATGGCGCTGGGCGAAGGATCGTATGGAACGGCGGTATATGCGCTTGAAAACCGTCTGATCGAGCTCAAATATATGGACAGCGAGGCAGACGGCTATTACGACAGCGAGACGACGCAGGCGATCAAGACCTTTGAATATGTAAACGGCCGCACGCAGACAGGCGTGGCGTCGGTTTCTCTTCAGGAACTTCTGTATTCCTCAAGCGCAAAGAGCAATACACGTCCCAATGGTTCGGGCGGATACAAGAAGCTGAAAAACGGCGATAAAAACGATGAAGTTGCCAAACTTCAGATCCGATTGATCGAGCTTGGCTATCTGACAGGAACGGTAGACGGATACTTTGGCGACGGTACGGAAGCGGCGCTTCGCGCGTTTCAGGCGGCTTTGAACCTTGAACAGGACGGCATTGCCACGGATTTTGTTCAGACCTACCTCTACGCAGACAGCGCGCCTTATAATCCCAACGGCGAAGTTGCCGTCAGTTATGCGACGCTTGAAAGCGGAGACGCCGGAGAAGCGGTCAAAAAGCTTCAGAACCGCCTGATCGAGCTCGGATATCTTTCCGGTAAAGCCGACGGAAAATTCGGAAGCGGGACCAAGGATGCGGTTAAGGCATTCCAGGCAGTGGTCGGCTTAAAGCAAAACGGCGTTGCCAATGCAGAAACGCAGAAAGAACTGTATGCAGATACTGCGCCCCAGAAGGGCGAATCGTACAACAAGGTAGAAATTGTCAATAAGACGGCTACCGTTGTTTCTCAGTCGACGGTCGTTTATGCATCCGTCAAAGATAAGACCCCGATCGGCACGCTCTATCAGGGAACGGAGATCACGGTTTTGAGAACCTACGGCGATTGGGCGGAGATCAAAAACAGCGCCGGCGCGATCGGCTATGCTGCGCTTTCGGATTTCGTGATCAAGGAAAGCGAACTGAACGGAAACATAGAAATTGTCAATAAACAGGCTGTTATCACCAAAGACGAGGTCTATGTATACGCAAGCGCATCTGAGGATGCGTCTCTTATGGGCAAGCTTTCCAAGGGTGCGAAGGTAAAATGGCTGAGAACCAACGGCGATTGGGCGGAAGTCCAGAATTCCAACGGCCAGATCGGATATCTCAATAAAAAATACCTTTCCGCTGATTTGGATGAGTTCTACGAGACCCAGTCCGCCTACGAACCTTTGAATACCGGTTCTACCGGCGAAAAGGTCAAGAATATGCAGCGCAGGCTCAAATCTCTCGGCTACTTCGACGGCGATATCGGCGGAAATTACCTGACCAAGACCACTTCTGCCGTCAAGGCATTCCAGGCAGCCATCGGCATGGAGCAGACCGGTGAAGCAACCAGCGCGCTTCAGGATCTCATGTTCTCGGCCTATGCGCCTTCAAAGGGCGAATATGCAAACACTCTCGCAGGGAGCTACCAAACGCTTGAGTTTGGCGCTGCCGGCGAGAGCGTGGGAGAGATGCAGCTGAGGCTGATGAATCTTGGATTCCTGGATTCTACGTCAATCAAGTACGGTACGTTTGATCAGACGACCAAGGACGCGATTGTGGCCCTTCAGACGGCGCTTGGATTTACCAATCCTGACGGCGTGGCATCTGTCGAGCTTCAGGCATATATCGCATCCGACGCATCTGAAAAAATCGCGCGCTAAAACAGCGGTTCGCGGTAAATGCTTTCTTCACGGGCGAGCGCTTCCAAAAAGCGTTCGCCCGATTCTGTTTCTGAAAGAATGCAAACGGCTTTTTCAGCATTTATGACAAATTCAGGATTCAGTCCCTTTTTTCCGTAGCCCGTAAGCGGGCAAAGCATGTAGGCACGCCTGTCCATCCGTACGGACCATGCGTTCTTTTTCTTGGAAAAATAGGGGACGAGCGGGAAAATCATGCAGCTGAAAGGACGCAGATTGCGATCGCACGTTTCATGGCAATAAAGACTTTTGGCGCTTGTTCCGGTTGCAGGAAGGCGCACATCCCTGACTTCGCCCCAGAAATAATCGGTGTCTTCTTCGCCGGGAAAAAGCCATACGCAGTCTCCGGAATCCGCGCTGGGCTTGCAGCATGCGTGGTCGCAAAGAAGGCCGCAGTCAGTTTTCAGCGGCGTTACATCGGCTAAAAGCGCGCGGGCTTTTTTGAGTTGTTCAGTCATACACAGCCTCCATAGAAATTATGGATGAATGATACCACAAAAATTGCAAATTAACAATTGCATTTTGAGTAAAGTGTGGTATAATGGATATATCTATAATATAGGAGGTGTCCCCATGGCCTACGTTATTAAGGATGCTTGCATCGCTTGTGGCGCTTGCGAAGCTGAGTGCCCGGTTGGCGCGATCTCTGCCGGTGACGGTAAGTACGTAATCGATGCCGAAGCTTGCATTTCCTGCGGCGCTTGTGCAGGTACTTGCCCGGTTGGCGCTCCCGTGGAAGAATAATTCAGATTTCCTTTTCTGAGTTCGTATCGGGTGTACCGTTTTGAAAGAAACGACATGGCATTTTGTTCATGTCGTTTCTTTTTGTCCGGAAAAGCATTTATTTAAAGTAGAAGAAACGCCAAATCAAGATTTCGCTATTGGCAAAGAGGCGAAAATGTAGTAAAATCTATATACCTTAAAATGGAGAAAGAACGCCCATTCGGCGGTTATGGAAGCATATAAGTATATGAAGATGATCAAGAAAACTGCCGTTCTGATTGCGGTATTGATTTGCGCTTTTTCGCTTGCTTCATGTTTTGCTGCAAGTCTTGTAACTTATGGAAAGCAGAACGACGATATATATGAGATGCAGATAAGGCTTAAGGAACTGGGATACTTTTCATCAGAGCCGGACGGCTATTTTGGCGACGAAACGCAGACGGCGATCAGCAATTTTCAGATTGCCAACGGTATCGCGCAGACAGGTCTTGCGGATCCCGAAACCATGGAAAGACTGAAAAGCGATAATGTCATAACCAAAAAGGAATACATTGACGCTGCACGCATGATTGAAAAGATGGACTATATTTTCCAGACGGGCGATCAGGGAAAACAGGTCAAACGGCTTCAGACATTTCTTTCTGAAAAAGGATATTTAGCAGGCGCTGTGACGGATGAATATACAGAGGAAGTTGAAACGGCAGTGTGCCTATTTCAGCTGATCAATGATCTTCCAGTCACGGGCATTGCAGACAGCGAAGTGGTTTCGCTTTTGTGTTCGCCGCTTTGCATCAATTTAAACGAATGTGAAATGAAAATTGTGCTTGCCTACGGAGATTCAGGCTCCGCCGTCAAGCTTCTCCAATTGCAGCTTAAGGAGCTCGGCTATTTTGAGGGCGATTGCTCTGCCAAGTTCGGAAAGAATACACAGGATGCCGTGTGCGAATACCAGAAATGGAACGGCCTTGAGGAGAATGGCGAATGCGGCGTGGAAATGCGCATCCATCTTGCCAAGGGCGAGGCGGTTTCCTACGCTGAGGCGCTTGCGATGGACGCGGTGAGCGCGCTGTATGAGGGCGATATTTCAGACGCTGTTCAGAAGGTGAAAACGCAGCTTACGGATCTCGGGTTCTATTCGGGCCTGATTGACAATGAATTCACGCATGAGCTTTCGGAAGCAGTATATTTCTTCCAGTTGGCTAATAATATTCAGACGACCGGCAGCGCCGATAAAGCCACGAGGCTTCTGCTCAATTCCGGCGAATGCATCACGATGGATGAATTCACGGAGGAATTGTCCGAGATGCCTGTAAAAAGAGACGACGTCGGTCATCAGGTGGTTTTGCTTCAGAGAAGGCTGATTGATCTTGGATACTATTTCGATTCGGCAAACGGTACGTTTGACAAAAAGACGGAGGAAGCGGTAAAGAGTTTCCAGAAAGCGCACGGCATGGAACAGACGGGCGTTGCCGATACGCTGACAAGAAAACTGATGAATTCGGACGAAGCGCTGACCTATGCCGATTCCGTTGCGTTTGAGGAAATGAAAAAAGCGGAAGCGGAAAGACAGGTATTGGTGGATCTGATCTGCGGGGAAGCCGCAAACGCGCTTAACGCTCCGTATGAAGCAGGCCGCGTAGGAAAAGATGCATACGGAAACAGCGGACTTACCTATGCAGTATTTGCCATCATCAATATGGAACTTCACCCGACCATTGCGCTTCAGTATGAAAGTGCAATGGCGATGGAGAACTGGAATGAGGATCCAAATGCATTCGGCGCAGGCGATCAGGTGTTTTTCTACGCGGGAGACACGATGCTGACAGGCATCTGCGTGAACGTCGATACTGTAGTTTTCGCATCGCCCGATCAGAACCGCGTAATCAGCGTACAGAACTTCACGGAGATAGATGAATATGTGTTTATCGGATCCATTGCATATATCTGAAATCACGCTTCTGGAAGGCGAGAGAGTGGATGATCTTCAGTATAACGGCATGAAGATTATCCAGAAAACGAATGCGTTCCGCTTTGGTACGGATGCGGTGCTGCTTGCGGATTTTGCGCTTGTCAGGAAAAATGACCGCGTGGCGGATCTGGGTACGGGAACAGGCGCGATCGCGCTTCTGATTGCAGCGCATCATGAGAATGCGCAAATTGATGCGGTTGAGATTCAGGAAGACATGGCGGAAATGGCCGCGCGAAGCGTTTTGATGAACCATGTTTCCGAACGCGTCCGCATTCATAATATGGACCTCAGAAATGCACCGGGCAGTCTGGGCTACGGAAAGTTTGACCAGGTAGTCTGTAATCCTCCGTATTCCAAAGAGGGGGCTGCGCTTCAGTCCGTGCGCGAGAATCAGCGGCTTTCAAGACATGAAGGCGATACGACAATCGGAGAAATATGCCGGTCCGCTGCACAGCTTTTGAAAACCGGCGGGCGCTTTTCCGTGGTTTTCCCGGCGCAAAGAGCGTTTGAAATGATGTGCGAGATGAAAAACAGCCATCTCGCGCCAAAGAGAATCCGCTGCGTTCAGGGCACAAAAAACCATGCGCCGCGATTGATTCTGATTGACAGTGTAAAAATGGGCGGCGAACAGCTCCATTGGCTGCCGCCGCTCATACTGAAAAATGAAGATGGTAGTGAAACCGAGGAATGGTTCAGGATTTACGGGCGCGCTTGACAGGCGCGCTTTTTTCAAACACCAAAGCGGAAAGAGAGGGAACGGTGACGGTGAATCCCGTGCCGCGGTCAGGCGCAAAGAATGTCTGATAAGTCGCCTGTTCATCCGTGCGGTCAAATCCGCCGAATTCTGACTTATCTGATGTGAATACGAGTTTGTATTCGCCTTCGCCTGTGGTGTTGACCGGAAGGAAGAATTTGTCGGCATCCGAATACTCGCTGAAGTTGAATACGTATACAAGATCTCCCTTGGAGAAGGCGATTATGCTCTTTTCGGGATCCATCCAAAGGTTCTGAAGATCGCGCTTGCACATTACGCGGTATTTTCTTGAAAAGCGGTGCATGCTTTCATCAAAGGCCAGAAGCTGGGAATACTTAAGGAATCCGTTTTCAGAAAGCGACCACTGGCGGCGCGCATAATGGAAGGAGTTTCCGTTGCCCTCGCGCGGGAAATCGATCCATTCCGGATGGCCGAACTCATTGCCCATAAAGTTCAGGTATCCGTCGCAGGACAGGGTGAGCGTGATAAAGCGAATCAGCTTGTGAAGCTGAATGGCTCTGTCCATCGTGAAGGAATGATAGCTCCTGTTCATTCCCGTGTACATTTCTGCATCCGCCAGACGGAACATGATGGTTTTATCGCCCACCAGAGCCTGATCGTGGCTTTCAGCATAGCCGATAACCTTTTCCTGCGGGCGGCGTGTGGTCAGTTCGTGCCACATACCGAAGATGTTCCAGTCCTTGCTCGGGCCTGACTTGATCATCTTGATCCAGTAATCCGGAACGCCCATGGCGAGACGATAATCAAAACCGATGCCACCGTATCTTATTGGCAGACACATGCCCGGCATACCGCTCATGTCTTCGGCAATGGCGACGGCGAGAGGATTCACGGAATGGATAAGCTCCGTAGCCAGCTGAAGATAGGTAACTGCGTCAATGTCGGTGTTTAGGCTGAAATACTTGTCATAGCTGTCAAAGGATACGCCAAGGCCATGATTCAGATAGAGCATGCTGGTTACGCCGTCAAAGCGGAAACCGTCAAAGTGGAATTCCTCCTGCCAGTATTTGATGTTGGACAGAAGAAAATGAATGACTTCATGCTTTCCGTAATTGAATACGCGGGAACCCCAGGCGCTGTGCCAGCCGCGGCTGCCTTCATGGAAAAACTGCGTATCTGTGCCGTCAAACATGCTGATGCCTTCGTTGGCGTTGGCGCATGCATGGGAATGGACAAGATCCAGAAATACCAGCATGCCCATTTCGTGCGCTTTGTTGATCAGGCGCTTAAGTCCTTCGGGTTCTCCGAACCAGGAGGAGGGCGCGAAGAAATTGCTCACCTGATAGCCGAAGGATGCATAATACGGATGTTCCATGATTGCCATCAGCTGAACGGTATTATAACCTGCTTTTTTGATGCGCGGCAGAATTTTGTCGGTAAATTCGTCGTAGGTTCCGATGCGGCCTTCTTCCTGCGCCATACCGATATGCGCTTCATAGATGGAAAGCGGGGAAATTTTTCTGCGCCCATAGCCGCCGTCTGTCCATTCGAAGGGCTTTTCGGGCATCCAGATTTGTCCGTCAAAGTCATGCGTAACGGGGTTTTGAACAACGCGGCGGATGTATGCGGGGATGCGGTCGAAGACTTTGTCGCCTCTGGTAATCTGGATTTTTACTTTCTGGCCGTGCTTGAGCACGTTTGCACCGTCGAGTTTGATCTCCCATTCGCCGCCTTCGGAAATTTTGGTAAGCGGATGAGAAATGCGATCCCATCCGTTGAAATCGCCGATTAAGTGAATGCTGTCGGCGCCGGGCGCCCATTCGCGGTATACCCAGCCAGTTTCGGTTCTGTGGAAACCATAATACATATATCCGTTTGCAAACGAGGAAAGATCTGCAAATTTGCCAAGCAGGGTCTTTCTCGCTTCATTAAAGCGGTTTACGCGCAGCTGAATATCAGAAGCATAGTTTTTAAGCCATGGATCGATAGAAAGAATCTTCGGCATGCTTTCGCTTTTCTTCATGCAAATCACCTCAGTTTCTATTATAATGAATCTTTCATCTAAAATCAATCATGAATGGATGAAAAGCATAGCAAAAACGCAGCTTTAACAGCTGCGTTCAAGCCATCAGCAAACCTCCGGGAGAGGTATGGAGAGGGAGCGCACTTCC